>NZ_JAVIWK010000001.1:1557804-1864206 GCF_034314165.1 Pseudomonas sp. Bout1 | reverse complement strand
GTTCAGCTTCTACCAGTCGCTGCGCATGCTGCCCCATGACCTGGTGGAGGTGTCGACCAACCTGCGGCTTTCCGGTTGGCAGCGGTTCTGGAAGCTCGACGTGCCCTTCGCCATGCCGGGGCTGGTGTGGAACATGATGATGAGCATGTCCGGCGGCTGGTTTTTCGTGGTCGCCTCCGAGGCCATTACCGTCGGCGACAAGACCATTACGTTGCCGGGCGTGGGTTCGTACCTGGCCCTGGCGATTGCCCAGAAAGACCTGCACGCCGTGGGTTACGTGATCCTGGCGATGATTGTCGTCATCCTGATGTACGACCAGTTCCTGTTCCGCCCGTTGGTGGCCTGGGCCGACAAATTTCGCATGGAAACCACCGCCTCCCAAGGCGCCGCGCCGCAATCCTGGCTGCTGAACCTGATCCAGCGCACGCGCATCGTCCAGCGCAGCCTGCGGCCAATCACCCGTACCATCAGCCGCATAGGCAACAAACGTTTCAGCCTGGCGGGCGGTGCACTCAAGGCGTTGCCGGCAGAAACACCCAAAGCCTCCAAAGTGATCGACTGGGTGTGGGGCACACTCATCGCGCTGCTGGCCGCTTATGCGCTGTATCACATCGTGCAGTATGTGGGCACCGAAGTGACCGTCGCCGAAGTCGGCCATGTGTTTGTGCTGGGCCTGATCACGCTGTTGCGCGTGGTGGGGCTGATCTTCATCGCCTCGCTGATCTGGGTGCCGTTGGGCGTAATGATCGGCTTGCGCCCTGCGCTTGCGGAAAAAATCCAGCCGCTGGCGCAGTTTCTCGCGGCGTTCCCGGCGAACCTGCTGTTCCCGGTGTTCGTCATCGTGATCCTGCACTACAACCTCAACCCGGATATCTGGTTGAGCCCGCTGATTGTGCTGGGCACCCAGTGGTACATCCTGTTCAACGTGATTGCCGGCGCCAGCGCGTTCCCCAACGACTTCAAGGAAGCCGCCGCCAACTTCCGCATTCGCGGCTGGTTGTGGTGGCGCAAGGTGATGCTGCCGGGGATTTTCCCGTACTACGTCACCGGCGCCATTACCGCCTCGGGCGGTGCCTGGAACGCCAGTATCGTGTCCGAGTACGTGTCCTGGGGCCAGGACAATGTGGTCGCCCACGGGCTGGGCGCCTACATCGCACAGACCACCGCCGCCGGCGACTTCCCGAAAATCGCCCTGGGCGTAGTGGTGATGTCGATCTTCGTGGTGGCGTTCAACCGCGCGGTGTGGCGGCCGATGTACGCCATCGCTGAAAACAAACTTCGTCTGAATTGATGGGATTCGCTGTGATGACTACCTATACCGAGCACGCCGCCGACACCCCGGAAATCTACTCGTTGAAAAACGTGAACCGGGTGTTCGGCAAAGGTAAAGACGAGCTGCAAGTCCTCAGCGGCGTGGACTTGAGCCTGCACGAGGGCGAGATTGTCGGCATGCTCGGCCGCTCCGGCTCGGGTAAGTCGACCTTGCTGCGTATCATCGCCGGGCTGATTCAGCCGTCGTCGGGCGAAGTGCGCTACAACGGTGCGCCGCTCACCGGCCCGGCTGAAGGCGTGGCCATGGTGTTCCAGACCTTTGCGCTGTTCCCGTGGCTGACCGTGCTGGAGAACGTCGAGGCCGGCCTGCAAGCCCTGCAGGTCGAGCGCAAGGAAACCCGCCGGCGCGCCCTGGCGGCCATCGACCTGATCGGCCTGGACGGTTTTGAAAACGCCTACCCGCGGGAACTGTCCGGCGGCATGCGCCAGCGCGTGGGTTTCGCCCGCGGGCTGGTGGTCAACCCGACCCTGTTGCTGATGGACGAACCGTTCTCGGCGCTCGACGTACTCACCGCTGAAACCCTGCGCACCGACCTGCTGGATCTGTGGAGCGGCAAGCAGTTGCCGATCAAGTCGATCCTGATCGTGACCCACAACATCGAAGAAGCGGTGCTGATGTGCGACCGCATCCTGGTACTGTCGTCCAACCCCGGTAAAGTGGTGGCCGAGATCAAGGTACCGTTTGCACACCCGCGCAACCGGCTGGACCCGACCTTCCGGCAAATGGTCGACGACATCTACGCCCTGATGACTGACCGGCGCAGCGCCGACGCGAGCAGGGGTTTGCCTGAGCTGAAAATGGGCAGCCTGTTGCCGGAAGTCTCCACCAACCTGATGGCCGGTCTGATCGAAACGCTGGCCGCCGAGCCCTACAACGGCCACGCCGGCCTGCCAACCGTGGCCGAACGGCGCTTGCTGGAAGTCGACGATCTGTTCCCGGTAGCGGAGATGCTTGAGCATCTGGGATTCGCCGAACTCAAGGGTGCTGACATCACCCTCACCGACGCCGGCAAACTGTTCGCCGACTACGGCACCCAGGAGCGTAAAACCCTGTTCGCCGAACACCTTATCCGCCACGTGCCATTGGCCGCACGCATTCACCAAGTGTTGCTTGAGCGCAGCGGCCACCGGGCGCCACGGGTGCGCTTCGAGCAGGAACTGGAAGACTCGATGACGGAAGCCTTTGTGGAGAAAACCCTGGAAAGCGTGGTGGCGTGGGGACGCTATGCGGAGATTTTCTCCTACGACGACCATACCGAGACGTTCAGCCTGGATGATGTGGAAGGCAGCATGTAACGGCGTGAAGTCGACCACTTTCCGTTGAACAACACGGAACAAATGTGAGAGCTGGCTTGCCAGCTCCCACATTGATTGGGTTTACACAGTGAGTGCTGTGGGGGTGTCTAGATGACGAACAGGTCCACAAATCGGTTCACGGGCGTGGCTTCAAGCTTCGCCTGATCCTTGCATAGCGCAAAAATCTGGGCACTGCGCTGCGCGGTAAAACGCGTGGCCAGGTTGGCCTTGAACTTGTCCTCGAGCAATGGAATACCCTCCACACGGCGGCGGCGGTGGCCAATCGGGTATTCCACCGCCACTTGCTCGGTGCTGGAGCCATCCTTGAAAAACACCTGCACCGCGTTGGCAATCGAGCGCTTGTGCGCCTCCAGGTATTCGTGGCTGTAGCGCGGCTCCTCGACGATGACCATCTTCTGGCGCAGCTCATCAATGATCGGATGGGCCGCGTGGAACTCATCCTCATATTGCTCGGCCACCAGGTTGCCAAATGCCAGCGGCACCGCGGTCATGTACTGCAGGCAGTGGTCCCGATCGGCCGCGTTGGCCAACGGCCCGACCTTGGAAATAATGCGAATCGCCGACTCGTGGGTGGTGATCACAATCCGCTCGATCTCATGCAGGCGCTGCTTCACCTGCGGGTGCAGGGTAACCGCCGCTTCACAGGCGGTTTGCGCATGGAACTCGGCCGGGAAGCTGATCTTGAACAGTACGTTCTCCATCACATAAGTCCCGTAGGGCTGCGACAGGCTGAAGGCCCGCTGGTCTTCGGGCTTGAGCGCCAGGTCCTTGTTGGTGTGACTGAACAGCACGTCATAAAAGCCCCACTGCGGCGCGCTCAATACACCGGGAATCCCCATCTCGCCACGCATTGCGATGTCGGCCAGACGCACCCCGCGGCTCGACGCATCCCCGGCCGCCCACGACTTGCGCGAACCGGCATTCGGCGCATGCCGATAAGTGCGCAGTGCCTGGCCGTCGACAAACGCCTGGGACAGGGCCGACAGCAGTTGCTCACGGTTGGCGCCCATCAGTTTGGCGGTGACGGCGGTGGAGGCGACTTTCACCAGCAGCACATGGTCGAGGCCGACGCGGTTGAAGGAGTTTTCGAGGGCAATCACGCCCTGGATTTCGTGGGCCATGATCATCGCGTCCAGCACCGCCCGCACGGTCAGCGGCGCCTCGCCGTTGGCCACACGCTTTTGCGAGAGGTGGTCGGCGACCGCGAGGATGCCGCCAAGGTTGTCCGAGGGATGGCCCCACTCTGCGGCGAGCCAGGTGTCGTTGTAGTCGAGCCAGCGCACGATACAGCCGATGTCCCACGCGGCCTTGACCGGGTCCAGGCGGAACGAGGTGCCCGGCACTCGCGCACCGAATGGCACCACCGTGCCTTCGACAATCGGGCCCAGGTGCTTGGTGCACTCCGGGAAACGCAGGGCCAGCAGGCCGCAACCGAGGGTGTCCATCAGGCAGTTGCGGGCGGTGTCCAAGGCATCGCGGGATTCAATCCTGAAGTCCAGGACGTAGTCGGCGATGTCCTGCAGGACCTGGTCATAGTCGGGGCGGTTGTTCTGGTCGACGTTGGCGCTCATGGCAGTACTCCAAAGTGGGTTAGGTGTGGTCCATCCTCAGGGTCAGGGTTGATGTTTTATAAAAGGCAGGTCTTGGTGCCTGCCTGTTGATTGTTTAGAACGAATCGCCGGGCACGCGCACAAACCCTTCCATCAACACCCGCGCACTGCGGCTCATGATGGCTTTTTTCACCACCCATTCACCGTTGGCCTGGCTGGCCTCGGCGCCTACGCGTAACGTGCCGGACGGGTGCCCGAACCGCACCGCATTGCGCTCCACACCGCCTGCCGCCAAATTCACCAGCGTGCCGGAAATCGCCGCCGCCGTGCCAATCGCCACCGCCGCCGTGCCCATCATCGCGTGGTGCAGCTTGCCCATGGACAGCGCCCGCACCAGCAGGTCGACATCGCCCGCCTTGATCGCCTTGCCGCTGGACGCCACGTAATCCGCAGGCGGTGCCACAAATGCAACCTTCGGCGTGTGCTGGCGCTGGGCCGCTTCGTCCAGGTGTTTGATCAAGCCCATGCGCAACGCACCGTGGGCGCGGATGGTTTCAAACATCGCCAGGGCTTTGGGGTCGCTGTTGATCGCCCCCTGCAGCTCGGTACCGGTGTAGCCCAGGTCCTGGGCATTGATGAAGATGGTGGGTATCCCGGCATTGATCAGCGTCGCTTTGAACGTGCCGACACCCGGCACCTCCAGGTCATCCACCAGGTTGCCGGTAGGGAACATCGAGCCCCCGCCGCCCTCTTCTTCCGCCGCCGGGTCGATGAATTCAAGCTGCACTTCGGCGGCCGGGAAGGTCACACCGTCCAGTTCAAAGTCACCGGTTTCCTGCACCGCGCCGTCCGTGATCGGCACGTGGGCGATGATGGTCTTGCCGATATTGGCCTGCCAGACACGCACCACGGCCACGCCATTTTGCGGAACGCGCGCGGCGTCCACCAAACCGGCGCTGATGGCAAACGAACCCACCGCCGCCGACAGGTTGCCGCAGTTGCCGCTCCAGTCCACGAACGGCTTGTCGATGGACACTTGGCCAAACAGGTAGTCCACGTCGTGATCCGCGCGGGTGCTTTTGGCGAGGATCACGGTTTTGCTGGTGCTGGAAGTCGCGCCGCCCATGCCGTCGATTTGCTTGTCATACGGGTCGGGGCTGCCGATCACCCGCAACAGCAACGCATCCCGAGCAGCGCCCGGCACCTGGGCCGATTCGGGCAAATCCTTGAGGCTGAAAAACACACCCTTGCTGGTGCCGCCACGCATGTAGGTGGCGGGAATCTTGATCTGCGGTACGTGAGACATGATGATCCTCATGGGCCGGGGCGCGAACCCCGGCCACGGTTGTCAGGCGGTAACAGCCGATTCCAGGAAGTCCTGGGCAAAACGTTGCAACACGCCGCCCGCCTCGTAGATCGACACTTCTTCAGCGGTATCCAGGCGGCAGGTCACCGGCACCTCGACACGCTCGCCATTCTTGCGGTTGATCACCAACGTCAGTTGCGTACGCGGGGTGCGTTCGCCGATCACGTCGTAGGTTTCGGTGCCGTCGATCTGCAGGGTCTTGCGGTCGGTGCCCGGCAGGAACTCCAGCGGCAACACGCCCATGCCCACCAGGTTGGTGCGGTGGATGCGCTCGAAACCTTCGGCGGCAATCGCTTCCACACCGGCCAGGCGTACGCCCTTGGCCGCCCAGTCCCGGGACGAGCCCTGGCCATAGTCGGCGCCCGCAATGATGATCAGCGGCTGCTTGCGTTCCATGTAGGTTTCGATCGCTTCCCACATACGCGTGACCTTGCCTTCGGGCTCCAGGCGTGCCAGCGAACCCTGCTTGACCTTGCCGTCCTCGATGACCATTTCATTGAACAGTTTCGGGTTGGCAAACGTGGCGCGCTGGGCGGTCAAATGGTCGCCCCTGTGCGTCGCGTAGGAGTTGAAGTCGACTTCCGGCAGGCCCATTTTCGCCAGGTATTCGCCGGCGGCGCTGTCGAGCATGATCGCGTTGGACGGCGACAGGTGATCGGTGGTGATGTTGTCCGGCAGCACCGCCAGCGGGCGCATGCCCTTGAGCGGACGCGCGCCGGCCAAGGCGCCTTCCCAATAAGGAGGGCGGCGGATGTAGGTGCTTTGCGGGCGCCAGTCGTACAGCGGCGTGACCTTGGGGCCGGTGTCTTCATGGATCGCGAACATTGGGATGTAGACCTGACGGAACTGTTCCGGCTTGACCGACGCCTTGACCACCGCGTCGATTTCTTCGTCGCTCGGCCAGATGTCCTTCAGGCGGATTTCCTTGCCGTTTACGTCCAGGCCCAGCACGTCCTTTTCGATGTCGAAACGAATGGTGCCGGCGATCGCGTAAGCCACCACCAACGGCGGCGAAGCGAGGAACGCTTGCTTGGCATACGGGTGGATACGGCCGTCGAAGTTGCGGTTACCCGAAAGCACGGCGGTGGCGTACAGGTCGCGGTCGATGATCTCTTGCTGGATCACCGGGTCGAGAGCGCCGGACATGCCGTTGCAGGTGGTGCAGGCAAACGCCACCACGCCGAAACCCAACTGCTCCAGCTCGGTGGTCAGGCCCGCTTCGTCGAGGTACATGGCCACGGTTTTCGAACCCGGTGCCAGGGACGACTTGACCCACGGTTTGCGGGCCAGCCCGAGCTGGTTGGCGTTGCGCGCCAGCAACCCGGCGGCAATCACGTTGCGCGGGTTGCTGGTGTTGGTGCAACTGGTGATGGCCGCGATGATCACCGCGCCGTCGGGCATTTGCCCCGGCACGTCATCCCACTGGCCAGAGATGCCCTTGGCGGCCAGGTCGCTGGTGGCGACGCGGGCGTGGGGGTTGCTCGGGCCGGCCATGTTGCGCACTACGCTGGACAAGTCGAAGCTCAGGCCACGCTCGTATTGCGCGCCCTTGAGGTCATCCGCCCACAGGCCAGTGTGGCGAGCGTATTGCTCCACCAGCGTGACTTGCTCGTCTTCACGGCCGGTGAGTTTCAGGTAGGCGATGGTCTGCTGGTCGATGTAGAACATCGCCGCCGTGGCGCCGTATTCCGGGGCCATGTTGGAGATGGTGGCGCGGTCGCCCAGGGTCAGGGCGCTGGCGCCTTCACCGAAGAACTCCAGCCATGCACCGACGACCTTTTGCTTGCGCAGGAACTCAGTCAGCGCCAGCACCATGTCGGTGGCGGTAATGCCCGGTTGCAGCTTGCCCGTCAGCTCCACGCCGACGCTTTCCGGCAGGCGCATCCACGAGGCGCGGCCGAGCATCACGCTCTCGGCTTCCAGGCCGCCAACGCCGATGGCGATCACGCCCAGTGCGTCTACGTGAGGCGTGTGGCTGTCGGTGCCGACGCAGGTGTCCGGGAAGGCCACGCCGTCACGTACCTGGATCACCGGAGACATTTTCTCCAGGTTGATCTGGTGCATGATGCCGTTGCCCGGCGGGATCACGTCGACGTTCTTGAAGGCCTTTTTGGTCCACTCGATAAAGTGGAAACGGTCTTCGTTGCGGCGGTCTTCGATGGCGCGGTTTTTTTCAAACGCGTCGGGATCAAAGCCACCGGCCTCGACAGCCAGGGAATGGTCGACAATCAGTTGGGTCGGCACCACGGGGTTGACCTGGGCCGGGTCACCGCCTTGCAGGGCAATGGCATCACGCAGGCCGGCGAGGTCCACCAGCGCGGTCTGGCCGAGGATGTCGTGGCAGACAACACGGGCCGGGAACCACGGGAAGTCGAGGTCACGCTTGCGTTCGATCAGTTGGCTCAGGGACGCGCTGAGGGTCGCCGGGTCGCAGCGGCGCACCAGGTTTTCCGCGAGTACGCGAGAGGTGTACGGCAGTGTGGCGTAGGCGCCGGGGGTGATTGCATCGACTGCCGCGCGGGCGTCGTAGTAATCCAGGCGGCTGCCGGGCAGCGGTTTGCGGTGTTCAGTGTTCATAGGCTCGGACTCGGTCACGGTAAGGTGTACAGCAAAAACCTGTGGCATTGGCCTGGATGAACACGGTCCCTGTGGGAGCCGGGCTTGCCCGCGATGCAGGCACCTCGGTGTGTCAGTTACACCAAGGTGGTGCTATCGCAGGCAAGCCAGCTCCCACATTGAACCGGTTCCAATCCTGAAAACCGGCACCTCAGATTCCCACCACTCAGCGACGTTCGATTGGCACGAACTTGCGCTGCTCAACGCCGATGTACTCGGCGCTCGGACGGATGATGCGGTTGTTGGCTCGCTGTTCAAATACATGCGCGGCCCATCCTGTAAGCCGCGAGCAGACGAAAATCGGGGTGAACAGCTTGGTCGGGATGCCCATGAAGTGGTACGCCGAGGCATGGTAGAAGTCGGCGTTGGGGAACAGTTTCTTCTGCTCCCACATGGTCTTGTCGATGGCTTCGGAAACGTTGAACAGTACGGTGTCGCCCACTTCGTCTGCGAGTTTTTTCGACCAGCCCTTGATCACCTCATTACGCGGGTCGCTGTCTTTATAGATCGCGTGGCCAAAGCCCATGATCTTGTCCTTGCGCGCCAGCATGCCGAGGGTGCCTTCCACCGCTTCCTGGGCAGAAGAGAAACGCTCGATCATCTCCATCGCCGCTTCATTGGCGCCGCCGTGCAGCGGGCCACGCAGGGAACCGATGGCTGCGGTGACGCAGGAATACAGGTCGGACAGGGTCGACGCGCAGACACGCGCGGTGAAGGTCGAGGCGTTGAACTCGTGCTCGGCGTAGAGGATCAGCGACACGTTCATCACCTTGACGTGCAAGTCGCTCGGCTTCTTGTCGTGCAGCAGGTGCAGGAAGTGGCCGCCGATGGACGGCTCGTCGGTCACGCAATTGATGCGCTGGCCGTCGTGGCTGAAGCGATACCAGTAGCACATGATCGCCGGGAACGCGGCCAGCAGGCGGTCGGTCACATCGCGCTGCACAGAGAAGTCTTTCTCCGGCTCGATGTTGCCCAGGAACGAGCAGCCGGTGCGCATCACGTCCATCGGGTGGGCGTCGGCGGGGATGCGTTCCAGCACTTCTTTAAGCGCTTGCGGCAGGTCACGCAGTTTGCCGAGCTTGGCGGTGTAGGCCGCCAGTTCAGCTTGGGTCGGCAGTTCGCCGTAGAGCAGCAGGTAGGCGACTTCTTCAAACTGCGCGTCGGCGGCGAGTTCACGTACGTCGTAGCCGCGGTAGGTCAGGCCGGCACCTTCCTGGCCCACGGTGGACAGCGCGGTTTGCCCGGCAACCTGGCCACGCAGGCCAGCGCCACTCAGTACTTTTGCTTCAGCCATGGTTATCTCCAATCTTGTAGTTATTCAGGGAGGCGTGTTCACAACACACCCTCTACTGTAGGAGCCGGCTTGCCGGCGATGAGTCCCCCGATATCGGCGCAATCCTTGAAGGCGCCATCGCCGGCAAGCCGGCTCCTACAGTGAGCGAACAGCCTTTATTTTTTGGCGGCGAACAGCGCGTCGAGCTTCTGCTCGAAGGTGTGATAGTCGATGCGATCGTAAAGCTCCATGCGGGTTTGCATGGTGTCGATCACGTTCTGCTGGGTGCCGTCGCGACGGATCGCGGTGTAGACGTTTTCGGCGGCCTTGTTCATGGCGCGGAACGCCGAGAGCGGGTACAGCACGATGGAAACATCCGCAGATTTCAACTGATCGACTGTATAGAGCGGCGTGGCGCCAAATTCGGTGATGTTGGCCAAAATCGGCGCTTTCACCCGGGAGGCGAACAGCTTGTACATCTCAAGTTCAGTGATGGCTTCCGGGAACACCATATCGGCACCGGCTTCGATGCAGGCGGCGGCACGTTCCAGGGCCGACTCCAGGCCTTCCACGGCCAACGCATCGGTGCGGGCCATGATCACAAAGCTGTCATCGGTGCGCGCATCCACGGCGGCCTTGATGCGGTCGACCATTTCCTGCTGGGACACGATTTCTTTGTTCGGGCGATGGCCGCAACGCTTGGCGCCTACCTGGTCTTCGATATGGATCGCCGCCGCGCCGAACTTGATCATCGACTTGACGGTACGCGCCACGTTGAATGCCGAGGAGCCGAAGCCGGTGTCCACGTCCACCAGCAGCGGCAGGTCGCACACGTCGGTGATGCGGCGCACGTCGGTCAGTACGTCATCCAGGCCGGTAATCCCCAAGTCCGGCACGCCGAGGGAGCCGGCAGCCACCCCGCCACCCGACAGGTAGATCGCCTTGAAACCGGCGCGCTTGGCCAGCAGCGCGTGGTTGGCGTTGATCGCGCCAACGACTTGCAAAGGCTGCTCGCTGGCAACGGCGTCACGGAAACGCTGGCCTGGAGTGATGTTGTTATTGGAACTCATGACTCACCTCGTGATTGGGGAGCGCCGTCCGGGAAGTGACGGGCAATGTTGCGTTTGGAAGCGCCGATATGACGGCGCATCAACAACTCGGCCAGTTCACCGTCGCGATCGGCAATCGCGTCAAGAATGCGGTGATGCTCGGCAAAGGCCTGGCGTGGACGATTGGGGGTGGCGGAGAACTGGATGCGGTACATGCGCACCAACTGATACAGCTCGCCGCACAGCATTTGGGTGAGGGTGCGGTTGCCGGCGCCTTGAATTATCCGGTAATGAAAATCGAAGTCGCCTTCCTGCTGGTAATAGCCCACACCGGCCTGGAACGCCGCATCGCGCTCGTGGGTGTGCAACACCTGGCGCAACTCTTCGATCTCGGCGTCGGTCATGCGCTCGGCCGCCAGGCGGCAGGCCATGCCTTCCAGGGATTCGCGGATTTCGTAGAGTTCGATCAGCTCTTCATGGCTCAAGGAGACCACTCGCGCGCCCACATGGGGGATGCGCACCAGCAGGCGCTGGCCTTCCAAGCGGTGGATCGCCTCGCGCAGCGGGCCACGGCTGATGCCATAGGTGCGCGCCAGTTCCGGCTCGGAGATCTTGCTGCCGGGGGCAATCTCGCCCTTGACGATGGCGGCCTGGATACGCCGGAAGACGTTCTCGGACATGGTCTGGGAATCGTCTGGGGCTACGACTGGGGTTTCCAGTTGATCCAGCATATTGTCGACACCTTTAAAAGCAATGCCGCAAAAACTAGCCAATCAGGCCCAAATAGTCAAAGAATAAATACACATTGTCGACAATCGTCTAATAACCAGCCTTGCACTCTATCGGGGCATGGCCGGCTGCCAGCGCTGGCGCAAGAAAACCTTCATGTTAGAATGCCGGCCACTTTTGCCTGACATCCATGGATGAAAAGGCGCACCAGAGATTGCGCAGCAATGCCAGTCGCCTTGAATTGAACATCGCACGGCATCGCGTCAGGATTTATGAGACTCAAGCCCTTCCCCCTTTTGCTCCTGCTGTCTATACCGGGACTTGGCGTTGCTGCCGAGAAAACCGTGTATGGCCTCAATGAATACGCCAAGTTGGCGGGCATTGACCTGGAAGTGGCCGCCAAACTCGACACCGGCGCCAAGACCGCGTCCTTGAGCGCCCGCGACATCAAGCGTTTCAAGCGCAACGGCGAATCCTGGGTGCGCTTCTACCTGGCTATCGACACCGCACACTCCCACCCCATCGAGCGTCCCCTGGCCCGCGTCAGCAAGATCAAGCGCCGCGCCGGTGACTACGACCCCGATGAAGACAAAAACTACACCGCCCGCCCAGTCATCGCCCTGGACATCTGCATGGGCACCGCTTTACGCAGTATCGAAGTGAACTTGACTGACCGCAGCGCCTTCCAATATCCGCTGCTGATCGGCTCCGAAGCGCTGAAACGCTTTGATGCGCTGGTCGACCCCAGTCTTAAATACGCGGCGGGCAAACCTGCCTGCGCCACCGACGCTCATACCGCCGAGTAATTTGAATGCGCTCTCTTAATTTGCACCTGAAAATCCTGATCGCCGTGTTGGTGGTGCTGGGTATTTCGGTCACCGCCTATCAGATTTTCGTGCTGGGGATCCCCGTCACCGAGGACGCCACTGACGACCTGTGGAACATCGACGCCAAGGTCGAGTTCGTCGCCAGCGCCAAGGACCCGGTGAAAATCCAGATGTTCGTGCCGCCCCTGAGCCGCGACTTCGTGAGCCTGAATGAAAGCTTTATTTCCAATAACTACGGCGTGAGCGTCAACCGCCTCGATGGCAACCGCAAGGTCACCTGGTCGGCACGCCGGGCCAAGGGCAACCAGACCCTCTACTACCGCCTGGTGCTGACCAAGCGTTACAGCGGTGAAAAGGTCAAGGTCAAGGGCCCGACCTTCCGCGACAGCATCGCCGTCGACGGCCCGGAAAAAATCGCCGCCGAAGCCCTGCTGGCACCGATTCGCCAGCACTCGGCCGACGTCGAGACGTTTATCAGCGAAGCCATCAAGCGCACCAACAACCTCAATGACGATAACGTGAAGCTGCTGCTGGCGGGCGACCCGTCCACGCCGCACAAGGCCAAGATCGTCGAGTTGCTGCTGTCCATCGCCCACGTGCCGGTGGAAAAGGTCCATACCATCCGCCTGGTGGCCGACCAGCCGCAAACCCCGGAACTCTGGCTGCGCAGCTTCAACGGCAATGACTGGCTGTACTTCAACCCGGACACCGGCGAACAAGGCCTGCCGAGCGACCGCCTGCTGTGGTGGACCGGCGATGAAAACCTGATCACCGTCGAGGGTGGCAAAAAGGCCATGGTGACCTTCAGCCTCAACAACAGCGAAATGAACGCGATTCGCCTGGCCAAGCTGACCGACGAAAACACTGACGCCAACTTCCTCGAATACTCGCTGTATGGCCTGCCGCTGCAAACCCAGCAGACCTTCATGATCATGGTGATGATCCCGATTGGCGTGCTGGTGATCCTGATCCTGCGCAACCTGATCGGCCTGCAAACCCTCGGCACCTTTACGCCGGTGCTGATTGCCCTGGCGTTCCGGGAAACGCAACTGGGCTTCGGGATTGTGCTGTTCACCATTATTACCGCGCTGGGGTTATCGCTGCGGTCCTACCTGGAACACTTGAAGCTGCAGATGCTGCCGAGGCTGTCGGTGGTGCTGACCTTCGTGGTGGTGCTGATCGCGGCCATCAGCCTGTTCAGCCACAAGCTGGGCCTGGAGCGCGGGTTGTCGGTGGCGCTGTTCCCGATGGTGATTCTGACCATGACCATCGAACGCCTGTCGATCACCTGGGAAGAACGCGGTGGCGGCCATGCGATGAAAGTCGCGATCGGCACGCTGTTCGCCGCCTCCCTGGCCCACATCATCATGAGCGTGCCGGAGCTGATCTACTTCGTGTTCACCTTCCCGGCGATCCTTTTGATCCTGGTGGGCTTCATGCTGGCCATGGGTCGCTATCGCGGCTACCGCCTCACCGAACTGGTACGTTTCAAGGCCTTCCTCAAGGCTGACTCGTAATGTTCGGCTTCTGGAAGACCTGGAAGGCCCTCGAAGCGCGGGGGATCATGGGCATCAACCGGCGTAACGCCGACTACGTGCTCAAGTACAACAAGCGCAGCCTGTACCCGATCGTGGATGACAAGATCATCACCAAGGAACGGGCGATGGCGGCCGGCATCCATGTGCCGCAAATGTACGGGGTTATTTCCACCGAGAAAGAAATCGACAAGCTCGACGACATCATCGGTGGGCGCAGCGACTTTGTGATCAAGCCGGCCCAGGGCGCCGGCGGTGACGGGATCCTGGTGATCGCCGACCGTTTCGAAGGCCGCTATCGCACCGTCTCCGGCAAGATCATCAGCCATGAAGAGATCGAGCATCAGATTTCCAGCATCCTCACCGGCCTGTATTCCCTGGGCGGCCACCGTGACCGGGCGCTGATCGAATACCGCGTGGTGCCCGACCAGATCTTCAAGAGCATCAGCTACGAAGGCGTGCCGGACATCCGCATCATTGTGCTGATGGGCTACCCGGTAATGGCCATGCTCCGCCTGCCCACCCGGCAGTCCGGCGGCAAGGCCAACCTGCACCAGGGCGCGATTGGCGTGGGTGTCGACCTGGCCACCGGCCTGACCTTGCGCGGCACCTGGCTGAACAACATCATCACCAAGCACCCCGACACCACCAACGCGGTAGACGGCGTGCAACTGCCCAACTGGGACGGCTTCATGAAGCTCGCCGCCGGTTGCTATGAACTGTGCGGCCTGGGTTATATCGGCGTGGACATGGTGCTGGACCAGGAAAAGGGTCCATTGATCCTGGAGCTTAACGCTCGCCCGGGGCTGAATATCCAGATCGCCAACGACTGCGGCCTGACCTTGCGCACCCATGCGGTGGAGGCGCGGCTCGAAGAGCTGAAGGCGGCCGGCGTAACGGAAACTCCCGAGGAGCGCGTGAAGTTTGTGCAGGAAATGTTTGGGCATATTCCTGCGGTCGAGGGCTGAATCCTGTGAGCTGCTCCGTACATCCGCTGCCCTACCGGGCCAACCCTGCCAAGTATTTCGCGGCGATTCGCCATGCACCCGGCGCCGTGCTGCTGGACAGTGGCCGGCCAACGGCCGAACGCGGCCGTTATGACCTGTTGAGCGCCTGGCCCGAGGCGACCCTGGCGGTATGGCCTGACGAAAGCGGCAGCGATTTCCTGCAACGCTTGCGGGAAAACCTGAGGTTGTTGGGTGAGGCCACGATTCCCGCGCCCTACGAACTGCCCTTTGCCGGCGGCCTGATCGGCTACCTGAGCTACGATTTCGGTCGCCATCTTGAGCACCTGCCGCACGTGGCCGTGGACGACCTGCACCTGCCGGACGCGCGCTTTGGCCTGTACGCCTGGGCCTTGATCAGCGATCACCAGGCGCAGACCAGCCAATTGGTGTTCCACCCCAAGCTGGTGGAAAGCGAACGGCAACGTCTGATCACTTTGTTCAGCCAGCCGGCCATCAGCCCGCTGGCAACCTTCAAGCTGCACGGCGCGATGGCCCCGGACATTACAGCGCAAACCTACGAACACGCCCTCGCCCGCATCCAGGCCTACATCCAGGCTGGCGACTGCTACCAGGTCAACTTTGCCCAACGCTTTCGCGCCCAGTGCGGTGGCGATCCGTGGGTGGCGTACTGCGCCCTGCGCGAAGCGTGCCCGACGCCGTTTTCCGGGTTCCAGAGCCTGCCGGATAATGGTGCGGTGTTGAGTTTGTCGCCGGAGCGCTTCGTCAAAATCAGCCAGGGCCAGGTGGAAACCCGCCCGATCAAGGGCACTCGGCCACGCGGTGCAACGCCTGCGGAAGATGCGGCCAACGCCGCCGAACTGCTGGCCAGCCCGAAGGATCGTGCCGAGAACCTGATGATCGTCGACCTGCTGCGCAACGACCTGGGCCGCACCTGCCGCACCGGCTCGGTGAAAGTGCCGGAGTTGTTCAGCCTGGAAAGCTATCCGAATGTGCATCACCTGGTGAGCAGCGTCACCGGCGAATTAGCCGACGATAAAGACGCCCTCGACCTGATCGCCGGCAGTTTCCCCGGCGGCTCGATCACCGGCGCGCCGAAGATTCGCGCGATGCAGATCATCGATGAGCTGGAGCCGACCCGGCGCGGGTTGTATTGCGGTTCGCTGCTGTACCTGGACGTGCGCGGCGAGATGGACAGCTCCATCGCGATCCGCAGCCTGCTGGTCAAGGATGGTCAGGTGTGCTGCTGGGGCGGCGGCGGGATCGTCGCAGACTCGCAATGGCAGGCGGAGTATCAGGAGTCGATGACCAAGGTGCGGGTGTTGTTACAAACCTTGGAAAACCTGTAGCACGCAGCCCCTCCCTGGCTCTGCGACGTGGAGCCAAGCAGCAGAAAAGACCTGAATCAGTGCCGAAGTAGACGGGGTTGAAGCCGGAGGATAGCGTCCGGTTTCAACCGTCCACCAGCCGTCTGTGAAGGATCACATGAAACGCCTGCCTACTTGTCAGGAAAGATTTCCGAGATTGCATCCGCCCTCAACCGCACCTATCATCTCCCAAATTGGGAGGTGGCAGCGATGCGGATAATCGCTCTGTCTACCCTACGAATATTCTGGGAAAACCACCCTGGTTGCATGGATGCCAACGCCGCTGGTCGAGCTGTATCGCCATATGGAAAAAGCTGTCTACCCGACACCACAAGCCCTCCAAGCAGAGCTAAGGACAGCGAGCATTCTCAAAGGGGGCAGGGTTGTGTTCAACATAGGCGGCAACAAGTATCGAGTGATCATGGCGATCAATTATCAGCGACAGCTTGCGTTCATACGCTTCGTGGGGACCCACGCGCAATACGATCAGATCAACGCGGAGACCGTGTGATGAACATCAAACCCATTCATTCCCAGGAAGACCTGACCGCTGCGCTCGCCCGTGTCGAGCAGCTGTGGGAAGCGCAAATCGGCTCGCCTGAGGGTAACGAGCTGGAAATTCTCGCAATACTGATCGAAAAGTACGAAGCGGCGCATCCAATGCCGCCTTCGGACCCGGTAGAAGCGATTAAATTTCGAATGGAGCAGTTAGGCCTGACCGCCCGCGACCTGGAGCCTTTCATAGGGCCGAGCGGACGGGTTTCTGAAGTGCTGAACCATAAGCGCAAACTGAGCTTGTCGATGATCAAACGCCTGCATGAAGGATTGCGCATTCCGTATGAGAGTTTGCTCGCAGGGGTCTAGGCTGTGCAGTGGCCACACCGGCCCCCTCGCGGGCAAGCCCGGCTCCCACATGGGAGCGCGGTCAACCTGTGGGAGCTGGCTTGCCTGCGATGAGGCCATCAGCCACGCCAAGTAACTTACAGGCTCAACTGTCGATTCGACGCCTTGATGAACTCTTTCTTCAAATCCTCAAAGGTATGCACCGCCGGGAACTGCGGGAACTCGCGAATCACGTTCTCCGGCGCATGGAACAGGATCCCGCGGTCGGCCTCGCCCAGCATGGTGGTGTCGTTGTAGGAATCGCCCGCAGCAATCACCCGGTAGTACAACGTCTTGAAGGCCAACACCGACTGACGCTTCGGGTCTTTCTGACGCAGTTGATAGCTCACCACCCGGTCGTTCTCGTCGGTGATCAACCGGTGGCACAACAGCGTCGGGAAGCCCAGTTGACGCATCAGCGGCTGGGAGAACTCATAGAACGTGTCCGACAGGATCACCACCTGGAAGCGCTCGCGCAGCCAGTTGACGAACTCGATGGCACCGTCCAGGGGCTTGAGGGTGGCGATCACTTCCTGAATGTCCGAGAGCTTCAGCCCGTGCTCATCCAGAATGCGCAGGCGCTGTTTCATCAGCACGTCGTAGTCGGGAATGTCCCGGGTGGTGGCCCGCAAGGATTCAATACCGGTTTTTTCGGCGAAGGCGATCCAGATTTCCGGGACCAGCACCCCTTCCAGGTCGAGACAGGCAATTTCCACAAGACACTCCATTTAACGTTATTGAGTTGAGCGAGCAAAAGGACTGCCGAACTCTAGCGATTCACGCTGGCCGCCGCAACGCAGGCGGGATTTTGTTACCATCGCCGCCTATAGAGCGTTCAGCGCCATTGACCTGTAGGAACCGTCCTGATGAACCAAGCCTTCGACGTCACCGAACTCGCCGCGACTTACGCCAACAAATCCGCCCAGGATATTCTCAAGCTGGCGTTCAGCCAGTTTGGTGACGACCTGTGGATCTCTTTCAGCGGTGCCGAGGACGTGGTGCTGGTAGACATGGCCTGGAAGCTGAACAAGAACGTCAAGGTGTTCAGCCTCGACACCGGCCGCCTGCATCCGCAGACCTACCGGTTTATCGAGCAGGTGCGTGAGTTCTACAAGATCGACATCGAGCTGATCTCGCCGGACCAGAGCAAGCTGGAACCCTTCGTCAAGGAAAAGGGTTTGTTCAGCTTCTATAAAGACGGCCATGGCGAATGCTGTGGCATACGTAAGATCGAGCCGCTGCGCCGCAAGCTTTCCGGCGTGAGCGCCTGGGCCACCGGCCAGCGTCGCGACCAGAGCCCTGGCACCCGCAGCCAGGTGGCCGCACTCGAAATCGACACCGCCTTCTCCACGCCGGAACGCACCCTGTACAAGTTCAACCCGCTGGCACAGATGACCAGCGAGGAAGTCTGGGGTTACATCCGCATGCTGGAGCTGCCGTACAACAGCCTGCACGAACGCGGTTTTATCAGCATCGGCTGTGAGCCATGCACCCGCCCGGTGCTGCCAAACCAGCACGAGCGCGAAGGCCGCTGGTGGTGGGAAGAAGCCACCCAAAAAGAATGTGGGCTGCACGCTGGCAACATCATCAGCAAGGCGTAAGGTCTGAGCCAAAATCCTGTACACAGAAATGTCACCATCGGTGCCATTTTTGTGTGCACTTAAAAGATCATGCACCGAAAAGTTACATCCTCCCTCGCAGCGCCGCTTCTCAAATCCTCTTCTGTTCCTGTCGAACAAAATAAATAGCTGTTCGAACGGTCAATTTATATCGCTTTAAATTCAGTCATTTATTTCAAACCACTCTAAAAACCAAATCACCAGCCACTATTCCTGGCGAAAATCTGGCACGCATGTGGCTTAAGGAAAAATACACTTTGTATACAATTAATAAAAAAGATACATACACTTTGACCTCAGCCGCTCTCTTGCTGATGTCCAGGAGCCTGCCGGAATGCGTACAAGTCTCTCCAATAACATCGCACTGGATCTGCCCTCCTCCACCCTGAACCCCGAGGCCACGAGCCCCGGCCCGCTGGTACTCAGCCCGCGCCTGCACAACAAGGATCTGGCGCCCACCAAGGCCGAAGGCCGGCGCTGGGGCCGCTATAGCATCTTTGCCTTGTGGACCAACGATGTGCACAACATCGCCAACTATTCTTTCGCCATCGGCTTGTATGCGCTGGGCCTTGGCGGCTGGCAGATTCTGCTGTCCCTGGGGATCGGCGCGGCATTGGTGTACTTCTTCATGAACCTGTCCGGCTATATGGGGCAGAAGACCGGCGTGCCATTTCCGGTGATCAGCCGCATCAGTTTCGGCATCCATGGCGCGCAGATTCCGGCGCTGATTCGCGCGGTAATTGCGATCGCCTGGTTCGGGATTCAGACCTACCTCGCCTCGGTAGTTTTCCGCGTGCTATTGACCGCGGTTCATCCGGGTTTTGCCGACTACGACCACAACTCGATCCTCGGCTTGTCGACCCTCGGCTGGGCCTGCTTTGTGGCGATCTGGTTCGTGCAACTCGCGATCCTCGCTTATGGCATGGAGATGGTGCGCCGTTATGAAGCCTTCGCCGGGCCGGTGATTTTGCTGACCGTCGCATCGCTGGCCGGATGGATGTATTTCCAGGCGGACGGCCACATTGCCTGGGCCATTCGCGAACCACTGAGCGGTGGCGAGATGTGGCGCAATATCTTCGCCGGCGGCGCGCTGTGGCTGGCTATATACGGCACGCTGATCCTGAATTTCTGCGACTTCGCCCGCTCCTCGCCCTGCCGCAAGACCATCAAGGTCGGCAACTTCTGGGGCCTGCCGGTGAATATCCTGGTATTTGCCAGCATCACCGTGCTGCTCTGCGGCGGGCAGTTCCACCTCAATGGCCGGGTGATCGAAAGCCCCACGGAAATCATCGCGGCAATTCCCAACACGTTCTTTCTGGTGCTGGGCTGCCTGGCGTTCCTGATTGTGACCGTGGCGGTGAACATCATGGCCAACTTCGTCGCGCCGGCCTTTGTGTTGAGCAACCTGGCGCCCAAGTACCTGAACTTTCGCCGCGCCGGGCTGATCAGCGCCACGGTAGCGGTGCTGATCCTGCCGTGGAATCTCTATAACAGCCCACTGGTGATCGTGTATTTCCTCTCGGGGCTGGGGGCTCTGTTGGGGCCGTTGTACGGGGTGATCATGGTCGACTACTGGTTGATCCGCAAAAGCCAGGTGGACGTGCCGCAGCTGTATAGCGAAGACCCGAATGGTGCTTATTACTACAGCCGCGGGGTCAATCTGCGCGCCGTGGCGGCCTTCATTCCTGCGGCGGTGATCGCCATTCTCCTGGCCCTGCTACCCGGTTTCGCACACGTATCACCTTTCTCCTGGCTGATTGGCGCCGGTATTGCAGGGCTGCTGTACCTGCTATTGGCCAAGCGCCAGCCGTATTACGCCGATGTGAGCGGCGAAAGCATTGCAGTCGATAACGTCAGTCATTAAGTAAGGACATTCCATGCGCATCCTTGTGGTCAACGTCAACACCACCGAGTCCATCACCGAGGCGATCGCCAAACAGGCACGGGCGGTGGCGTCCCCAGGCACCGAGATCGTCGGGCTGACTCCGTTTTTTGGTGCCGAATCGGTGGAAGGCAACTTTGAAAGCTACCTGGCAGCCATCGCGGTGATGGACCGGGTGATGGCCTACGACCAACCGTTCGACGCGGTGATCCAGGCCGGTTACGGCGAGCATGGCCGCGAAGGTTTGCAGGAGTTGCTCAACGTGCCGGTGGTGGACATCACCGAAGCGGCAGCCAGCACCGCGATGTTCCTCGGGCACGCCTACTCCGTGGTGACGACCCTGGACCGCACCGTGCCGCTGATTGAAGACCGGCTGAAACTGGCCGGTTTGTATCAGCGTTGCGCGTCGGTGCGCGCCAGCGGCATGGCGGTGCTGGAACTGGAAGAAGACCCGCTGCGCGCCATGGAGGCCATCGTGCGCCAGGCCGAGTTGGCGATCAGCGAAGACAAGGCCGAAGTGATCTGCCTGGGCTGCGGCGGCATGGCCGGGCTGGACGAGCAAATTCGCTACCGCACGGGCGTGCCGGTGGTGGACGGGGTGACGGCGGCGGTGGCGATTGCCGAAGGGTTGGTGCGGTTGGGGCTGTCGACGTCGAAGATTCGCACGTATGCAACGCCGAGGCCGAAGAAAGTCATCGGTTGGCCGGGGCGCCGTTAAGACCGAGTCGTGGCCATCGCGGGCAAGCCCGGCTCCCACAGTGACTGAGTGTGCCGCGACTTTTGTGTCTGGCGCAGATCAAATGTGGGAGCCGGGCTTGCCCGCGATGGCCACGCCTCGGTGTAACGCCATCACTCAAATGGCACTGAACCGCTGGCCCAGTTCGCGCTCCACAAACTGCTCAAGGATGAAATCCACAAACGCCCGGGTCTTGCCGGGCAGCAGTTTGTGTTCGGCGTAGTACAGCGAGATGTTGCCGTCGTCGACGTACCAGTCGGGCAGCACCCTCACCAGTTGGCCGCTGTCCAGATACGGCACGGCCATCGGCATGCTGACCAGCGCAATCCCCAGGCCTTGGGCACTGGCACAGCAGGCGGCGCCCGAGTCGCTCATGGTCATGCGCGGTTTGAGCACCAGCGGGCGCTGGTCGCGGCTACGGTGGGTGAGTTGCCAGGAACGCACCCGCCCGGTTTGCGGTGAGCGGATCAGGATGCCGTTGCACAGCGACAAGTCCTCAGGCGCGAACACCGGCTTACGTTTGGCGAGGTAGTCCGGTGAGGCCAACAGGATCCGGTGCGCCGGTGCAAGCTTGCGTGCGACCACGCCCTGAGGCAGCTCAAAACCACCGCCGATCGCGGCATCGAAGCCTTGGCCGATCAGGTCCACCTGGCGATTATCGAAATGCCAGTCGGGATTGATGTCGGGAAAACGCCTTAGAAACTCCCCAAGCAACGGCACCACATAACGGTTGCCGAACACGGTGCCCATGCTCACTTTCAGCGTGCCCACCGGCCGCCCTTCGGCACTGGCCAGGTTCGCCACGGCGTTTTGAATGGTGGTGAGGCTGGCGCTGACTTCTTCCAGGAATAGCTTGCCGGCTTCAGTCAGGGCCAGGCGTCGGGTGCTACGCTGGAACAGCCGCACCCCGAGGCGCGCTTCCAGCTTGGCCACGCTTTTACCCACGGCCGCCGGGGTCAGGCTCAGGTGCCGGGCCGCTTCGGCAAAGCTGCCGCCTTCGGCGCTGCGCACGAAGCATTCGATACTGCCAAAGCTTTCCATATCGCCCCATTCTAAACTTTTGGTTTACACAGACTATAGCAATCACGGTCTACCGGGGGCGCCGAGGGAGGTCGATACTCGATTCCAACCTCAACACACCTTTTGGAGAACGACATGACCACACAAAACCTCAGCGGCAAAGTCGCCTTGATCCAGGGCGGCTCCCGCGGTATCGGCGCCGCCATCGTCAAGCGCCTGGCCGCCCAAGGCGCAGCCGTCGCCTTTACCTACGTCAGCTCGACCGCCAAGGCCGAAGAATTGCAGAGCAGCGTGATCAGCGAAGGCGGCAAAGCCCTGGCGATTCTTGCCGACAGCGCCGATGCAGACGCCATCCGCAGCGCCGTCAACGCCACTGTCAAAGCGTTCGGACGCCTGGATATCCTGGTAAACAACGCAGGCGTACTTGCCGTTGGCCCGCTGGAAGATTTCAAGCTGGAAGATTTCGACCGCACCCTCTCGATCAACGTGCGCAGCGTGTTTGTCGCCACTCAGGAAGCCGCACGACACATGGGCGAAGGTGGCCGCATCATCAACATCGGCAGCACCAACGCCGAACGCATGCCATTTGCCGGTGGCGGCCCGTACGCCATGAGCAAATCGGCGCTGGTAGGCCTGACCAAAGGCCTGGCACGCGACCTGGGGCCACGGGGCATCACCATCAACAATGTGCAGCCAGGCCCGGTGGACACCGACATGAACCCGGCAAACGGTGATTTCGCCGAAAGCCTGATCGGCTTCATGGCCGTGGGCCGTTATGGCCATGTGGAAGAGATCGCCAGTTTCGTCGCCTACCTGGTGGGCCCGGAAGCCGGCTATATCACCGGCGCCAGCCTGACCATCGACGGTGGTTTCAGCGCGTAAGCGAACCCTGCGACATCACACCACGCTCCGACCTTGGTCGACACTGACTAACGCCAAGCATCATGCGAGACTGTTCGCCCGGGCCGGGAATGCCCGGGCGTTCTTATGTCTGGAGTTCTCATGACGCTGTCCAGCGGGCTGATCGCCGCCGTTGCCCTGGCCTATATGGCCATTATGTTTGCCATCGCCTTTTACGGTGACCGCCGCCATGCGCCGTTGCCACCGCGGATGCGTGCCTGGGTGTATAGCCTGTCGCTGGCGGTGTACTGCACCAGTTGGACATTCTTTGGTGCCGTAGGCCAGGCGGCCGAACAGTTGTGGGCGTTTTTACCGATCTACCTGGGCCCGGTACTGCTGTTGGTGCTGGCGCCGTGGGTGCTGCAAAAGATGGTGCTGATCAGCAAGCAGGAAAACATCACGTCCATTGCCGACTTTATTGCCGCCCGGTATGGCAAATCCCAATCCCTGGCGGTGGTAGTGGCGCTGATCTGCCTGGTGGGCGTGCTGCCTTATATAGCCTTGCAGCTAAAGGGCATCGTGCTGGGGGTGAACCTGCTGATCGGCGCCAGTGCCGATACCACCGGCACCCGCTCCCAGGACACAGCGCTGATCGTGTCGCTGGTACTGGCGTTGTTCACCATCGTGTTTGGTACGCGCAACCTGGACGCTACGGAACACCACCGGGGCATGGTGCTGGCGATCGCCTTTGAATCGCTGGTCAAGCTGTTCGCATTTCTCGCCGTCGGTGCGTTTGTGACCTACGGCCTGTACGACGGTTTCGACGATTTATTCAGCCAGGCAATGCTCGCACCACGGCTGGAGGAATACTGGAAAGAAACCGTCAACTGGCCTTCGATGGTGGTGCAGACCGGCGTGGCGATGATGGCGATCATCTGCCTGCCCCGCCAGTTTCACGTGACCGTAGTGGAGAACATCGACCCGCAGGACCTGCGCCTGGCCAAGTGGGTATTCCCGGCGTACCTGATCCTCGCGGCGCTGTTTGTGATCCCGATTGCCCTCGGCGGCAAGATGCTGCTGCCGGGCTCGGTGTTGCCCGACTCCTACGTGATCAGCCTGCCATTGGCCGAGGCACATCCGGCCCTCGCGGTGCTGGCGTTTATCGGCGGCGCCTCGGCGGCCACGGGCATGGTGATCGTCGCGAGCATCGCGCTGTCGACCATGGTTTCCAACGACATGCTGCTGCCCTGGCTGCTGCGCCGCTCCAGCGCCGAACGGCCATTCGAGGTGTTCCGTCACTGGATGTTGTCGGTGCGCCGGGTAAGCATTGTCATCATTTTGCTGCTGGCTTACGTCAGTTATCGGCTGCTGGGCTCCTCGGCAAGCCTGGCGACCATTGGCCAGATTGCCTTCGCCGCCGTGACTCAACTGGCACCGGCGATGCTCGGCGCGCTGTATTGGAAACAGGCCAACCGGCGCGGGGTATTTGCCGGGTTGGCGGCGGGCACGTTCTTGTGGTTCTACACCTTGGTCTTACCGGTCACGGCGAAAAGTCTCGGCTGGTCGTTCAGCCTTTTCCCAGGCATGACGTGGCTGCATTCGCACCCATTGGGCTTGTCCGTGACTTCGCTGACACTGGGCACGGTGTTTTCCCTGGCGGGTAACTTCACGTTGTTTGTCTGGGTCTCGATGCTCTCGCGCACGCGGGTGTCGGAGCATTGGCAGGCCGGGCGTTTTATCGGCCAGGAAACCAACCCGCGAGCCAGCGGCCGCTCGATGCTCTCGGTGCAGATCAATGATTTGCTCAGTCTGGCCGCACGGTTCGTCGGTGAAGAACGGGCCCACCAGAGTTTTGTGCGCTTCGCCTATCGCCAGGGCAAGGGCTTTAATCCCAACCAGAACGCCGACAACGATTGGATCGCCCACACCGAACGCCTGCTGGCGGGCGTGCTCGGTGCTTCTTCGACCCGGGCGGTGGTGAAAGCCGCCATTGAAGGCCGGGAAATGCAGTTGGAGGACGTAGTACGCATCGCCGACGAAGCGTCGGAAGTATTGCAGTTCAACCGGGCATTGCTGCAAGGCGCCATCGAAAACATCACCCAGGGCATCAGCGTGGTGGACCAGTCCTTGCGGCTGGTGGCGTGGAACCGGCGGTACCTGGAGCTGTTCAATTACCCCGAAGGCTTGATCAGCGTGGGCCGGCCGATTGCCGACATTATTCGCTACAACGCCGAGCGCGGGCTGTGCGGCCCCGGCGAGGCCGAGGTGCACGTGGCGCGTCGCCTGCACTGGATGCGCCAGGGCCGCGCGCATACGTCCGAGCGGCTGTTTCCCAATGGCCGGGTGATCGAGTTGATCGGCAACCCGATGCCGGGCGGCGGTTTTGTCATGAGTTTTACCGACATTACCGCGTTCCGCGAAGCCGAGCAGGCGCTGACCGAGGCTAACGAAGGCCTGGAGCAGCGGGTCACGGAGCGCACTCATGAACTGTCGCAACTCAACGTCGCGCTGACCGATGCCAAAGGCGTTGCCGAGACGGCCAGCCAGTCGAAAACCCGCTTTCTCGCGGCCGTCAGCCACGACTTGATGCAACCGCTGAATGCCGCGCGGCTGTTCTCCGCCGCCCTCTCCCACCAGAACGACGGCATGTCGCCAGATGCCCGGCAACTGGTGCAGCATCTGGACAGTTCGCTGCGTTCAGCCGAAGACCTGATCAGCGACCTGCTGGATATTTCGCGCCTGGAAAACGGCAAGATCAATCCGCAGCGCCAGCCCTTTGTGCTCAACGAGCTGTTTGATACGTTGGGCGCGGAGTTCAAGGCGCTGGCCCAGGAACAGGGCTTGCGCTTCCGGCTGCGGGGCAGCCGTTTGCGGGTCGACAGCGACATCAAGTTGCTGCGGCGGGTGTTGCAGAATTTCCTGACCAACGCGTTCCGGTACGCCGATGGGCCGGTGCTATTGGGTGTGCGGCGGCGTCGCGGCGAGTTGTGCCTGGAAGTGTGGGACCGTGGTCCCGGGATTCCGCTGGACAAGCAAAAAGTCATCTTCGAGGAATTCAAACGCCTGGACAGTCACCAGACACGTGCCGAGAAAGGCCTGGGCCTGGGCCTGGCGATTGCCGATGGCCTGTGCCGCGTGCTCGGGCACCGCTTGAGCGTGCGCTCATGGCCGGGCAAGGGCAGCGTATTCAGCGTACGCGTGCCGTTGGCGCGCAGCCAGGTCAACGCCCCCGCCAAGCCGCTACTGGAAAGCGGCCAGCCGTTGAGCGGCGCGCAGGTGCTGTGTGTGGATAACGAAGAAAGCATCCTGATCGGCATGCGCAGTTTGCTGACGCGCTGGGGCTGTGAAGTCTGGACCGCTCGCGACCAGGCGCAATGTGCCGCGCTGCTGGCAGACGGCGTGCGGCCGCAACTGGCCCTGGTGGATTACCACCTCGACCACGGCGAAACCGGCACCGAACTGATGGGCTGGCTGCGGGCGCAATTGGCAGAGCCGATTCCGGGCGTGGTGATCAGTGCCGACGGGCGGCCGGAGATGGTGGCCCAGGTGCATGCGGCGGGGTTGGATTACCTGGCCAAGCCGGTGAAGCCGGCGGCGTTGCGGGCGTTGTTGAGCCGACACCTGCCGCTTTAGCCCATGTGGGAGCTGGCTTGCCTGCGATGGCATCGCCTCGGTGTATCTGGAGGACCGAGGTGTGTGCATCGCAGGCAAGCCAGCTCCCACAGAGACCGGTGACTATTCTGGCAACTGCGCCACACCGTCTTCATCGGTCATCGCCCGCTCCAGCAAGTCGGGCGGCAGGCTTTTACTGGCACGAGCGCCGAGCAGCTTCAGTTGCTCGGTACGGCTGACCAGGTTGCCGCGTCCATCTGTCAGCTTGTTGCGCGCCGCGCTGTAGGCTTTGTCCAGTTGCTGCAAGCGGTTGCCTACTTCGTCCAGGTCCTGGATAAACAGCACGAACTTGTCGTACAGCCAACCGGCACGCTCGGCGATTTCCCGGGCGTTCTGGCTTTGCCGCTCCTGCTTCCACAGGCTGTCGATCACCCGCAAGGTGGCCAGCAGGGTGGTCGGGCTGACGATCACGATATTGCGGTCGAAGGCTTCCTGGAACAGGTTCGGCTCGGCTTGCAGCGCCGCCGAAAACGCAGCTTCGATGGGCACGAACAGCAATACAAAATCCAGGCTGTGCAGGCCTTCCAGACGTTTATAGTCCTTGCCGGCCAGGCCTTTGACGTGGTTACGCAAGGACAGCACGTGCGCCTTCAAGGCCGCCTGGCCGATCGCCTGGTCGTCTTCGGCGACGTACTGCTGATAGGCGGTCAGGCTGACCTTGGAGTCCACCACCACCTGCTTGTCACCCGGCAGCATGATCAACACGTCGGGCTGGAAGCGTTCACCGTCCGGGCCTTTGAGGTTGACCTGGGTCTGGTACTCGCGCCCCTTCTCCAGACCGGCGTGTTCGAGCACCCGCTCCAGAATCAATTCGCCCCAGTTGCCCTGGGTTTTCTGGCCCTTGAGTGCGCGGGTCAGGTTGGTGGCCTCATCGGACAGGCGCAGGTTCAGCTGTTGCAGGCGCTCCAGTTCCTTGGCCAGGGAAAACCGCTCGCGGGCTTCGCTCTGATAGCTTTCCTCGACGCGCTTTTCGAACGACTGAATGCGCTCCTTGAGCGGGTCGAGTAATTGGCCGAGCCGTTGCTGGCTGGTTTCGGCGAAGCGCTGTTCACGCTCGTCGAAGATTTTCCCGGCCAGTTCTGCGAACTGCGCGCGCAGCTCGTCGCGCGAGCCCTGCAGGTCGCTGAGGCGTTGCTGATGGCTTTCCTGTTGCTCGCGCAGTTCGGCGCGCAGCGACGCAGACATGGCATCCAGGCGGCGCAGTTCGGTTTCCTTGGCGCTGCGGTCGAGGTTCCAGGCGTGGGCGGCGTCGCGGGCGTTGTCGCGGTCGATCTGCAGCAGTTCGACTTCGCGGCGCACAGCAGCCAGGTCGGCCTGCTTGGCGGCGTTGGCCTGGCTGAGGTCGCTGATTTCGTCGCGGCTCGCGTCCAGTTGCGCCGCAAGCCCTTCCTGGGCCAGTTGCGCGGTGGCCAGGCGCTCTTCGAGCAATTCCCAACCGGTGGTTCGCGCGGTCAGTTTGCGCTGGATCTGCCAGCACAGGCCCAACAGCGGCAACCCAGCACCGGCGAGACCCAGCGCAACACTGGTCCAGTCAAAAGCCATAGCGATTCCTGCCGTCACCCGAAAAGAAGGAGGTTAACCAAGCCTGCGCATTGAGGACAGCTCAGTCTTCGATCTGGCCCAGTTCACGTTGGGCGACACGGTCGCCGGCGCGGGCAGCCTGGCGCAGCAGGTCGTGGCCGATGCGGCGGTCCCGGGCGTTACCGCACTCACGGCACATCAACTGGCCAAGGCGGCTTTGTGCCACTACCACGCCAGCGCGAGCCGGCTGCTTGAGCAAATGCCCGGCAAAATGCTTGACGTTGGGGCTGTGGCCCAGGCGCGGGCTGTCGAGCAACCACAAGGCAACTTTCAGGGAAAAACGCTTGGGTGCGGTAACAACCTGAGGGCTGTCGGTAACAGAAGGTGATACTGAGCGAAACTTCATAAAGCACTGTGGGACAGAACGGAAGGCGCGCCACTCTACTCTTTTTTCGTACAGGTAAAGCTGAAAAAACCCGGCACGCCCGTTCTAGAGCAAGCGCTTGGGACAATCCACAGAAGCTGTGGATAACTCAGTGGACAACCGTTCTGTAACTCGCGCAAAGGCCCATGGAACGGGGGCCGGAGTCAAACTGACGATTTTTTCACCAATAAAAAAAAGCTCGATTTTTCATTGACTTAAATTTTAGTTACAGGCACCCGGGAGCGCTGTCGGGCTTATGTCAGGACGGTTACACAGGGCGCAACCAATGTGCACAACTGCCAGGCGCGCGGTTATATCGACAGCGCGTTTTGGCAGATCGGCGCCTCGGCAATGTTACCGCCGGGCCGTCGCTTTAAAAGTTTTTTGCCTAGCACACTTTCTTTCCACGTTTCAATCCGTTACTATCCGCGGCGTTAGTACCAAGCTGAAAGTCAATTCTGGTCGAACAACTCCCTCACGGCACTGCCGACAAAAAGGGATCGACCACCTCGATGGTTTCCAGGTATCACTTGCGACGACACTGCCTTTGAACAATGCAAAGGGTGTCGCGAAGTTTCCATACTCTGACCGAACCAACCTGCAAATTGATCAGGATCTTCACCCCGGGCCCAGAACCTTTGCCCCTGTTGTGTTGCCTGCCCTCCTAAGTACCTACCTGCCAGCCCAAGCGCGCCAACTTATTAGCGCTTCAAACTGGCTGCTTTGTTCCAGTCGGGTTCTTCGTTTGATCAATGGTGATCAACGTCACTGGAACGTTTTAACGTTGCACGGTTCTTAACCGTGTCATTTGTAGGAACACCAATAATATGTCCACTCAAATCCACACTCAGGATGCCATTCGCACCCTCACCAACGCTTTTGCACCAATGAACTGCCTGATCATGGCCGCTCGCAAAGGCTGCTTCAGCTTTACCCTGATCAACGAACACGGCATCGCTCGTCACAGCGAACGCCTGTACCCCGATCAGTACTCCAGCGCAGAACCGCTGCAGGCCGTGATTGATCGTACTCGCCAGGCACTGGTTGCCTGATCGACCCGGATCGCTGAAACACAAAAACCTCGGTTAAAACCCGGGGTTTTTTATTGCCTGAAATTCGGGTGCGCTAAGTTTAATTTGATATAAACGATATAACTAAATGATAAAAATATTTTAAAAACAGTCCTTTACGTCGTAAATATGACACTACACTTCAACTCAAGCGGCATGATCCGCTTCCGGCGAGCCTGAGATCCGATTCATTGCTGCCAAGCTGCCCTCTCAGGTGTCGCCGACCCATTTCATGGACTGAGGCTTTTATGGGCATCGCTGCCAGCGAATTGTGTCGTTATGTGATCCGGCCCACGCTGCTATACCTGGGCCGCCATAACCCGACTGCCGAATCCTTGCTGCTGGGCATCGCCGCCAGCCAGTCGGCACTCGGTTCAGCCTTGCACGACCGCCGCGGCCATGGCCTGTACAGCATTACCGAACCGCGTCACCGCGCCTTGTGGGATGACTACCTGGCGCTCGACCCTGAGCGCGCCAGCCTGGTTCGCGGCCTCGCCAGCCAGCATGCCTTCCTCAGCGGGCCGCAGTTGGAGTTGACGGTCAACCTGCGTTACGCCACCGCCATCGCCTGGCTGCTGGTGGAACAACACCGCCCTGCCCTGCCACCCGCCGACGATGTGTTGGCAATGGCGCGTATCTGGAAAGAAATATTTCACCCTCAGGGCCGCCTCCGGGATTTCACCCAGGCATGGCAAACCTGTGTTTCACCCATGAATCACGTCGCCTGTTGACCGGGCGATTTGCAAGATTCGGCTAAAAACGTTGATTTTGGTCGGATTGTCCTACAAAACCGCTCTATCTCCTATGTTTCAGCCTATAGCGCAAACATAAATTTATTGTTACTTTCCGCAGCGGTGATCACCACGGAGTTCTAATAATGAAAAAAGTAATGCTCAAGACGACACTTAGCCTCGCCGTTGCAATGGCCTCCACCCAACTGTTCGCGAGCGGCTTTGCCCTCAACGAACAGAGCATCAGTGGGATGGGTACCGGTTTTGCGGGGCGCTCTTCATCTGCCGATGATGCAAGTACTGTTGCTGGCAACCCTGCCGGCATGTCGCGCCTCAAGCGCGATCAAATCACGGGCGGCGTTGCCGCTATCGATGCCAAGACCGACATCAAAAATACCAGCGGTGGCCCACCCGGCAGCACCAATGACGGAGACATGGTTCCATTTACCAAAGTCCCGATGTTGTTTGCCGTGAAAAAAGCGACCGATGACCTGGCGTTCGGCCTGGGCGTGTATGCGCCGTTCGGCCTGATTACCAACTACGAAGACAGCTTCGGCGGCCGCTACTACGGCAAGAAGAGTGACGTAAAAGTCGTCACTATCCAGCCGACTGTCAGCTACGCGTTCAACGAATACGTGTCTGTAGGTATTGGCCCGACGTTCAACAAGATCAGCGGCAACCTCACCTCGTCCACCCCTTTGGCGGCCACCTTCGGGCGTAATGACGGCCTGGTGGACATCAAGGGTGATGACACCGCATGGGGCTACAAGATCGGCATCCTGGTGACGCCAACCGCAAGCACCAACATCGGCCTGACCTACACCTCCAAGGTGTCCTATAACCTCACGGGCCACACTGACATTTCCGGCCGTGGCTTCGGCCCGTTCAACGGCGCACGTTTTGATGCATCGCTGGATATCACCACGCCAGAATCCTACGACCTGTCGGTCACCCACAAGCTAGATGACCAGTGGACTCTGTACGCGGGGACTACCTGGACCCGTTGGAGCCGCCTGAAAGAAATCACCGTGAACAACCAGGGTGTTTCGCCTGCGCTCGGTGGTGCAGCGGGCCCGATCGGTACCATCAACGAACCACAGGACTGGCACGACACTTGGGCTTCGGCCATTGGCGCTTCGTTCCAGGTCAACAAACAGTGGGTTCTGCGTACCGGCTTCTCGGTTGACCAGTCGCCAACCAACAACACTGACCGTTCGGTGCGTATCCCGACTGGCGACCGTAAGGCCGTCAGCTTTGGTGCCGGCTTCGCTGCCACCGACGACATCACCATCGACGCAGCTATTTCTTACCTCTGGGAAGAAGAAGTCAACGTCAACCGTACCGGCAAAGGCAACGCCTACAACGCCGAGTACAAAAACAGCGCTTGGGGTTATGGGCTCGGTGCAACCTACAAGTTCTGATTCACTGCGGGCCTGACCGGCTCGCCAGCTGAAACTAAAAAAGCCCCGCTCTCCTGCAAAGGAGGCGGGGCTTTTCAGTGGGCGGCGATCAGGATTTTGACGCCAGCGCCTGCTCCACGGCCTTGATCAGATCCGGATTGTCCGGCTTGGTCAGGCTGGAGAAATTGGCGATCACCTTGCCCTGGCGGTCTACCACGTATTTGTAGAAGTTCCACTTCGGCGCACTGCTCTGCTGCGCCAGGACCTTGAACAGATGCACGGCGTCCGGGCCCTTGACCTTCTGTGGCTCGGTCATGGTGAAGGTCACGCCGTAATTGACGTAGCACACCTTGGCGGTTTCCTCGCCGGTCTTGGCTTCCTGCTTGAAGTCATCGGACGGCACGCCAATCACTTCCAGGCCCTGGCCCTTGTAGCGCTGGTACAAGGCTTCAAGCCCTTTGAACTGGGGCGCGAACCCGCAGAAGCTGGCGGTATTGACGATCAGCAGCGGCTTGCCGGCAAAGCGCTGGCACAGGTCGATGGACTCTTTGGCGCGCAGCTTGGGCAGTTGGCCCTCAAGCAACGGCGGGCAATCGGCAGCCATGGCGACACCGCCAAAAGCCAGCATCAGGGCGGGTACTGCAAGCCAGCGCATCTGCATGTCATGTGTCCTTGAGAAGTCTCAGACACAGAACTTAACAGATCGCCATGCCCAACTGCATCAATGCCAGGCCACCTTGTTGCCAGCCCCACCACGCCAGGAGCAGCAAGATTGCAGCCCCTGCGGCGCCGAGCCAATGCCAGGTCGAATTCATGCCACCCCCATTTGCGCCTGCAAACGTGCCACCGGGCGCTCGCGCACCGGCCAGTTCAAGGCCGCTGCCACCAGGCTCAGGACGATTGCCACCTGCCAGATCAAGTCATAGTTACCGGTTCGATCATAGACCACCCCGCCCAGCCAGCCGCCAAGGAACGAACCCAGTTGATGGAACAGGAACACAATCCCACCAAGCATGGAAAGGTTTCTGACACCAAACAAGGTGGCCACCGTGCCATTGGTCAATGGCACGGTCGACAGCCATAAAAAGCCCATCGCCATGCCGAACAGGTAGGCACTGGTTTGCGTCACCGGCGCCCACAGGAAAATCACGATCACCACTGCTCGCAACAGGTACAAACCGGTCAACAAGCGCGGCTTGGACATGCGCCCGCCGAGCCATCCGGCGGTATACGTGCCAAAGATATTGAACAGGCCGATCAATGCCAGCACCGTAGTGCCCACTGACGCTGGCAAGTGCTGGTCGACCAGGTACGACGGTAAGTGCACGCCAATAAACACGACCTGGAAACCGCAGACAAAAAAGCCGAATGCCAGCAGCCAGAAGCCGGAGTGAGAACAGGCTTCCCTCAGCGCTTCACGCAAGGTCTGTTGGCCGACCATTGCCGGCAACGGCCGATCCTTGAGCATGGCGACCAGGGGCAAAATCAGCGCCACCATCAAGCCCAACGCCAACAGTGCAGCCGACCAGCCCAGCCAACTGATCAGGCCCAGGGTACCCGGAACCATGGCGAACTGGCCGAAAGAGCCGGCGGCGCTGGCGACACCCATGGCCATGCTGCGCTTTTCCGGCGGCACGGCGCGCCCAACCACCCCGAGAATCACCGAGAACGAGGTGCCGGACAAGCCAATCCCGATCAACAAGCCCGCACTCAGCGACAACGACCACGCGGAGTCGGACATGCCCATCAACACCAAGCCGGCGGCGTACAGCACCCCACCGACCAGTACCGCTTTAGTCGCACCGAAACGGTCTGCCAGAGCCCCGGTAAATGGCTGCGCCAGGCCCCAGATCAGGTTTTGCAGGGCAATGGCAAAGGCAAAGGTTTCACGGCCCCAGCCGAACTCGGCACTCATGGGCGCCAGGAACAGGCCAAAACCATGCCGCACGCCCAGGGACAACGCGAGGATCAGCGCACTCCCCACAAGGATCCAACCGCTGGTGCGCCACATCGAGGTCATTTCTTATTCTCCGGTCGCGGGTATATACCCGCTTGTCATCGAACAAACTCGCCTCAAGCGAGTTCATCCAGCAAGGCCAACAGGGTTTCGCGCTTTTCGGCGCCCAACTTATCAATCAATTTCTGCTGCGCCGCTTCCCAGGCCGGCAATGCCGCCACGAGCCGTTCGTTGCCCGCCTCGGTCAGCAACACCAGGCGGTTGCGCAAGTCATCACCCTCGACCAGTTGCACCAGGCCTTCGCCCTCCAGCACCCGCAGGTTGCGCCCCAGCGTGCTGCGGTCCAGGCCCATGGCGTCGGCCAGGCTGGAAATGCTCGGTTGATCGAGGCGCTGCAGATTACACAGCAAAGAATACTGGGCAACGTTGATCCCGAAGCCGTCGAGAGCGCCGTCGTAATGCCTGCTGACGCCACGAGCGGCGCGACGCAGGTTTGTGCATAAACATTGGGAATCGAGCATGGAGCGTGTATATACCCGGGATTAGTGAAATGCAAGAAACTGTTACAGCGCCAGGCCGATGAGCACCGCAACTTCCAAAAGCTCCAGCAGCGCGCCGGCGGTGTCGCCGGTGGTGCCACCGAGGCGATTGACCATCAATTGGCGCAACCCGATAAAGCACAGGGCCGCCAGCAACACGGCGATGCCGCCGCTGAAACCACCAATCAAGATACACGCCAGACCACTGAGGATCAGCACCTGTTGGCCGACGATCCGTGGTAGATGATCCGCCAACGCCTGCCCCAACCCGCCGGCGCGTACATACCGCGTAGTGAGAAACAGTGCCAGCATCGAAGCGCGGCCGATCAACGGGGCCAGGATCAGCGCGGCGCCGTTGTGCTGTTCGATCAACGCCACCAGCGCAGTGAACTTGAGCAGCAACACCAGGCCGAGGGTGACCACCGCGATCGGCCCGCTGCGCGGGTCTTTCATGATGGTCAGGGTGCGCTCGCGGTCGCCGAAGCCACCCAGCCAAGCGTCGGCGCTGTCGGCCAGGCCGTCCAGGTGCAGGCCGCCACTGAGCAACACCCATGCAGTCAACAGCAACGCGGCATGCAGCAGCAACGGTGCGCCCATCAACACGGCGTTCAAAACCCACAGCAACAGCCCGAACAGCAGCCCCACCACGGGATAAAACAGCAACGACCGTCCCAGCTCCTGCGGCTGCGGCATGCCGGGCAAGCGAATCGGCAGGCTGCTGAGAAACTGCAAGGCGATCCAGAACGCCAGCATGCTCAGATTCCTTCCTTGAATACGCCATCAGCCTCGACCTGCAGGCTGAACAGGCCACCATGGCCGACTTCCACATTCAACAGTTGCTCACGAGGCCAACCGCGCGCCTGGGCGAGCAGCAGGCGCATGACGCCGCCATGGCTGATCAACAGCACTCGCTGGCCGTCATAAGCTTGATGCAAACGGGTGACAGCGCCCAGTACGCGTGCGGCGAACTGCGAAACCGGCTCGCCCTGAGGTGGTGTGAAACTGTACGGGTCAGCCCAGAACAGCCCCAACGCGTCGGCATCGGTTTCCATCAAGGCTGCGGCGCTCTGCCCTTCCCATGCGCCGAAGTGCAGCTCCTGTAGATCTTTTTCCAGGGTGACCCGCAGGTTAAGGCGCGCACCCAACTCATCGGCAAACCGCGCGCAACGCTGCAGCGGCGAGCTGACCAGACGGTCCCACGGGCCCTGCTCTACCACCGCCGCGCGCATCTGCTCCCAGCCCCTGGCGGTGAGCGCATCGTCCAGGCTGCCGCGCAAGCCGCCGTCCAGTTCGGTCTCGCCGTGGCGCAACAGGTCCAGGTGCAAGGTCATGCCGGACGGTCCGCCACGGCTGCTTCGGCGAAGGTCGCCATTTGCCCGTGCAGTGCGCAGGCCAGCCGCAACAGAGGCACGGCCAGTGCTGCGCCGCTGCCTTCACCCAAGCGCAGGCCGAGCTCCAACAGTGGTTCGGCGTTGAGGCTTTGCAGCACATGACGATGGCCGGGCTCGGCACCGCGGTGGCCGAACAGCAGCCATTCGCGGCAAGCGGGATTAAGGCGAGTGGCGACCAGCGCCGCGACGGTGCAAATAAAGCCGTCGACCAGTACTACCACGCCCTCTTGGGCGCAGGCCAGGTAGGCGCCGACCAGCGCGGCAATTTCGAAGCCGCCGAGGTTGAACAGGGTTTTCAGTGCGTCGTTACGGTCGCCGGCGTGCAGTGCCAGGGCGCGTTCGATGACGGCGACTTTGTGGCTGACGCCCTGGGCGTCCAGGCCGGTGCCGGGGCCGGTCAGGTCGCTGACCTGGCAGTCCAGCAACCCGCAAGCCAGGGCGCTGGCGGCGGTGGTGTTGCCGATGCCCATTTCGCCGCCGATAAACAGCTGCGCGCCGCTTGCGATGGCGCGATGCACGCTGTCGCGGCCGGCTTGCAAGGCCAGTTGGCCTTGGGCTTCGGTCATTGCCGGGCCTTTGACGAAGTTGGCGGTGCCGGGGCCGATGTTGAGGTGACGTACGCCGGGCAGGCTCAGTGTGGGAGTGATGGTGCCGAGGTCGACCACTTCCAGTTTCGCGTCGAGTTGGCGGGCGAGCACGCTGATGGCGGCGCCGCCTGTGACGAAGTTGTGGAGCATCTGGCCGGTGACTTCCTGGGGGAAGGCGGAGACCCCTTCGGCGACGACGCCGTGGTCGCCGGCGAAGATGGCGATCCACAGGTGGTCGACGCTGGGTTTGACCTGGCCCTGGAGGCCGGCCAATTGCACGGCCACAGCTTCCAATTGGCCGAGGGAGCCGGCGGGTTTGGTCAGTTGCTGTTGACGGGCCAGGGCGTGTTCGTGGGCCTGGGTGTCGATTGCTTTGCAGGGGTTGAGCCACCAGGTGTTGGTCATAACGCAGTACCTTTTAAAGTCAGGGGCAGGCCGGCGACGGTCAGGACGACGCGCTGACAACGTTCGGCCAAGGCTTGATGCAGCCAACCGGCTTCATCGACATAGCGGCGAGTCAATTCGCCCAGCGGGACGACACCCAGTCCGGTCTCGTTGCTGACAAAAATGATTTCTCCTGGCAGAGAGGCCAGGGTTTGTAGCAGGGCTTCGCGCTCTTCCTTTAGACGGTCGGGGGTTTCGAGCATGAGGAGGTTGGTGAGCCACAGCGTGAGGCAGTCGACCAGCAGGCAGCGGTCGGCGGCGGCGTTTTCGCGCAGGGTGCGGGCGAGTTCCAGGGGTTCTTCGATCAGGGCCCATTCGGCTGGGCGGCGTTGGCGGTGGATGGCCACGCGTTCGTTCATTTCGCCGTCCAGGGGTTGGCTGGTGGCTATGTAGGTGACGTTTAGGCCGCTGTCGGTGGCGAGTTTTTCAGCCAGGCGGCTTTTGCCGGAGCGGGCGCCGCCGAGGATCAACTGGAGCATGGGGGTTTTCTCTGCTTTTGACGGTGTGTATATCCGTTGTTTTCGTAACGGCTTCAATTGGTTCCGCTCTTACAGCGGGTCACTTTTGAAAAGCGCAAAAGTAACCAAAACGCTCTGCCCCGCCTGTCGGCACCTCGCCTAGGCTCGGTGTGCCCGAACGAAGGCATTGCTCCGCGGGCCGCCGCGACGGCCCGTCCCTGGCCCGTCGCGGCTAAACCGGCGTCCTGCCGGTTTACCCGCTCCTCAATCCCTGCGTTCGGCCTCGGGCTGAATGGGGCAGTCAGATCAAGATCACAAGCAAGATCAAGAACACAGCGGCCTACAGGCCGGCTTGAGTGTTATAAAGCCAGATCAAAAGCTAAAGCAGGCACGGTTCCAATGTGGGAGCTGGCTTGCCTGCGATGGCATCACCTCGGCACATCTGAAAAACCGAGTCGCCTGCATCGCCGGCAAGCCAGCTCCTACAGCTTTTGATCTGGCTTTTAACACTCAGGTCGGCTTTCAGGCCGCCGTGCTCTTGCTGTTGACCTTGATCTGCAGGCCCCGTCAACCACGATGGCCGCAAGCAGGCACGGTGGAGCGGGTAAATCGGCAAGGATGCCGATTTAGCCGCGCCGGGCCATGGATGGCCCGTCGCGGCGGCCCGCGGAGACGGGTCTGATTGCGGGCATGCCGAGCCTAAGCGAGGCACCGAGTGGTGGGGCAAAGACCTTTTGGTTACTTTTGGGGCGTTTGCCAAAAGTGACCCGCTGTAAGAGCGGAACCATAAGAAGCCGTTACCGCAGCAACGGATATACACACCATCCAACACCAACAACTCAAACCCCACACAATGAGCGCAACAACCCCGTATCCAAATGCCGCTCTACCAGATCCGCCAACCGCTCAATATCCCGCTCCCGCAACCCGTGATAATCCACCTCCTGCACATCCTCCAGCCCAGCCCACCGCAACAGCGCACTACACGCAGCCGCAGTCTCAAACACCCCATGCAGATAGGTGCCCAATACCTGCCCATCCTCACTCTGAGCCCCATCCATGCGCCCATCGTCCAACCGAACCGCAGCCCGTACCAAGCCAGCGCCACTGGTCACGCCCGCGTGGATCTCATACCCACTCACCTCGGCATCCTCCAGCAACAGCCGCCCGCGCACATTGCGCAACTGCTTCTCCTCCTCCAACGTCGTACTAAACGTCAACAACCCCAACCCATCACTGGAACCGCAAGGCCCTTCCAACCCAAGCGGGTCATGCACCTGCTCCCCGAGCATCTGCAACCCACCACAAATCCCCAACACCTTCCCGCCATAACGCAAATGCCGCGCCAGCGCCGTGTCCCACCCATTGGCCCGCAAATACGCCAAATCACTGCGCACACTCTTCGAGCCCGGCAAAATAATCAGATCCGCCGCAGGAATCGCCTGCCCCGGCCCCACAAACTGCAAATCCACCTGCGGATGCAACCGCAGTGGATCAAAATCCGTGTGATTGCTGATCCGCGGCAACACCGGCACCACCACCTTGAGCACCTGCGCCGCCTTGTCGATCTGACGCCGGTCGATGCCGTCTTCAGCCTCCAGATGCAAATCCATCACATACGGCAACACCCCCACCACCGGCTTGCCCGTACGCGCTTCCAACCAATCCAGCCCCGGCTGCAACAGCGCAATGTCCCCGCGAAACCGATTGATGATGAACCCTTTGACCCGCGCCTGTTCGGTCGGCGACAACAACTCCAGCGTGCCCACAAGGTGCGCAAACACCCCGCCACGATTGATGTCGGCAATCAGCAGCACCGGGCAGTCCACCGCTTCGGCAAAGCCCATGTTGGCAATGTCATTCGCCCGCAGGTTGATCTCCGCAGGCGAGCCCGCGCCCTCGACCATCACCACCGGATACGCCGCACTCAACCGCGCATGAGAGGCGAGCACCGCCTGCATCGCGATGGCTTTGTAATCGTGATAAGCCACGGCATTCATGGTGGTCACGGCGCGCCCATGGATAATCACCTGGGAGCCCGTGTCGCTATTGGGCTTGAGCAGCACCGGGTTCATGTCGGTATGGGGCGCCAGGTTCGCAGCCTGGGCCTGCACCGCCTGGGCCCGGCCAATTTCGCCACCTTCGGCCGTCACGGCGCTGTTGAGCGCCATGTTCTGTGGTTTGAAGGGCGCCACCGGGATGCCCTGCCGCACCAGCCAGCGGCAGAGTGCAGTCACCAACGTACTTTTGCCGGCGTCGGAGGTGGTGCCCTGCACCATCAAGGTACTCATGAGGCTTCCTTGTAGGCGCACAGTGCCTGTTCCAGCCGCAGCCAGTCGGCCTCGGTGTCCGGCAGGCCGAAACGCAGGCTGCTGTTGTCGACAAACAGGCGCAACAGAATGCCACGCTGGGCCATGAATTCATGCAACTGCTCGGCCCGGTCCGTGATCATCCACTGGAACAACGCGCAGCCGCCCTGAGGCCGCAAGCCATGGCACTCAAGCAGGTCAAACAGGCGCTGGCTGGCCGCCTCGCAACGCAGCCGCTGTTGCGCATGGCCGGCGGTATCACCCAGGCATATTTGCCCAAGCACCCGCGTCGGCCCGCTGACGGCCCACGGCCCCACCTGTTCGGCGAGCAGCTTGAGCAGCTTGCGCTCGGCCAGCACGAACCCCAGCCGCACCCCGGCCAGGCCGAAGAATTTGCCGAATGAGCGCAGCACGATCAGCCCGACCTGATTGGCCTGGCTCGCAAGGCTTAATTGCGGGGTGATGTCCATGAAGGCTTCGTCCACCACCAGCCAGCCGCCGCGCTGGGCCAGGCGGGCGTGCCAGTCCAACAGGCGTTGCGGGCTCAGGCTCAGGCCGGTGGGGTTGTTGGGGTTGACCACCACCAACACGTCGAGGCTGTCGAGGAAGAAGTCGACCTCCTGCTCCTGCACTTCGCGCACGATATAGCCAGCGCGGCGCCAGGCTTCGGCGTGTTCGGCGTAACACGGTGACAGCACGCCAACCTTGCCCGCCCGGCGCAGGCGCGGCAGCAGCTGGATCGCCGCCTGGGAGCCGGCCACCGGCAGTACTTGGGTTGCGCCGTAATATTCGCAGGCCGCCTGCTCCAGGCCGTCATCGGTTTCCGGCAGGCGCGCCCAGGCCCGCTGCGGAATTTGCGGGATCGGGAACGGCCACGGCGCCAGGCCGCTGGACAGGTCCAGCCACTCGGCCTCGGGAATGCCGTACTGCATCGCCGCCTTGCGCAAGCGGCCACCGTGTTCAAGCATAAAACTCAGCCCCCACGCACAGGATCAGCAACCACAGCCACACGCCGCGTTGCACCAGTTGCCAGCCGCGCTCGATGGAATCGGCATCCGCCGGCGGGCCTTCGCCCAGTGGCGGGCGCTGGTGCAGTTCGCCGTGATAAATCGCCGCGCCGCCCAGTTCCACGCCAAGGGCGCCAGCCCCCGCCGCCATCACCGGGCCGGCGTTGGGGCTGTCCCATGTCGGGCCCTGGTTGCGCCAGCATGTGAGGGCCAGACGGGTTTTGCCCAGCAGCGCGTAGGTCAACGCCACCAGGCGTGCCGGAATGTAGTTGAGCACGTCGTCGATCTTTGCCGCGGCCCAGCCGAAGCGTTCAAAGCGTTCATTGCGATAGCCCCACATGGCGTCCAGGGTGTTGCTCAGACGATAGAGCACCACGCCCGGCACGCCAGCGACCACAAACCAGAACAGGGCGGCGAATACCGCGTCGCTGCCGTTTTCCAGCACCGATTCGGTGGCGGCGCGGGCGACTTCGGTGCTGTCCAGTTCGCTGGTCTGACGGCTCACCAAGTAGCTGACGCGTTTGCGCGCTTCGTCCAGGTCATCGCTGCGCAGGGCTTGTGCTACCGGCAGTACATGTTCGCCGAGGCTGCGCATGCCGAGGGCGCAATACAGCGCGAGGATTTCCACTACCCAGCCGATGTAAGGCGCCCACGACAGGGCCGTGGCCAACAAGGTCAGCGGCACTACCGCAATCACCCACGCCGTCACGCCATGGCTGCGCCAGCCACGGCCTCCGGAGTTGAAACGCTGCTCGATGCGCCCGGCAAAATTGCCGAACGCCACCAGCGGATGCCAGCGCCTGGGCTCGCCCAGCAGCGCATCCAGCGCCACCGCAGCGACACTCAGCAAGGCCACACTCATTGACTCACTCCCCAAACATTCTCATACAGCATGTCACTCAGTGGCCGTGGTTCGGTCCAGCCTTCAAGCTGCAACATCGGTGCCGGATAGAACTCGCTCACCGGGCCCAGGCACAACACGGCCAACGGCTTGGCGCCGGGCGGCAGGCCCAGCAGGTCGGCCAGGGCCTGGGGTTCGAACAGCGAGACCCAGCCCATGCCCAAGCCTTCGACGCGAGCTGCCAGCCATAGATTCTGGATTGCACAGGACAACGACGCCATGTCCATTTCCGGCAAGGTGCGGCGCCCGAAGATATGCCGCTCGCGGTCGTCCATCAGCGCAGCCACCAGCACTTCGGCGCAGTCGTTGATGCCTTCGACCTTGAGCTTCATGAACTGGTCGGAGCGCTCGCCGAGGGCCTCGGCGGTGCGTACGCGCTCTTCTTCCACCAGTTGCTGGATCTGGCTGCGCAGGTTGCGGTCGCTGATGCGGATAAAACGCCACGGCTGCATCAGGCCGACGCTCGGTGCCTGGTGGGCCGCTTGCAGCAGGCGCTGGAGCAATTCGGGGGCAACGCTGCCGCCACTGAAGTGGCGCATGTCGCGGCGTTCGGCGATGGCGCGGTAGACGGCTTCGCGGTCGGCTTGCGCAAAGGCGTTGTCAGTCATGGCCTCATCGCGGGCAAGCCCGCTCCCACAGTAGATTGCGTTTCAACTCGGTCAACTGTGGGAGCTGGCTTGCCTGCGATGGCGGTCTCAAGGCTTGGCGCAAACAAGGCAGCCACCGCTGTCGGGTTGGACGGGAAGTAAAAGTGCACGTAGGAAGCCGTCATCCGGCCCTGACGATAGACCGCCTCGGCGCCGCGCCCGCCGTTGGGGCTCAGGCCACGGGCAATCGGCTGCCACTCGGTGCTGGTCAACGAATGATGGTAGGTGTGGCCGCGCAACAGGCCCTCGGGCAGTTCGACATTTTGCAGGGCCAGTGCCGCCAGGCGCTTTTGCATCACGGCATCACCCTGGAGCAGGCCGACCAGTTCGGCACGGGTGCCATCGACATCGGTGAGCGAGTCCAGCAGATAAAGCATGCCGCCGCATTCAGCCAGCAGCGGTTTGCCGGCGGCGTGATGGGCGCGGATGGCGTCCAGCATCGCGGTGTTTTCCGACAGCGCCTGGTGATGCAGTTCCGGGTAACCACCCGGCAAGTAGAGGCTGTCAGCGTCGGGTAATTGGCGATCGCGAATCGGTGAGAAGAAGCACAGTTCAGCGCCCATCGCCTGCAGCAGGTCGAGGCTGGCGCCGTAGGTGAATGCGAAAGCCTCGTCACGGGCCACGGCAATGCGTACACCGGCCAGCAACGGTTGTGCCTCGATCACTTCAGGCGCGGCGAATTCCACCGGCGGCGGCAAGGCTACCTCGCAACTGCTGCCCAACGCCTGGGCGGCAGCGTCGAGGCGCAGGTCGAGGTCATTCAGTTCGCTGGCTTGCACCAGGCCAAGGTGGCGGCTGGGTAACTCGATGCCGGTTTCCCGGGACAGTGCGCCGTACCAGCGCAAGCCTTCAGTGAGGCTGCCTTCGAGCAATTGCGCATGGCGCAGCGTGCCAACTCGGTTGGCCAGTACACCGGCGAACGGCAGGTCTGGCTGGTAACGCGCCAGGCCCAACGCCAGGGCGCCGAAGGTCTGGGCCATAGCCGTACCGTCGATCACCGCCAGTACCGGCACGCCAAAGTGCCGCGCCAGGTCGGCGCTGGACGGTGTGCCGTCGAACAGGCCCATCACGCCTTCGATCAGGATCAGGTCGGCTTCCCCCGCCGCTTCCCACAGCAACCGGCGACTTTCCTGCTCGCCCACCATCCACATGTCTAATTGATAGACCGGCGCACCACTGGCGCGCTCGTGGATCATCGGGTCGAGAAAGTCCGGGCCGCATTTGAACACCCGCACCTTGCGCCCCAGGTTGCGGTGCAAACGGGCCAGCGCGGCGGTGACGGTGGTTTTGCCCTGGCCGGACGCCGGTGCGGCGATCAGGACAGCAGGGCAGTGACGGGGCTGATTCAAAGTTCGATGCCTTTCTGTGCCTTGATACCGGCCTGGAAGGCGTGCTTGAGCATGCCCATTTCAGTCACGGTGTCGGCCATTTCGATCAATTCGGGTTTCGCGCCACGGCCGGTCACCAGCACGTGTTGCATTGGCGGGCGGGCCTGCAGGTCGCCGAGCACCTGGTCCAGGTCGAGGTAGCCGTGCTTGAGGGCGATGTTCAACTCATCCAGCACCACCAGGCCGATGGCCGGGTTTTGCAGCATTTCCCGGGAGACCGCCCAAGCCGCCTCGGCGGCGACGATGTCGCGCGCGCGGTCCTGGGTTTCCCAGGTAAAACCTTCGCCCATCACGTGAAAGCGCACCTGCTCGGGGAAGCGGCGGAAGAACAGTTCTTCGCCGGTGCTGTTGCGCCCCTTGATGAACTGCACCACGCCGCACTGCATGCCATGGCCCATGGCCCGGGCCAGCATGCCAAAGGCCGAACTACTCTTGCCCTTGCCGTTGCCAGTGAGCACCAGCAGCAACCCGCACTCGTTGGGTGAATTGGCAATGCGCTCATCAATCACGGCTTTTTTGCGCAGCATGCGCGCCAGGTGGCGTTCGTCACGATCGGGGGATTCAGTCATGGCAGCTCTCCGTTGGGGCTGGACAAAAACGGCGGGCAGGAAAAGACACATACAGACAGCCAAGCATCGCCCACCGTGATGCTGTTGGATGGATCAGGCCGGTCTCCGGGCTCATGAGTGGCATGGGATGCCGAGGGTGCACCTTCCCATATCGCGGGCGATACAGTGGTTTGAGGCACCGTCTTGACTCATTTACCGTTGCGGGGGCAGCGCCGGGATCGTGGCTGCACTGTAAAAAAGTGCGCTCACTCACCGGCTTCCCTGTTTCACTCAGTCGGCGCGTACGCCACAGAGCACCTGAAACAAGCCGCGAAGGTTAGTGGGTTGGGGGTGGAGCGTCAATTAAAGCCGGACATGCGCGTGAACCATCCGGCCACCACGCACCTCTATCCCTACAGGTATTAAGGAGAAAACCATGCACAAGACCCGACTTGCCCTACTGATCATGGTGGCCGGCACACTCGCCGCCTGTGGTGAAAGCTCTACCCTGCAAGTGTCCGACGGCACCGGCCCCTCGCCCAAGCTGCCCGAACCGAACAGAACCCTGATCCCCACGGTGAACATCGCGCCGGCGATCGGCTGGCCCGAAGGCAGCAAGCCGACCCCGGCGGCGGGCACTCAGGTGGCGGCGTTCGCCGAGGGCCTGGATCACCCACGATGGCTGTATGTGCTTCCCAATGGTGACGTGCTGGTGGCCGAAACCAATGCACCGCCCAAGCCGGACGATTCCAAGGGCATTCGTGGCTGGGTGATGGAAAAAGTCATGGGCCGCGCCGGGGCCGGCGTGCCGAGCCCGAACCGCATCACTCTGCTGCGGGACGCCGACCACGATGGCGTCGCCGAAACCCGCACGGTGTTCCTGGAAAACCTGAACTCGCCGTTTGGCATGGCATTGGTGGGCAACGACCTGTATGTCGCCGATTCGGACAAGCTGCTGCGCTTCCCTTACCAGCCAGGTGAAACCTCGATCAAGGAAGCCGGCACCACCGTGACCGACTTGCCGGGCGGCAGCATCAACCATCACTGGACGAAGAACGTGGTGGCCAGCAAGGACGGCAGCAAGCTGTACGTCAGCGTGGGCTCCAACAGCAACGTCGGGGAAAACGGCCTGGACGCGGAACAAGGCCGCGCCGCGATCTGGGAAGTGGACCGCGCCACTGGCCAGCATCGCATCTTCGCCTCCGGCCTGCGCAACCCCAACGGTATGGCCTGGGAGCCGCAAAGCGGCAAGCTGTGGACAGCGGTTAACGAGCGCGATGAAATCGGCAGCGACCTGGTGCCGGACTACATCACCTCGGTCAAGGATGGGGCCTTCTACGGCTGGCCGTTCAGTTACTACGGGCAGCACGTGGATGTGCGGGTGAATCCGCAGAACCCGGACCTGGTGGCCAAGGCGATCGCACCGGATTACGCGGTAGGCCCACACACGGCGTCCCTGGGGCTGACCTTTGCCGACGGCAGCACGTTACCGGCGCAGTTCAGCAACGGCGCGTTTATCGGCCAGCATGGCTCGTGGAACCGCAAGCCCCACAGCGGCTACAAGGTGATCTTCGTGCCGTTTGAGGCAGGCCAGCCCAAAGGCCGGCCGGTGGATGTGCTGACCGGGTTCCTCAACAGCGATGAGAAAGCCATGGGTCGCCCGGTAGGCGTGGTGATCGACAAGCAGGGGGATTTGTTGGTGGCAGATGATGTGGGAAACAAGGTGTGGCGGGTGTCGGCGGCGAAATAGCCCGTCCTCAAAAACAACTGTGGGAGCCTAGGCTCCCACAGTTGTTTTTGCTTATGGATTACGCGCCAGATGCTCGGCGGGCAACACGCGCTTGGCGCTCAGGTAGGCGTTCTGCCAATAGGCCTTGGACAGTGTGTCCAGCTTCACCGTACCGCCGGTTTGCGGCGCATGCACAAAGCGCCCTTCACCCACGTAGATCCCGGCGTGGCTGACTTGCGAGCCGCCGCCCGTGGCGAAGAAAAGCAGGTCGCCGGTTTGCAGGTTGTTTTCGCTCACGTCCATGGCGCGCATCACGATCAGCTCGCGAGTGGTACGCGGCAAGGAGATGCCCGCCGCATCGCGGTACACAAACCCGATCAGGCCGCTGCAATCAAATCCCGAGTCCGGCGTATTGCCGCCCCAGCGATAAGGCGTGCCGACCAGGCCCAGCGCACGGAAGAGCACGTCTTCGGCAGCAGGCGAGAAACTTTGGGTGGCGTAGGTGTTGAACACCGGCTTGGGCTTGACGGCCACGGGAGCTGGCGGAGGACGACTTGCGCAGGCACTGAGCAGCGCGGCGCAAACAAGAAGAATTAGGCGGGCCGAGGTCGACATGGGCAGAACAATCCTGATCTGGATGCGGCTTTCGCTGCCGAACGCTGAAAACCAGAACGCGCAAGCAAAGCTCGCGCGATCGATTTACAACAATGTCCAGGGATTCTAGCGCTTACACGTCAAACTTCAAGTATCACTTTAACTTTACTTGCTGGCGGTAACGGTAGTCGGGGCCATCGCGAGGGCGCGCTTGGCTTCGATGAAGGTTTTGCTCCAGTAGCTGTCACCCAGGTTGTCGACCCGCACACCACCGCTGCGGCGGCTGCTGGAGTGGATAAACTGGTTGTCGCCCAGGTAGATACCGGCGTGACTGACACGACCACGGCCAGCAGTACTGAAGAAAAGCAGATCACCGGGCTTGAGGTTGTTCCGCGCGACCAACGGTGCATCCACGTTGATCATTTCGCGGGTGGAACGCGGCAGGTTCATGCCGGCTTCCTCGCGAAACAGGTAGCCGATGAAACCGCTGCAGTCGAAACCGGCCTCAGAGGTACCGCCGAAACGGTAACGGGTACCGATCAGGGACATGCCGCGTTCGAGAATGCTGTCGGCCAGAACGGGAAGCTGGTAAGGCTTGGCGCCGGCGAAATCGGCGAGTTCTTTTTCGGTTGCGATCTCTTCCTGATAAACACTGGAAGACTGCGACGCAACGAATTTTGCCTGGGACTGTTGTGCTGGTTTTTGCTGCTCAACCACGTTTTGAGTGTGGGTGGCGCAACCAAACAACAGGGTAACGAGTGCGAGAGGCACGAGGGGTGCGAAGCGATTTAGCATGGGCACGACCGTGGCTGATGTGTAAAGAAGCCGAGACTATGCCCTCTATCACATCGATTTGCAAATTCAATCGTGATCTTTGTGACTTCTTGTTTGGACTATGACATCTAAGCCCTTAACACCCTATACAACCCATTTGCGTGGCCAAAACCGCCCAAACGCAGGTTTTCTGACGCCTGGAATTTGCTGAAAGCCCCGTTTTCAAAGGGCTGGCTACCAGCCGAGGGTTTCCTTGAGGAAGGGAATGGTCAGCTTGCGCTGGGCCTGCAAGGAGGCCTGGTCGAGCTGTTCGAGCAAGTCGAACAATGCGCTCATGCTGCGGGTGCCACGCGTAAGAATAAAATGCCCGACTTCATCGGTCAGGTGCAACCCGCGGCGGGAAGCCCGCAATTGCAGCGCACGCAATTTGTCTTCATCGGATAACGGGCGCATCTGGAAGATCAGCGCCAGGGTCAGCCGCGACTTCAAGTCGGCCAGCTTCACCGGCAACTCACGTGGCGAGGTGGACGCGGCAATCAGCAAGCGCCGGCCGCTGTCCCGCAAGCGGTTAAACAGATGGAACAGCGCCTCCTCCCAATCCGCCCGCCCCGCCACCGCCTGCAAATCATCCAGGCAGACCAGTTCGTATTGTTCAAGGTTGTCGAGGATCTCGATACCGCGGTCCAGCAGCTCTGCCAGTGGCAGGTACACCGCCGGTTCACCCATCTGCTCGAAGCGCAGGCACGCGGCCTGCAACAAGTGGGTACGCCCCACGCCGTCCTTGCCCCAGAGGTAGATCAGGCTTTCGGTCCAGCCGGCGTCGGCTTCGCAGAGCCGCTCGACATAGCCGAGTGCAGCGGCATTGGCGCCTGGGTAGTAATTGATAAAGGTGGCGTCGTCACGCAGACGCACACCTAGGGGCAGCTGAATCGGTTTCATGCTGACTGAACGGCTACAATCGAACCGTTAGTGGCCTCTGTGTAAAGTTTGCAAAGTTTATACCCGTGACGCCGGGCGCACAATGCAGCAGACCACAAGCAAAATCAAAGGTTTGCGTTAACTTGTTGGATTTGTGAGGATTGTTTGACGCCCTGGTGTAACGCCAGGGCCGATAAACGACAAACCCGGCCTTGAGCCGGGTTTGTGATGCTGCGGTTACAACTCTGGTTCGTCGACCCCTGCGTACATGTCCGAGTCCTTGTACAAGTCGTGCACATGGCGCACCAGCACCATGATCACCGCCGCCACGGGCAGCGCCAGCAGGATGCCGGTAAAGCCGAACAGTTCGCCGCCCGCCAGGATCGCGAAGATCACCGCCACCGGGTGCAGGCCGATCCTGTCGCCCACCAGCAACGGCGTCAGCACCATGCCTTCCAGGGCCTGACCGACCATGAACACCGCGACAATCCCGAGCATCGGGTACAGGTCGCCGTGGAACTGGAACAGCCCGGCCACCAGCGCCGCACCAATCCCGATCACGAAGCCCATGTACGGCACGATGGCTGCCAGGCCGGCAATCAGGCCGATCAACAGCCCCAGTTCCAGGCCGATAGCCATCAACCCCGCCGCGTAAATAATCCCCAGGGCCAACATCACCAGCAACTGGCCGCGAACGAAGGCGCCCAGCACTTCATGGCACTCCCCGGCCAGGGCAACGATGCGCTCCTCGCGGTCGCGTGGCAGCAGGCTGCGGATCTTGGCCATCATGATGTCCCAGTCCCGCAGCAGGTAGAACGCCACCACCGGGATCAGCACCAGGTTGGTCAGCCAGCCGATCAACGCGAGGCTCGACGCCGTCGCCTGGCTCAGTACCACGCCGACGATGTCGGTGGTCTGGCCCATGTGCTCGCTGATGGCCGCCTTGACCTTGTCGAACTTCCAGAAGCCGTCCGCCAACCCCAGCTTGGCCTGGGCCCACGGCATGGCCGTGTGTTGCAGCCAGTCGAGCATCTGCGGCGCCAGCTCATAGAGCTTGAACAATTGCTTGGCCAGCATCGGCACCAGCACCAGCACCAACGCCGTGATGATCAAGGTGAACAAGGCAAACACCGCCACCACGCCCCAGGTGCGTGACAGGCCGACCTTTTCCAGGCGGTCCACCACGGGATCGAACAGGTAGGCCAGCAGTAACGCAACCAGGAACGGCGTCAGGATCGAATGCAGCAGGAACACAAAAACGCACAGCAGGACAATCCCGCCAAGCCACACCCAACGACGCGTATCCGCCATAAACCACTCCATCTGTTATTTGCTTCCTGCTTCTATATAAGGAGGAAGAATGCTTACCAATGAAAACGTAGCTGCGGCGTCGGCTCGACCGGCGCCGGTTGGGCGCCCTCCGCTACCGGCTGCGGAGCCGGCGCTTCACCCGCAGGCACTTCCTGCAACTTGGCCAGGCTCAACTGGGTGCGCAATTGCTCCGCGCTGCCATTGACCCGATACACGATGCGAGTGCCGTCCACGCGCACCGGCTGGGCACCAAACGGCTCCAGCAGATGGCCGAGGGCGGCGTAATGTTCCAGGTTCATGCCCTGCACTTCCAGCAACTGATCACTGGTGGCAGCACCGGCCTTGACCGCAAAACGTGGCGCCAGGCGCTCGCTGACAGCCAGCAGTACGGCGTCGGCCAACGCAGCGGTGTCTGTGCCGGTGGCGGTGCCCTGCTCGCTTTTATCACCCAGCCACAGGCGCCATTTGGCCGACCATTGGCCGCCATCTTCACGGGCATGCACGGCCAGCAAGGCATCGGCGCCGTAACGTTCGGACGCAGCACGCAGCGGCGTGGCATCGGGGCTTTCAAGATTCGGGGCAGTGGCGACAATTTGCTCGTCCAGGTCACCCAACGGCAGGCGCAACGGCAAACCACGGTGCTGGGCCGCTCGGCGCAGCGGCTGGGCGACGGCTTGGCCATCACCGACCAGGCTGCTGCCTTCGACGGAATCGTTCAGCCACCAGCCGAGGATCGACGGCCGATTGCTGCCCCACAGTGCCAACCCTGCGCCACGCAAGGCGCGGTCGGTGCTGACCGGGTCGAAATCCACCTGCAGGCTTTCCGGCGGGCCGGCATCGTAGCCGTATTGGCTGATGATCTGTTGCGGGTCTTTGCGAATTGCCGCCAGGCCAGGACCGTCGGCGGCCTTGGCGTCGCCGGTCAGGCGGATCACCAGGGTTTGCAGGGCACGCTGGGTAGCCTGGTCACGCTCCTGGGGAGACTGACTGCTGACCGGTTCCAGCACTTGATAGAGACCATTGAGGGTTTCGGCATGACTCGCCAGGCTGACCAACGACAAACAGCCCACAAAAAAATATTTACTCAGACCCATGAAAAAAGATTCCCGAACGGCAAATAAGCGGTTGGAACAGACCGCGTGAACACTGTTGAGCAAGGCTGTGACCACAGCGACCGGCAAAACATTCACAGGGCCTCGGTAAGTTTTTGTACTGTCATAACGATAGCGAGTTAAAGGCTATACCTTAATACGCCCCGTGACCGACTCGATTAGCGATTTTTTTAACAGCTATTGCCCCTGCCCGTCGGCCCGAGGATGGCCGCTGCCCCTCAAGCCTGATAAAATCGCGCGCCTTCGCAGACCGTCAATGGCAGGCCATGCTGAAACTCAAGTTTCGGTACACCCGCCGCATTCGGTCGTTACCCAGAAATCCCCCCTAAAGGCCTGGATCATGAGCAAGCAACCCTCCCTGAGCTACAAGGACGCCGGTGTAGACATCGACGCCGGTGAAGCATTGGTCGAACGCATCAAGAGCGTCGCCAAGCGCACTGCGCGCCCCGAAGTCATGGGCGGCCTGGGCGGTTTTGGCGCCCTCTGCGAGATCCCGGCCGGCTACAAGCAGCCTGTTCTGGTCTCCGGCACCGACGGTGTGGGCACCAAGCTGCGCCTGGCACTGAACCTGAACAAGCACGACAGCATCGGCATCGACCTGGTTGCCATGTGCGTGAACGACCTGGTGGTGTGCGGCGCCGAGCCGCTGTTCTTCCTTGACTACTACGCCACCGGCAAGCTCAACGTCGAGACCGCAACCCAAGTAGTTACCGGCATCGGCGCCGGCTGCGAACTGTCCGGCTGCTCCCTGGTCGGTGGTGAAACCGCTGAAATGCCAGGCATGTACGAAGGCGAAGACTACGACCTGGCCGGTTTCTGCGTCGGCGTTGTAGAGAAATCCGAAATCATCGACGGCTCCAAAGTCGCTGCCGGTGACGCCCTGCTGGCCCTGCCATCGTCGGGCCCGCACTCCAACGGCTACTCGTTGATCCGCAAGATCATCGAAGTGTCCGGCGCCGACATCGAAACCATCCAGCTCGACGGCAAGCCTCTGACCGACCTGCTGATGGCCCCGACCCGCATCTACGTGAAGCCGTTGCTCAAGCTGATCAAGGACACCGGCGCGGTCAAGGCCATGGCTCACATCACTGGTGGCGGCCTGCTGGACAACATCCCGCGTGTACTGCCTAAAGGCGCGCAGGCGATTGTCGACGTGGCCAGCTGGCAGCGCCCGGCCGTCTTCGACTGGCTGCAAGAGCAAGGCAACGTCAACGAAACCGAGATGCACCGCGTGCTGAACTGCGGCGTGGGCATGGTCATCTGCGTGGCTCAAGAGCACGTTGAAACAGCGTTGAACGTCCTGCGTGAAGCCGGCGAGCAGCCATGGGTCATCGGCCAGATCGCCACCGCCCCTGAAGGCGCTGCCCAGGTTGAACTGAAGAACCTCAAGGCACACTGATGCAAGGGCAGATGTCCCAGACCTGTGATGTCGTGGTGCTGCTCTCCGGCACCGGCAGTAACTTGCAGGCCCTGATCGATAGCACGCTGACCTGCGACAGCCCGGCGCGCATCGCTGCGGTGGTCTCCAACCGCAGCGACGCCTACGGCCTGCAACGCGCCAGGGACGCGGGTATTGACACCCGCTCCCTCGATCACAAGGCTTTCGAAGGCCGCGAGGCCTTCGACAGCGCCTTGATCGAACTCATCGACGCCTTCAATCCAAAACTCGTGGTACTGGCCGGCTTCATGCGCATTCTCAGCGCCGATTTCGTACGCCACTACAACGGGCGCCTGCTCAATATCCACCCATCCCTGCTGCCCAAATACAAAGGGTTACACACCCACCAGCGCGCCCTGGAGGCCGGCGACACCGAGCACGGTTGCAGCGTGCACTTTGTCACCGAGGAACTCGATGGCGGGCCTCTGGTCGTACAGGCAGTAGTTCCGGTAGAGTCTGCGGACTCGGCGCAGACGCTTGCGCAACGGGTTCACACCCAGGAACACAGGATTTACCCGCTGGCTGTTCGCTGGTTCGCTGAGGGGCGGTTGGTTCTTGGCGACCACGGTGCATTAATGGACGGTCAGTTACTGGCGGCCAGCGGCCACTTGATTCGAACCTAGGAGACTTTATGCGTCGCGCCCTGCTCTTCGCTTTTGCGCTGTTCGCCTTGCCTGCCGTGCAAGCGGCAGACCTTCACCCTTTCTCCGCCAGCTACACCGCCGACTGGAAACAGTTGCCCATGAGTGGCTCGGCAGAACGCAGCCTGACCAAGAATGACAACGGCACCTGGACCTTGAATTTCAAGGCTTCCATGATGATCGCCAGCCTGTCTGAAACCAGCGTGATCCGCTTTGACAAGGACGCCCTGCAGCCGCAGAGCTATACCTTCGAACGCGGCGGCCTGGGCAAGGCGAAGAAGATCAACCTGGACTTCGACCGCACGGCCAACAAGGTCACCGGCTTCGAAAACAAGGACCCGGTCAATGTCGCCCTTGAAAGCGGCATGATGGACAAGTCGACCTACCAGCTTGCCCTGCAACGCGATGTGGCCGCCGGCAAAAAAAGCATGAGCTACCGCGTGGTCGAAGGTACTGATACCGACACCTACGACTTTCGCGTGATCGGCCCGGAAAAGGTCCAGACCAAAGCCGGCTCCATCGACGCGATCAAGGTCGAGCGCGTGCGTGACCCGACTCAAAGCAAGCGCATTACCCAAATGTGGTTTGCCAAGGATTGGGGTGGCCTGCTGGTTGCCCTGCGCCAGGTCGAGACCGACGGCAAGGAATACAACATCATGCTGCAAGACGGTACCGTTGACGGCAAGGCTGTCAAAGGCAACTGATCCCCTGTGCATTAAAAGAGCCTCGCATCTGCGGGGCTTTTTTTCGCCTGTTACCTGACATCAACATGAAACTTTTGTCATAAAACTCAGCGCCCTGCGACGCAATGTCACGGTTTACGCGGGCCCGGAGATTGTTCCAGTTTCTGTAAAGGTGTGTTGCAAATGTTGCTTATTTACTTAGCAAGCTAACAAACCATATAACAAAGGCCTGCGACGCCTTGCCGCAGGTCAACCAGAGATTGGAGCAAGCAGATGACTGTAAAAGTAACTGAACGCGACGATGACCATATGTCCCATGAAGCGGTAGCCCACGGGATTCACATCTGGGATGTACACCAGCAGGACCTGCTGGTCGGCATGTTTCACGACGAGACCGAAGCTCATAATTATAAAAACGAGCTCGAGACCCTTGAGATGAAACGCCAGGCGCAAAGCTCCTGAAACTCTGAAATCCTGTAGACACCCAGCCCCACGCAGCTGGAGTATCTATAAACACAAACCCCGCCTTTTGAGCGGGGTTTGTGTTTTAGGGGAATTATTGGGGCTGCTTCGCAGCCCAGCGCGGGGCAAGCCCGCTCACCACAACAAGCTCCCTCGCTACACTGTGGTTTCTAACGTGTTACCACATCAGGTCATCAGGGATCTGGTACGCGGCGTATGGATCATCCTCATCCGGTACCTGGCTCTCGGTCAGGACGTTCATCTGGACGATACGCTCAGGTGCCCGCTCCTGGATCTTCAGCGCCGCCTCACGCGGGATTACTTCATAGCCGCCACCGTGATGCACGATCGCCAGGGAGCCGTTGCTCAACTTGTTGCGCATCAAGGTGTTGACCGACAGGCGCTTGACCTTCTTGTCATCCACGAAGTTGTAGTAGTCCTCGGTGGTCAGCTTGGGCAGGCGCGAGGTTTCGATCAACTGCTTGACCTGGGCCACGCGGGCCTTGGCCTCGGCTTTTTCCTGGTGCTGGCGGTTCAGCTCCTGGTCACGCTTGACCTTCTCGGCATGCGCTTCAATGGCCAGGCGCGCCTGGCTATCGTCGGCCGTAACCTGGCCTTTATGCACCAGGCGCTGCTGCTTCTGTTTCTCTTTGCCGACCTGTTTGGCCTGCTTTTGGTTGACCAGGCCTGCTTTGAGCAACTGGTCGCGAAGGGAAATGCTCATGGTGCTTACTCACTTGGGCAACGGTTCAGCCGCAGCTGGACAGATTCTTTTCCTGGCGTTTGGCTTCGCCCCACAGGGCGTCCAACTCTTCGAGGGTGCAATCTTCTATGGGTTTGTGCGTGTCGCGCAATGCCTGTTCGATAAATCGGAAACGTCGTTCGAATTTGGCGTTGGCTAAACGCAAGGCCGCTTCCGGGTCAACTTGCAGATGACGGGCCAGGTTGACCGCTGCAAACAGCAGGTCACCCACTTCATCGGCGATGGCTACCGGGTCATTGTCGGCCATGGCTTGGAGCACTTCATCCAGCTCTTCGCGCACGTTATCCACCACCGGCAACGCCGCCGGCCAGTCAAAACCGACTTGCCCGGCACGCTTTTGCAATTTGGCGGCGCGGGAAAGCGCCGGCAAGGCCATGGGCACATCATCCAGCAGGGATAATTGCTTTGGCGCGTCGGACTTTTCTGCACGCTCCTCGGCCTTGATCTCCTCCCAGCGCTGCTTGACCTGCTCTTCGCTCAACTGCGGGATATCCAGCGGTGCGTACAGATCGCCGGTGGGAAACACATGCGGGTGACGACGAATCAGCTTGCGGGTGATGCTGTCGATCACCCCGGCGAATTCGAAGCGCCCTTCTTCCCGCGCCAGCTGGCTGTAATACACCACCTGGAACAACAGGTCGCCCAGTTCACCCTGCAGGTGATCAAAGTCCCCGCGCTCGATGGCGTCGGCGACTTCGTAGGCTTCTTCCAGGGTGTGGGGGACGATGGTGGCGTAGGTTTGCTTGATGTCCCACGGGCAACCGTATTGCGGGTCGCGCAGGCGGTTCATCAGGTGCAGCAGGTCTTCAAGTGAATACATCGATCAATCTCTATCGGTGTTCTGTGGGAGCTGGCTTGCCTGCGATGCCATCGACTCAATACATCTGAAATACCGAGGCGTCTGCATCGCAGGCAAGCCAGCTCCCACACAAGCCCGGCTCCCACAAAAAAATGGGTTATGGCGTGCGATTACGCCGGGTTTCAATGATGTTCGGCAACTGGGAAATACGCCCCAGCAACCGACCCAACGCGTCCAGCCCCGGAATCTCGATGGTCAGGGACATCAACGCCGTGTTGTCCTCTTTATTCGAGCGGGTGTTGACCGCCAGCACGTTGATCCGCTCGTTGAGCAGCACCTGCGACACATCACGCAGCAGCCCGGAGCGGTCGTAGGCTCGGATGACGATGTCTACCGGGTAGGTCAACACCGGCACCGGGCCCCAGCTGACCTGGATGATCCGCTCCGGCTCGCGCCCGCCCAGTTGCAACACCGAGGCACAGTCCTGACGGTGAATGCTCACCCCGCGGCCTTGAGTGATGTAACCGACGATGGCGTCGCCCGGCAATGGCTGGCAACAACCGGCCATTTGCGTCATCAGGTTGCCGACGCCCTGGATCTGGATATCGCCCCGCTTGCCCGGCTTGTAGCCCGTGGCCTTGCGTGGAATCAGTTCCAGTTGCTCGCTGCCACGCTCCGGTTCAACCAGTTGCTGGGCCAGATTGACCAACTGCGCCAGGCGCAGATCGCCGGCACCGAGGGCGGCGAACATGTCTTCGGCGATCTTCATGTTGGCCTTTTCGGCCAGCTTGTCGAAGTCCACCTGCGGCAAGCCCAGGCGGCCCAACTCGCGCTCAAGCAAGGTTTTGCCGGCGGCGACGTTCTGGTCACGCGCCTGCAATTTGAACCAGTGGACAATCTTCGCCCGCGCCCGGGACGTGGTGATGTAGCCCAGGTTCGGGTTCAACCAGTCGCGGCTCGGCGTACCGTGCTTGCTGGTGATGATCTCGACCTGTTCACCGGTTTGCAGGCTGTAGTTGAGCGGCACGATGCGCCCGTTGATCTTCGCGCCACGGCAGTTGTGGCCGATCTCGGTGTGCACGCGGTAGGCAAAATCCAGCGGCGTGGAGCCCTTGGGCAGGTCGATCGCATGGCCGTCAGGGGTGAAGATATAGACCCGGTCGGGCTCGATATCCACCCGCAGCTGGTCGGCCAGGCCGCCGATGTCGCCCAGTTCTTCGTGCCATTCCAGCACCTGGCGCAACCAGGAGATTTTCTCTTCGTACTGGTTGGACCCGGCCTTGACGTCGGTGCCCTTGTAGCGCCAGTGCGCGCATACCCCCAGCTCCGCCTCTTCATGCATGGCGTGGGTGCGGATCTGCACTTCCAGCACCTTGCCTTCGGGGCCGATCACTGCCGTATGCAACGAGCGGTAACCGTTTTCCTTGGGGTTGGCGATGTAGTCGTCGAATTCCTTGGGGATGTGCCGCCACAGTGTGTGGACGATACCCAGCGCGGTGTAGCAGTCGCGCATTTCCGGCACCAGCACCCGCACGGCGCGCACGTCGTAGATCTGGCTGAAGGCCAGGCCCTTGCGCTGCATTTTGCGCCAGATGGAATAGATGTGTTTGGCCCGGCCGCTGATGTCAGCTTCAACACCGGTGGCCTGCAACTCCGTGCGCAATTGGCTCATCACGTCGGCGATGAAACGCTCACGGTCGAGCCGCCGCTCATGGAGCAGCGTGGCAATCTGTTTGTATTGGTCGGGCTCCAGGTAACGGAAGGACAAGTCCTCCAGCTCCCACTTGATATGGCCGATGCCCAGGCGGTGGGCCAGTGGCGCGTAGATGTCGAACACCTCGCGGGCGACGCGGTTGCGCTTTTCGTCGTCGGCGGTTTTCACCGCACGAATCGCGCAGGTACGTTCGGCCAGCTTGATCAGCGCGACGCGTACGTCGTCGACCATCGCCACCAGCATCTTGCGCAGGTTTTCCACCTGGCCCTGGGTGCCCAGCACCATGGACTGGCGCGGGCTGAGGCTGGCACTGATCGCCGCCATGCGCAGCACGCCGTCGATCAGCTTGGCCACCACGGTGCCAAAACGCTGGCTGACGGTGGGCAATTGAATATGCCCTTCGCGCACGCCGCGATACAGCACCGCCGCGATCAGTGAATCCTGATCGAGCTTGAGATCGGCGAGGATCTCGGCGATTTCCAACCCGGTGCGAAAGCTTGAAGTGCCTTCGGCCCACAGGTTCTTCGCCGCATTGTCTTGCTGTTCAGACTCACGAGCGAACTCGCAGGCTGCTTTCAAGGCTTCACGGTCCAGTGCCGGGTCGACACTGACGGCATGATCCAGCCATGCCTCGAGATTGATACTGCCGTCGGTGTTGATCGGCTGGTGTGCTCTCACCTGTACCATCTTGCTTACCTTCCCTACGACGCACCTTTTAGTGCGTCAAAATCATCGCTGACCTGCTTTACAAAAAAGCTCGTGCACGCTCCCTGGCAGGTCACAGGCCCAGGAGATGCAGGCCAGTCGGATTAAACGGGCATCCTAGCCCGCTTCAAATAACGCCATGGCCTCGACATGGGCCGTCTGGGGAAACATGTCGAGGATCCCGGCACGTTTTAGCCGGTAGCCTTGCTTGACCAACTCGACCGTGTCCCGCGCCAGCGTGGCTGGGTTGCAGGACACATACACCAGGCGATCAGCCCCCAGGGTGGCGAGCTTGCGCACAACCTCCAGGGCACCATCGCGGGGTGGGTCCAAGAGTACCGCAGAAAAGCCCTGTTGGGCCCATTCCGCGTCGGTCAAAGGCTGGGACAAATCGGCCTGAAAAAACTGCACGTTATGCAAATTATTGCTGACAGCATTCTGCGCTGCCCGGTCCACCATGGCCTGTACGCCTTCCACCGCCACTACTTCCCGCACTTGGCGGGCCAGCGGCAGGGCGAAGTTGCCCAAGCCACAAAACAAATCCAGCACCCGCTCGTCGGGCTTGGGCGCCAGCCATTCCAGGGCCTGGGCGACCATCGCCGTGTTGACCAAGGCGTTGACCTGCACAAAGTCTCCCGGGCGGTATGCCAACTGCAAATCCCACTGTTCCAGACGATAGCCCAAGGCCTGGTCTGGTTCGAACGGCTGCGGTTGGCCCTCGCCATGCAGCCACAGTTGCGCTTCATGGAACGTGCAAAATTCCTGCAGGATCGTCAGGTCCGCTTCGGACAAGGGCGCCATGTGTCGCAACAACACGGCAATCGACGAGCCACTGAACAATTCCACATGCCCCAACGCCTGAGGTTTGCTCAAGCGCCGCAGCATGTTTGGCAAGCGCTGCATGATCGGCTGCAAGGCCTGTACCAGCACGGGGCAATCGTCGATGGCGACGATGTCCTGGCTGGCCACGGCGCGCAAGCCCACCTCAAGTTTCTTCGCCTTGGCATCCCAGCGCACGGCCACGCGGGCACGGCGGCGGTAGCCGAATTCCGGCCCGCTCAAAGGCGCGGCCCACTCTTGGGGTTCGACACCTGCCACGCGGGATAATTGCTCGGCGAGCATGCGCTGTTTCAGGGCAAGTTGTTCGTCATGGGGCAAGTGTTGCAGGCTGCAACCGCCGCAGCGGCCGGCATGCACACAGGGTGCCGGGCGGCGCAGTTCGCTGGCGGTAAAGACTCGCTCGGTGCGCGCTTCGACCACTTTGCCGTGGGCGCCCAACACCCGGGCTTCAACCTCTTCACCGGCCAGGGCACCCACCACAAACCAGGTGCGGCCTTCAAAGAACACGATGCCGCGGCCGTCGTTGGCCAGGCGCTCGATGGTCAGGCGCTGCTTCTTGCCTACAGGGATCTGTGGGGCCCGGCTGCCGCCCGTCGGTTGGAAGCGCAGGCCTCTCTCGTGCTTGGCCATCAGTTGGGCGCGTCGAAAATGCCGGTCGACAGGTAACGGTCGCCACGGTCACAGATGATCGCGACGATCACCGCGTTTTCCAACTCCTGGGACAAGCGCAACATCCCGGCCACCGCACCACCGGACGACACGCCGCAGAAGATGCCTTCTTCACGGGCCAGACGGCGGGTGGTGTCTTCGGCTTCACGCTGGGCCATGTCGATGATGCGATCGACGCGAGCCGCGTTATAAATTTTCGGCAAGTACTCTTCGGGCCAACGACGGATCCCCGGGATCGACGCGCCTTCCATGGGTTGCAGGCCGACGATCTGGATGTCGGGGTTCTGCTCCTTGAGGTAGCGCGAGTTGCCCATGATGGTGCCAGTGGTGCCCATCGAACTCACAAAGTGGGTGATGGTGCCCTGGGTCTGGCGCCAGATTTCCGGGCCGGTGGTGGTGTAGTGCGCCTCGGGGTTATCCCCATTGGCGAACTGGTCCAGCACCAGGCCACGGCCTTCGGCAGCCATACGCTCGGCGAGGTCGCGCGCGCCTTCCATGCCTTCTTCCTGGGTGACCAGGATCAGCTCGGCGCCATAGGCGGTCATCGCCGCCTTGCGCTCGGCGCTGCCGTTGTCGGGCATGATCAGAACCATCTTGTAGCCCTTGATCGCCGCGGCCATGGCCAGGGCAATCCCGGTGTTACCGGAGGTGGCTTCGATCAGGGTGTCGCCGGGCTTGATCTGCCCACGCAACTCGGCGCGGGTGATCATCGACAACGCCGGGCGGTCCTTGACCGAGCCGGCCGGGTTGTTCCCTTCGAGCTTGAGCAACAAGGTGTTGCTGGTGTTGCCCGGCAGGCGCTGCAAGCGGACCAGCGGGGTGTTGCCGACGCAATCGGCGATGGTGGGGTACTGCAAGGTCATGGCGTATTCGCAATCCAGACTGCGGGGGCGCCCATCATACCGGGAAAGGCTGGCGGGCCATATCACGCAAAGTGTGGTGCTTATCGCTTAATGGAATAAGCAGAATCTAGAGCCCGCAAACACGTAGTGAGACACACCCGATGTTTTTGTGTAGCAGCTGTGGAGCCCCCGCGAGGCTGCGTCGGGGGCGGCGCAGTCCTTTGCCTGGCGCGAGAGCGGCGGTGCGGCAGACGTAGCCTCGCTGGCGCTCGACAACTGCTACGGAGATTGCGTGCCGTGGTTGCGTCGGTACACTTCCTGCCCCATCGCGGCAATTTGCCCGTCGATCAGCGCCTCAAATGGTTTCAATAACGGCTCAAATAAGGTCGGGGCTTCAAGCACCTGCAATGCCTGCACGATAGCTTCCACCGTCGACAATGCCCCGGGCCCCGGCGCCTTGCGCAGCCGGTAACGGGACACGGCACCTTCCGCCAGCGTCACTCTTGGCAACGCCGCCAGCAAAGGGTTGAGGTGCAGCAATTTGCGCGCTTTGCGCCAGGTACCGTCCGGCACTACCAGCAGCAACGGTTCGTCGGATGGTGTGTAGGCCCGCAACGGTTGCGCGTCCTCGCCCGGAAATAACAATCGCGCCTGATAGCCAGGAGGACTCAACAACGCCTGCAACTCCTCAAACACCTCCCCCACTATCAACTGCGCATTCACCAATCCCAGCGCCGCCAACCGGGCGGTATTCAATGCGTGATTGACCTCACTCGGATGCTGCAACAGCAACACGCGAGTACGGCTATCCAGGCTTGGGATCAGCGCACACAGGCAGTGAGTGGTGGGCCGCAGGCAGCGGGAACATTGGGATCTGGACATGGGTTTTCAGGCCTGGTTGAGCTGGGCTTTAAGTAAATCGCGGAAGGTCTGGATCAACGGCTCGCGGCTGCGGCCCCGGCGCATGATCATCGAGAACGGCGCCTGGTAACCGAAGGTCGCCGGCAGCAATACCCGCAAGTCGCCCTTGTCGGCCCAAGCCTGGGCGTAGTGTTCCGGCAGGTAGCCGATATAGGCGCCGGACAGCACCAGGATCAATTGCGCCTCCATACTTTCGACCGTGGCCGCGCTGTGCTTGAAGCCGTGGCGTGCGAGTTCGGCCTGGCTCCAGTAACCACGCCCGACCATGCGTTGCTGGGTGATCACTTGCTCGGGGATCCGCCGCTCATTGAACAATGGATGGCGGGTGCTGCAATACAGCCAGTGCTGTTCGCGGTACAGCGGCATATAGATCAGCCCGCTCATGCGGTTGGAGAAGGCACCGATGGCCAGGTCCAGGCGATTGTCCTGGACCCCGAGCTGCAACTCATAAGGGCTCATCACCGACAGGTGCAAATGCACCGCCGGGTGTTCCTGGCTGTAGGCACCGATGACTTCGGCAAACGGCAGGGCCTTGTCGCTGACGGTGGAGTCGAGCACGCCCAGCTTCAGGGTGCCGCGCAATTCGCCTTTCAGTGCCGCGGCGTATTGCTCAAAGCCTTCCAGTTCACCCAGCAGGCGCAACGTTTCCTGATGGAACAGCTCGCCCTTGCTGGTGAGACTGAAACCGCCCCGGCCGCGATGGCACAACACCAGGCCCAACGCGGCTTCCAGCTGGCTCATATACGTGCTGATGGCCGAGGTCGACAGGTTGAGTTCGTGCTGGGCATTCGCGAAACCCTGGTGCCGCACGACGCTGACGAATATGCGCAGGAGTTTCAGGTCGGGCAAGGCGTTGGCCATAAGATCTCCAAGTAACACAAAACCTGTAGGAGCTGGCTTGCCAGCGATGCAATTCACTCGGTGCGCCTGTTACACCGAGGCGCCTGCATCGCTGGCAAGCCAGCTCCTACAGTTGCAGCCGAGTTTACCTTAAGCGTTAGTTTAGAAAAATCTGAACTAAGTATTTGCCCCTGCCGATTCTTCCCTTCCCCTGCATTTCGCAGAATCGGCCCCTAATAAACACAACGATGAGGCAATCCCGTGGACAAGATTTTCCACCAACCACTGGGCGGCAACGAAATGCCGCGCTTCGCCGGCATCGCCACCATGATGCGTCTTCCCCACTTGCAATCGGCCAAGGGCCTGGATGCCGCCTTCGTCGGCGTGCCCCTGGACATCGGCACCTCCCTGCGTGCCGGCACCCGTTTCGGGCCGCGGGAAATCCGCGCTGAATCGGTGATGATCCGCCCTTACAACATGGCCACCGGCGCCGCACCGTTTGACTCGCTGTCGGTTGCCGACATCGGCGACGTGGCGATCAACACCTTCAACCTGCTGGACGCCGTGCGCATCATCGAAGAAGCCTACGACGAGATCCTCGAACACAACGTGGTTCCGATGACACTGGGCGGTGACCACACCATCACCCTGCCGATCCTGCGGGCGATCCACAAGAAACACGGCAAGGTCGGGCTGGTGCACATCGATGCCCACGCCGACGTGAACGATCACATGTTCGGCGAGAAAATCGCCCACGGCACCACTTTCCGCCGCGCGGTAGAGGAAGGCCTGCTGGATTGCGACCGCGTGGTGCAGATCGGCCTGCGCGCCCAGGGCTACACCGCCGAAGACTTCAACTGGAGCCGTAAACAGGGTTTCCGCGTGGTCCAGGCCGAAGAATGCTGGCACCACTCGCTGGCGCCCCTGATGGCTGAAGTGCGCGAGAAAGTCGGCGGCGGCCCGGTGTACCTGAGCTTTGATATCGACGGCATCGACCCGGCCTGGGCGCCTGGCACCGGCACCCCGGAAATCGGTGGCTTGACCACGATCCAGGCGATTGAAATCATCCGCGGCTGCCAAGGCCTGGACCTGATTGGTTGCGACCTGGTAGAAGTTTCGCCGCCGTATGACACCACCGGCAACACCTCGCTGCTGGGCGCCAACCTGCTGTACGAAATGCTTTGCGTACTGCCTGGCGTGGCGCACCGCTGATGAACGCGCAGGCTGAGGTATTAAACGCCGCGGCCGACCTGGTGTCGGCCTTCGCCCGCAATGACCGCGCCGCCTACTTCGGCGCGTTCAGTGCCGACGCCAGCTTCGTGTTCTACACCCTCCCCCAGCCGCTGCTGAGTCGCGATGCCTACCAGGCGTTGTGGGACAGCTGGCGCCGGGACGACGGTTTTGAGGTGCTGTCCTGCACCTCAAGCAACGCATTCGTCAGCCTGCAAGGTGACGTCGCAGTATTTGTGCATGACGTGGCCACCGAGCTGCGCATGAACGGGGAGCAATTCTTTAGCCAGGAACGCGAGACCATTGTCTTCAAACGACAAGGTGATCGCACACAACAAAAAGAAGGCCTGTGGCTGGCCTGTCACGAACATTTGTCCGCTATGCCGGAAGGGCTGCCGCCCCCTTAGCCAATGTGATCGGAGCTGATCATGAATAATAAAAACAACGAAAATAGTATTCGCAACATAGAAACCAACGGCGTCGAACAGATCCCGGACCACGAACGTACCGCCGGGCCGAAGGATTTGTTTCGCCTGATTTTCGGCGGCGCCAACACCTTCGCCACCGCCGTGCTGGGGAGCTTTCCGGTGTTGTTTGGCTTGTCGTTCCAGGCCGGCGTCTGGGCGATTGTGCTTGGCGTGCTGGTGGGCGCGGTGATCCTCGCGCCCATGGGCCTGTTCGGCCCGCTCAATGGCACCAATAACGCCGTGTCTTCCGGTGCGCACTTTGGTGTGCACGGGCGGATTGTCGGCTCGTTCCTGTCACTGCTGACGGCGATCGCGTTCTTCTCACTGTCGGTGTGGAGTTCAGGCGATGCGCTGGTAGGCGGCGCGAAACGCCTGGTGGGGTTGCCGGAAACCGACCTGACCCTGGGCCTGGCCTACGGCGTGTTCGCCATTCTGGTACTGACGGTGTGCATCTACGGCTTTCGCTTCATGCTGTGGGTCAACCGCATTGCCGTATGGGCGGCGAGCCTGCTGTTCCTGCTGGGTATCTTCGCCTTCGCGCCTGCCTTTGATAGCCACTTCGCCGGCACCGTTGCCCTCGGCCAGACTGGCTTCTGGGCGGCGTTTATCGGTGCGGCGCTGGTCGCCATGAGCAATCCGATTTCCTTCGGTGCGTTCCTCGGTGACTGGTCGCGCTACATCCCGCGGGAAACCTCGAAGATGCGGATCATGTTGGCGGTAGTGCTCGCGCAGATCGCAACCTTGATCCCGTTCCTGTTCGGCCTCGCCACCGCCACCATCGTGGCGATCAAGGCACCGGACTACATCGCGGCCAACAACTATGTCGGCGGCTTGCTGGCCGTGGCACCGAGCTGGTTCTTCCTGCCGGTGTGCCTGATCGCGGTAATCGGCGGCATGTCCACTGGCACCACCTCGCTGTATGGCACCGGGCTGGACATGTCCAGCGTGTTCCCACGGTTGCTGTCGCGGGTCAAGGCGACGCTGCTGATAGGGGTGATGTCGATTGCCTTCATCTTTATCGGACGTTTCGCCGCCAACCTGGTGCAGAGCGTGTCGACCTTCGCCGTGCTGATCATCACCTGCACCACGCCGTGGATGGTGATGATGATCATCGGCCTGATCGTACGCCGGGGCTACTACTGCCCGGACGACCTGCAAGTGTTCACGCGCGGTGAAACCGGCGGGCGCTACTGGTTCAGCCACGGCTGGAACTGGCGCGGCCTGGGGGCCTGGATCCCGAGTGCGCTGGTGGGCCTGTGCTTCGTCAACCTGCCGGGGCAGTTCGTGGGGCCGTTGGGCAACCTCGCCGATGGCATCGACATCAGCTTGCCGGTAACGCTTGGCCTGGCCTCGCTGGTGTACCTGACACTGCTTCGCGTGTTCCCTGAACCGGCCTCGGTCTACGGGCCGACTGTGGCGAGGGAGCTGGCTCCCGCGGGGCTGCGCAGCAGTCCCGAGGCCGCCTGATGAGTTGCGTGAAATGGATTGGGGCTGCTGCGCAGCCCAGCGGGAGCAAGCTCCCTCGCCACACAGCCCCCTTTAGCCCCACATAAAAAAGATAATCGGAGACCCGCCGTCATGGCATTAGATCTATTCGTCGTCCTCATCTACGCCGCCGGCATGCTGGTGCTCGGCTACTACGGCATGCGCCGGGCCAAGACCCATGAAGACTACCTGGTGGCCGGCCGCAACCTCGGCCCGACGCTGTACATGGGCACCATGGCCGCCACGGTGCTGGGCGGCGCGTCCACCGTCGGCACCGTGCGCCTGGGCTATGTGCATGGCATTTCCGGGTTCTGGCTGTGCGCCGCGCTGGGTGCAGGCATCATTGCGTTGAACCTGTTCCTGGCCAAGCCGCTGCTGAAGCTGAAAATCTTCACCGTCACCCAAGTGCTGGAAAAGCGCTACAACCCCATGGCCCGCCAGGCCAGTGCGGTGATCATGCTGGCCTACGCGCTGATGATCGGCGTGACCTCGATCCTCGCAATCGGCACCGTGCTGCAAGTGCTGTTCGACCTGCCGTTCTGGATGTCGGTATTGGTGGGCGGTGGTGTGGTGGTGGTGTATTCGACCATCGGTGGCATGTGGTCACTGACCCTGACCGACATCGTGCAATTTGTGATCAAGACCGTCGGCCTGATGTTTATCCTGCTGCCAATCTGCCTGTACCGCGTCGGCGGCTGGGATGAACTGGTGGCCAAGCTGCCCGCGTCGAATTTCAGCTTCACTGAAATTGGCTGGGACACCATCATCACCTACTTCATGATTTACTTTTTCGGCATCCTGATCGGCCAGGACATCTGGCAGCGGGTGTTCACTGCCCGTGACGAAAAGGTTGCCAAGTACGCAGGCACCTTCGCCGGCTTCTACTGCATCCTCTACGGCCTGGCCTGTGCGCTGATCGGCATGGCCGCCCACGTACTGCTCCCGGACCTGGACAACGTCAACAATGCGTTTGCCGCCATCGTCAAAGTCTCGCTGCCGGACGGTATCCGCGGCCTGGTCATCGCCGCTGCACTGGCCGCAATGATGTCTACCGCCAGCGCCGGCTTGCTCGCTGCTTCCACCGTATTGACCGAAGACCTGCTGCCGCGCCTGCGCGGTGGTAAACAGTCGAGCTTGAATATCAACCGCCTGTTTACCTTGCTGACGGGCATTGCCGTGCTGGGTATCGCACTGGTGGTTACCGATGTGATCAGCGCGCTGACCCTGGCTTACAACCTGTTGGTGGGCGGCATGCTGATCCCACTGATCGGGGCGATTTTCTGGAAGCGTGCAACGACTTCCGGGGCAATAACTTCCATGACCCTGGGCTTTGTGACTGCGCTGGTGTTCATGATCAAGGATGGCCTGGATGCCAACACGCCGATCTACTACAGCCTGGGCGTGGGACTGGTGAGTTTTGTGCTGGTGAGCGTGTTGTCGCGCCGTCCGGAGGCTGCAGCGGCACGGGCGATCTGAATGAACAGTTGAAAGAAGCTTTCTTCAGCGGGTGCGACGTCGGATGTCGCACCCGTTTTTTTTTGCGGTTACACAAAACAAATGTGGGAGCGGGCTTGCTCGCGAAGGGTGTGTGCCAGTCAGCACATGTATCGACTGGCACACACCCTTCGCGAGCAAGCCCGCTCCCACACTAAATTCTCTGCCTTTGCCAATTGCGCCCAAACACAGGTGCTTGAGCGCTTTAACGCCTTACCTGCGACGCGGGCGCCGCTGCTCGTCATCGGTGCGGATCGGCACCGGCTGCAGTGGCGGCTCGATCAAGCCAAGCGCAACACCGAGGTCGTGGAGCCAGTTCTGGATTTTCTCTTTCATGGTTGCCCCCTTTGAGGGTAATGCTGGTAGGCGTAAGTTCTGTCGCCTTTTCCTACAGTGATAGTAGCCCTAAGTCCTACGCATTGCTTGAACGAAACCACAACGAACTATTACAGGATTGATTCAAATCCTGACGGATCGTTCAAGCAATCGCTCGGGGTTCGGTTTCCAGTAGCACCTTGCCCTCTTGCTGCAGGTCAATCCACGCATTGAGGTTAGCGCCGAGCATGCCCTTGCGCCACATCAACCACGTGGTGGCGCGGGCAAAAGGCTCCGCCAGCGGATGAATGGACACGCTGTCCTTGCCCGGCAGGCTGTCGAGCATCGATTCCGACATCAACGCCACGCCGGAACCGGCGATCACACAGGCCAGCATGCCCTGGTAAGACTCGATCTCGATGGCTCGGCCCATGGCCACGCGGTCGTGGGAAAACCAGGCTTCCAGGCGCGCCCGGTAGGAACAACTGCGGCGGAATGTGAACACCGAGCGGCCGGCAACATCCTGTGGCCCGCGCACGGGCGGGTGATCCGCTTCGCAAATCAGCAGCAAGCGCTCTTCGCACAGTGGCACGCCGTCGAGGGTGGCCAGCGCCAACGGCCCGTCCACCAGCGCAGCGTCCAGCCGGCCGGTGATCAAGCCTTCCAGCAGCTCACCGCTGGGAGCCGATTGCACTTGCAGGTTCACCATCGGATACGCCTTGTGATAGCGCGCGAGCAGCTTCGGCAAATGAATCGCCGCGGTGCTGTACATGCTGCCGAGCACAAAGTCGCCGGCCGGTTGCCCGCCCTGCACCGCACCATGGGCTTCATCATGCAGGGCCAGCAAGCGCGCGCTGTAGTCCAGCAGCACTTTGCCGGCGGGAGAAAGCTGCAAGCGCTGGCGCTCGCGCACGAACAGTTCGACACCGAGCTGTTCTTCCATCTGTTTAAGCCGGGTCGACAGGTTGGACGGCACCCGGTGCAGGCGTTCGGCAGCACGGGTGATGGAGCCCTCCTCGGCCACGGCCTGGAAAATCCGCAATTGACTAAACTCCATCACCTTTCTCCAAAACTGAACAAGTTGCTCACTATTATTCATTTTTACAGAAAGTCAATCCGCATTAGCCTGAAGGTCACTCGCTCCTCGCAGGAAATGACCATGTCACCGCTGATCCGCTTACTCGCCAGTTTTATTGCCTTGATGATGGCCATGGGCATTGGCCGCTTCGCGCTGACGCCGCAAATGCCGCACTTGCTCAGTGAAGGGCAAATCGACCTGACCGGCGCCGGCCTGATTGCGGCGGCCAATTACCTGGGTTATTTCGTCGGCGCGGTGGACTCGATCTTTGCCCGCAGCCATCACCATGTGCGCGCACGTTTGTACGGCGGGCTGTGGTTGTGTGTGCTGCTGACCTTTGCATCGTACTGGGCCCATGGGTTCTGGCCGCACCTGCTGCTGCGTTTCGGGACCGGTGTGGCGAGCGCCTGGGCGTTGGTGATGATCACCAGCCTGAGCCAGCCGCTGGCAATTGCCGCTGGGCGTCCACGCCTGGGTGCACTGGTGTTTGCCGGGCCGGGGCTGGGGATTCTGTTGACCGGGTTGTTGGCGCTGGGCTCCAACCTGCTGGGCCAAAGCTCTGCAACCTTGTGGCTGGTGTATGGCGTGGTTGCGCTGGTGATGCTGCTGGCCATCCTGCCGTTTTTACCCAAGCCTTCCACCACCAGCGCGCCCGTTGCCAGCCACACCGACGTGGTCCGCAACGGCAGCATCACACACCTGTGCTGGATCTACGTGTTGTATGGGCTCGGGTACATCATCCCGGCGACGTTCCTGTCCCAGATGGCCAGCGCGCAATTCAAGGGCGCCTGGCAGGCGGACTTGTTCTGGCCCTGCTTTGGCCTTGCCGCCGCAATTGGCGTAGTGGTGACGAGCCTGCGCCGCAAAGACCCCAACACCACCCGCCGCTGGCTGATGACGACCCTGTGGCTGCAAGCGGCTGGGGTGTTTGCCTGCCTGCTGGGCAACGGTTGGGGCCTGGCGCTGGGGGTGTTGCTGTGCGGCGGGCCATTCCTGGCGTGCATGCAACTGGTGATGGCGCGCTTGCGCGAGGTGGCCCCCCACGGCTATCAGCGCAGCACCGGGTTGCTGACCGCCAGCTTTGCCATCGGCCAATTGGGCGGGCCATTGCTCGCGTCGGTCAGCAGCCACCTCAGTGGCGGGCTGCAACCGGCGCTGGTGGTCGCCGGCGCCGGTTTGTTAGTGGCAGGCTCGGTGCTGGTCAGCCGACAACCATCGGCGCAGGTGCGCGAACCCGTTCACGCCGCGCCAACACCAGGAAAAACAGCCCACCCAGGAAGCAGCCGGTAAACCAGGCGAAGTTGGCCATGCCCTGCAGCGCCGGGGTGAAGGTGATCGCGACGCCCACCAGCGTCGCGGGCACCAGCGCCTTGACCGCCGTCCAGTTCACGCCGCCGTCAAAGTAGTAGCGACCGCTCGGGCTGTCATCGAACAGTGCATCCACATCGATCTTCTGCTTTTTGATCAGGTAGAAATCCACCAGCAAAATCCCGAACAGCGGCCCGATAAACGCCGCGAGGATGTCGAGGGTGTAGTGGATCATCAGCGGGTTGTTGAACAGGTTCCACGGAGTGATGAAGACCGAGGCCACCGCAGCGATCATGCCGCCGGCGCGCCAGCTGATTTTGCTCGGTGCCACGTTGGCAAAATCAAATGCCGGCGAAACGAAGTTGGCGACGATATTGATGCCGATGGTCGCCGTGACAAACGCGAATGCCCCGAGCAGCACGGCCATGTTGTTGTCGATACGTGAGACGGTGGCGATCGGGTCGTGGAGCATTTCGCCAAACACCGGCAAGGTCCCCGAGACGATCACCACGGTGACCAGGGAGAACGCCAGGAAATTGACCGGCAAGCCCCAGAAGTTTCCGCGACGCACGTCCTTCATCGTGCGGCAGTACCGGCTGAAATCACCAAAATTCAAGGTAGGCCCCGAAAAGTACGACACCACCAAGGCCGTCGCCACGATGATTTGGCCGAAGGCCTGCCAACCGGACAGGGACTTTTCCGCCAGGGTGAAGTTGATATTGGCCCAACCCGCCTTCCAGACGATCCAGCCTGCCAGGGCGAACATCACCGCGTAGACAATCGGGCCCGCCCAATCGATAAAACGACGGATGGACTCCATGCCGGTCCAGAACACCAGCGCCTGGAGCGTCCACAGGCTGAGGAAACCGAACCAGCCCAAGTAAGAAAGGCCAGCAAAATGCGGTTCTGCATAGACCGCCATCTGAGGGAAAAAGCGCAGCACCACAATGATCAATGCGCTGGACGCCAGGTACGTCTGAATCCCGTACCAAGCCACCGCGATCAAGCCGCGAATCACCGCAGGGATATTCGCCCCGAAGACGCCAAACGCCAACCGGCAGATCACGGGATAAGGCACCGCTGCTTGTTGGCTCGGCTTGGCCACCAGGTTGGCGATCAATTGCACAATGCAGATCCCGGCGAGCAGGGCGATCAACACCTGCCAGCTGGCCAACCCGAGGGCAAACAGGCTGGCGGCGAATACGTATCCGCCGACGCTGTGCACGTCACTCATCCAAAAGGCGAAGATGTTGTACCAGTTCCATTTTTGCGGCAGCGGGCCCAAGTCCTGGTTATACAGGCGCGGGCTGTAGCCTTTGGGCAATTGTTCGGACATCGCAGGGCTCCTCGTAAATACCGGACTGCCACCCGCGACGGGAGTGCGTACGGGAGGCGGCATGGTTTGTATACGAGTTGATGAGCAGAATGCGTGCCAATGGCAGGAAACTCGGCACAATCCCTCTGGAACAGGGGTTGCGAGCATCACCCTGCGTGAGGGGCGTAATCCAGGTTCGCTCAGGGATGGTGCAGTTCAATCCTGTACACAATCAATTGTGCACCCTGCGTGCACATTGATAGCCCACGGTGCAGCAAACCGCGCTCAGGAAGGTACCCCAAGCGATGTCCATGACCGCCAATCCGGCGGACCAGCCCTGCAACGTCGCCCAATTGCTCAGGTCATACGTGCCGTAAGCCACCAGGCCCAATAATGCGCCAAGCCGCGCGGCACGTGGCCAGCCGCCGTTCGTTAACGCGGGAAGCACGACGAACACCACGCAACCGAAGACATAGAGGAGATAGAACGCCACGGCCGGAAACAGGCGCGGCTGATCAAGCATCAGCGGGCCGAGCAGCGCTTTGTAGGTCGGGCCCATGAGTACGCCGAGCCACAGGCCGTCCAGGATCAGAAAGGCAAGCAAAGTGCCGAGGTAGGCAGACAGGTTCTTCCTGGACATTCGCTTGATCCTTGTAGGAGCTGGCTCGCCAGCGATGGCGTTAGTTAATCACCGCAAGGCTGGTGGGCCTCATCGCCGGCAAGCCGGCTCCTACAGAAGAGCAAACCGCGATCAGCTTAGTTCAATGCGATCCGCGTGAATCACAATGTGACCTTGCTTGTAGAGGGCGCCGATGGCCTTCTTGAAGTTGCCTTTGCTCACGCCGAACAAACTGCTGATCAGCGCCGGGTCGCTTTTATCACTGACCGGCAAGGTGCCGTTGTTGTCGCGCAACTTGGCGAGGATCTTCGAGTTCAGGCTGGAGGCTGCTTCTTCACCCACCGGCTGCAGGCTGAGGCTGATATTGCCGTCGGCGCGGATTTCCTTGATGAAGCCTTTCTCTTCCTTGCCCGGGCGCAGGAACTTGAACACTTCGTTCTTGTGGATCAGGCCCCAGTGCTTGTTGTTGATAATCGCCTTGAAGCCCATGTCGGTGGCTTCGGCCACCAGCAAGTCAACTTCCTGGCCAACCTTGTAGGTGGCCGGGGTCTTGTCCAGGTAACGGTCAAGGCGTGCGGTGGCGGTGATGCGCTTGGTGTGTTTGTCGAGGTAGACGTGCACCACGCAATATTCACCGGCGGTCATCTGGCGCTTTTCTTCGGAGTAAGGCAGCAGCAAATCCTTGGGCAGGCCCCAGTCCAGGAATACACCAATGCTGTTGACTTCAACCACTTTCAGACTGGCAAAATCACCCACCTGTACTTTTGGTTTTTCGGTGGTGGCGATCAGTTTGTCATCGCTGTCCAGATAAATAAAAACGTTGAGCCAGTCTTCATCTTCACTGGGAATATCCTTGGGGATATAACGATTGGGCAAAAGGATTTCACCCTCTTGATCACCGTCCAGGTACAAACCAAAGTTAGTGTGTTTAACCACTTGCAAGCTGTTGTAGCGCCCGACTAAAGCCATTTCCAATACCCTCATTGCGTGGGCGGCATTCTACCCGAGTTGACGGCGGCGGTCCCGTGTACCGGCGCACGGGCCTGAAAAATCGTGGGTTTGCCAGTCACCGCCCCGCTCGTCAGATGATCAGCCTGAATCCTGCCAGCGCCCACGGCATATTTTCCCGAGGGTTTCGAGTTAAAACAGCGAGTTAGGTGGGTATTTCACTGATTAATCGCGGGCAATTCATAAACCCGCCGTATATTTCAGGGGGATATTTGCCAAGCAATTGTCAAGCATTTCATGTACGATGCATGGCCAAGTTAATTTTCTACAGGTTAGTGGCCGCCATGCGCGTAAAAGCATCCAACAGCAAAGCAAAGCCAGCTCCCGCCGTTGAAACCAGCGAATCGATCAACAGCCAAATTGCTGCATTCCTCAAGCAGGGCGGCGAAATCCAGCAGATCGCCAAAGGCGTAAGCGGCCAGACTTTCGGCCCGTCCAAGCAGATCACCCTGGGTAAAAAGTAATATTGCGCATTCCACCTGGTCCCTATGCGCTTTGCCTTTCAAGGCGCTAGGACTAGAGCCCGCAGCACCCTCCTGATACACCCCTTTTTACACCAAGCGACGAACGGGCGTTATCTGCGAACCATCGCCGGTATGCTTGCACACGTCTAGATCGGGCATTTGCCTGATATTTCCCGTTACTGCTCCTCGCTTTTCATGGAGTGAAGCATGCTCAAATCCTGCATTTTCCTGGCCTGTGCCCTGTTAGCCAGCCCCCTTGCCGAAGCGCAGGTTTTCCAGCGTGAACTGGGTGATTTCGACCTCAAATTGGGCACAACGCCCAGCCGCAGCATGGCCCAAGGTTTGGTAAAGCCCACTGCGCCCGGGAGCGACTCGTTCCATGGCGGCCTGGACCTGAGCCACGGCAGCGGCCTGTACCTTGGCCAATTCTCACCAAGCATGGGGATTTCCCCTACAAGCAACCTGGAAGTTGATTCCTACCTGGGCTTCAAGCATCCCTTTGACCAGACCCTGGGTTATGAACTGGGGATGATTCACTACAGCTATCCCAAGTTGAGCCCACTCGACAGCCAGGAGTTCTACGGCGGCCTGACCTTGCTGGGCAACCGCTTCGGCGCCTCCTTCAGCAACGACCCGGACCGCCAGGACAGCACCCTGTTTGCCGACCTCGGCGGCACCAAGCCTTTCGGCATCGGCGTCAGCATGAAATACACCACCCACCAGTTGGGCGCTCCGGTGTCGGTGGCCGATGGCGGCTCCATCCGCAGTTTCAGCGACTGGTCGGTGCAATTCTCCCGGCCGTGGATGGGCGTTGACCTGAACCTGATCTACAGCGATTCCAGCCTCAGCGGCGGCGATTGTTCGGCTTATTCCGGACACAACTCGCAATGCGACGGACTATTGACCTTGAAGGCAGAGCGAGCATTTTATTGATGAGCTGAACTGTCGTCGCCCTGACGGGTTCAGATGCCATACCCTCATCTGCGCAAGGACTCGCCCATGCTGCGTCGGTTAAAATTATTGGTGGTGTTGCTGATGTTCAGCCTGGTGCTTGCGGGCTGCAATCGGGTGGGCCTGGCCTATCGCAACCTGGATGTGATCATCCCCTGGACCCTCAGCGACTACCTGGACATGAACGCCGGGCAAAAGAGCTGGTTCAACGACACACTCAAGGAACACCTGGCCTGGCATTGCACCACGCAATTGCCGGGCTACCTGGATTGGCTCGACCGCCTGCAACAGATGGTCGACAACAATCAGGTGACCGACGCCGCCCTGCAAACCCGTACCGCTGAGGCCAAGCAAGCCATTGCCGAGAGCGCCCGCGCAATCACGCCATCCGCCATCGAATTATTGCAGGGGCTCGACGATCAACAAGTGCAGGAAATGGAGCAAGCCTTAGCCAAAGACCTGCGCAAGCGCCAGGACGAATACCTCAAGCCGCCCCTGGAACAGCAGATCAAGGAACGTGCCGAGCGCATGAACAAGCGGCTGGACGCATGGTTGGGGCCATTAAGTGCCAGCCAGCAGAATCGTGTCACCGCCTGGTCAATCGCCCTGGGCGAGCAGAACCAACAATGGATCGGCAACCGCGCCCATTGGCAGGCGCAGTTTATCGCGGCGGTCAAAGATCGCCACAGCGGCGACTTCCCCAAGAAGATCGAGCAACTGCTGGTGGACCGCGAAAGCCTGTGGACCCCGGAATATCGCCAGGCTTACGCCCAGACAGAAACCGCAGCCCGCAGCCTGATTGTCGACCTGATGGCCGAAAGCACCGTGCAGCAGCGCCAGAAGCTGACCCAAAAGATCGACAAGGTGCGCAGCGACTTCAAAGCACTTAAATGCCTGAAGGCCGGCACCCCGTAATCGTCAGGCAATTTGGGCTTTTGAGGCCACTTCATCGAACGTCGCCGGATCCAGCGCATCCGCTTGCTGGTCCAGTACCTCACGTGGGTGATTATTGCCGGGGATACAGCTGTCGATCAGGCTCAAGAGCTGTGAGCCGCGCTGCGTCAAGATGAAGTTCTCACCGTTTCCGCCTTCATCCTCCGGGCGGGACTCAATAAAACCACGGTCCAGCAGGAGCTTTTCGTACTCGGTGGCCGTCACTTTCAACTCATCCAGGTTACCCACCTCTTCACCGTTCGCGGCCTTGGCGGCCGCTTCCTGCTCCGCATAGGGGCGTGGCGTAAAGCTGTGACCGGCGCTGTTTTGTACTTCATGCAGCAGGCGTTCGAGTAGATCCCAATTGTAAGTCGTCATCCTGATTCCTCCAGAAGGCACACGAAAATAGGCCCTTCAAAGGTGTGACATGCCGGACCCATCGTCCGTTCAGCCTAGCGGACAGGCGCAATTTCGCTGAACTTTTCAAGGTTGCCGGCCCTCAACCGAATATCACCGCCATGGAGGTCCCAACAATGAAAACCCTGCTGAATATGGCCGTCGCTGCCACGTTGCTCACCGCCCTGCCCGCCTGGGCCTGCACGCTGGAAGAAGCCACCGCCAAGCGTGAGCAATTGGCCAAGGAAGTCACCAAGCTCACCCAACAGAACCCGCAGAAGGCCAAGAAGATCAATGAAGAGTTGCAGAACATGAAGCTGGAAACCGCCAGCGCCGACCTGCCCGACAAGTGCCAACTGATCGACCAGCGCCTCAAGGAAATGGACGAGGCTGGCGCCAAAGCCAAAAACTGAGGCAAAAAAAACCGGACATTGTCCGGTTTTTTTGTGGCTCAAGCCTTATTCGGCAGCGGGTGCTTCCGGCTTGCGACGCTTCAGAGGCGCCATGCCGTCCTTGCTGACCAGCGACAGGTTGTCGGTCTTCGGGCGGTTGGCAATCTTGCGCTTGGTCGGCGACTTGGCGCCGGCTTTCTTCTTCTCGCCCTTGGCGTCGACCTTTTTCTTCTTCACGCCAACGGCCTTGCCCGAGGCCTTGACTTTCTTCGGCCCGCCGTAGGTGCCTTTGACTTCCTTGATGGTGCGGCGCTCGAACGACTGCTTCAAGTAGCGCTCGATGCTCGACATCAGGTTCCAGTCGCCGTGGCAGATCAGCGAGATCGCCAGGCCATCGTTGCCGGCACGCCCGGTACGACCGATACGGTGCACGTATTCGTCACCGCTGCGAGGCATGTCGAAGTTGATCACCATGTCCAGGCCATCCACGTCCAGGCCGCGGGCGGCAACGTCGGTGGCGACCAGGATCTTCACGCCGCCTTGCTTGAGGCGGTCGATGGCCAGCTTGCGGTCCTTCTGGTCTTTCTCACCGTGCAGGACGAACGCCTTGTACTCCTGGGCTACCAGGCGACCGTAGATGCGGTCGGCCATGGCGCGGGTGTTGGTGAACACGATGGCCTTCTGGTAGGTCTCGTTGGCCAGCAGCCAGTTAAGGATCTGCTCTTTGTGCACGTTATGGTCAGCGGTGATGATCTGCTGACGCGTGGTCGAATTCAGGTCGCTGACGTTGTTGACCTGCAGGTGCTCCGGGTTGTTCAGGATCTTGGCGACCATGTCGCGCAGGGTCGAACCCCCGGTGGTGGCCGAGAACAGCATGGTCTGCTGGCGGTTTACACACTCTTGCACCAAACGCTGCACATCGTCGGCAAAGCCCATGTCGAGCATGCGGTCGGCTTCGTCGAGCACCAGCACTTCAACTTCCTTGAGGTCCAGGTTGCCGGCGTTCAGTTGCTCGATCATCCGGCCTGGGGTACCGATCAGGATATCCGGCACTTTGCGCAGCATGGCGGCCTGGACCTTGAAGTCTTCACCGCCGGTGATCAGGCCGGACTTGATGAAGGTGAACTGCGAAAAGCGCTCCACTTCCTTCAAGGTCTGCTGGGCCAGCTCCCGGGTCGGCAACAGGATCAGGGTCTTGATGCTCACACGGACTTTGGCCGGGCCGATCAGGCGGTTCAGAATCGGCAGGACGAAAGCGGCGGTTTTGCCACTCCCGGTTTGAGCCGTCACCCGCAGGTCACGCCCTTCGAGCGCGAGCGGGATGGCCGCTGCTTGCACAGGCGTTGGCTCGACAAATTTAAGCTCGGCCACGGCTTTGAGCAGGCGTTCGTGCAGGGCGAATTGGGAAAACACGGGTGCTACCTCGAAGAAATACAAAAAAACAGCTGCATAGGGTAACGGTTTCGGGCGCCGAGGCCGAGTTTCTTTACGCGAACTGTGTCAATCAGGCGCTTTTTTGTCAGGGGATTTGTCCACAAGGACAACTTTGGCCTACTTAAATGCTCTAATTGCCCCGTCACGTCTTACAGAAGAATCGCGTTTACCCATGGATATCAAACAGCTCTGGCTCAACGTCCAAGACCTTTGGGGCACCCTCGACGAACACCCGCTGCTGCATTCCAGCCTGACACTGGTGGTGTTGCTGGTGGTGGCATTGCTGCTCGGACGAGTGGCTCGGTACCTCATCCTTCATGCCGTCAAACTGCTGGGCCGGCAACCCGCGCTGCACTGGCTCAACGACCTGCGGCACAACAAAGTCTTCCACCGCCTGGCGCAGATGACGCCATCACTGGTGATCCAGTTCGGCCTGTACCTGGTGCCGGGCCTGAGCAAGACCGCCACCCTGTTCATCGGCAATGTCGCCCTGGCCTTCACCATTCTGTTCATGGTGCTGGCGATCAGCGCCCTGCTCAACGCCTTGCTGGATATCTACGCTCGTACCGAACACGCCCGCACCCGCTCGATCAAGGGCTACGTGCAGTTGGCGAAGATGGTGTTGTTCGTGTTTGGCGCGATCATCATCGTCGCGACGCTGATCGACCGCTCACCGCTGCTACTGCTCTCCGGCTTGGGTGCGATGTCGGCGGTGATCCTGTTGGTGTACAAGGACACCCTGCTGTCGTTCGTCGCCAGCGTGCAACTGACCAGCAACGACATGCTGCGGGTCGGCGACTGGATCGAAATGCCCCAGGTCGGTGCCGACGGTGACGTGGTGGACATCACCCTGCACACCGTGAAAGTGCAGAACTTCGACAAGACCATCGTCTCGATTCCCACCTGGCGCCTGATGTCCGAGTCGTTCAGGAACTGGCGCGGCATGCAGGCCTCCGGCGGGCGGCGGATCAAGCGCAGCCTGTACATCGACGCCAGCGGCGTGCGCTTCATCCGCGACGACGAAGAGCTGAAACTCTCCCAGGTGCACCTGCTGACCGACTACATGAGCCGCAAGAAGGCCGAACTCCAGGCCTGGAACGAAGCACAGGGCAACGTCGCCGCGATGTCCGCCAACCGTCGGCGCATGACCAATATCGGCACTTTTCGCGCGTATGCGTTGGCGTATTTGAAAAGCCATCCAGAGATCCAGCCAAACATGACGTGCATGGTGCGGCAGATGCAGACCACGGCCCAGGGCATTCCGCTGGAGATCTACTGCTTCACCCGCACCACCGCATGGGCCGACTACGAGCGGATCCAGGGCGATATCTTCGATTACCTGCTGGCGGTGCTGCCGGAGTTTGGCTTAAGCCTGTACCAGCAGCCGAGTGGCGGTGACCTGCGGGCGGGGATGTTGCCAGCGGTGCTGGGGGCCAGTCATTTGCCCCCGGCGGAAAAGGCAGTGATGTAACAACAAAAAACGGCACAACCTGAGTTGTGCCGTTTTTTTTGCCGTCGGCCTTACTTGACCTGACGCTGGGGGGCGCCGTGCACCATGGTGTAGGCGTAATCCACGCCCATGCCGTAAGCGCCGCTGTGTTCCAGCACCAGGCCCATCACCGCGTCGTAGGTTTCCTTGTGAGCCCAGTCACGCTGGTATTCCAGCAGCACTTGCTGCCAGGTCACCGGTACCGCGCCGGCCTGAATCATTCGCTGCACCGACATGTCGTGCGCTTCTTTGCTGGTGCCGCCGGAAGCGTCGGTGACGATGTACACCTCGTAGCCTTCGGCCAGGGCTTCGAGCGCCGGGAAGTTCAGGCAAACCTCGGTCCACAGGGCCGCCATGATCAGCTTCTTGCGCCCGGTGGCCTTCACCGCTGCCACCAGTGCCTTGTCTTCCCAGGAGTTCATCGAGGTGCGCTCGATTGGCTGCTGGTCCGGGAATATATTCAACAGTTCCGGCCAGATGTAGCCGCTGAAGCTCTTGGTCTCAACCGAGGTCAGGATGGTCGGCACGTTGAAGATCCTGGCCGCCTTGGCCAGCGCCACCGTGTTGTTCTTCAGGGTCTGGCGATCGATCGACTGCACGCCAAAGGCCATCTGCGGCTGGTGGTCGATCAGGATCAGGGTGGAGTTGGCCGGGTTGAGCAATTCGCGAATAGACATGGTGACTTCCTTTTAATGTTTTCGATTCGGTGTGGGATGCGTTCAGCGCCGCTGAGAAGCTTGGCTGGCGGCTTGGAAGTAACTTTACGGGCTGGATAAAATTGAGACAATTACCTAAAATCGAGAATCATTGATTCTAAAAAAGGGACAGTCATGGATCGCATCGAATGCATGCGGGCGTTTGTCGTCACGGTCGGCGAGAACGGCTTCGCTGCCGCCGCACGAGCCATGGACGTACCGCGCTCAAAAGTCAGCAAACAGATTCAGGCACTGGAGGACGCGATCGGCGTGCAACTGCTTCAGCGCACCACCCGCAGCCTGCATTTGACGGAGGCCGGGGCCGAGTATTTTGACGCGGCACGAGAGGTGCTGGCCGCGCTGGACGAGGCCGAACAGCGGGCCAGGGACGGCATCGGTGAGTTACGCGGAGTGTTGCGGGTGAATGCGCCGATGTCGTTCGGGCTGCACCGCCTGGGACGGTTGATTCCGCTGTTCCATGAACAGCATCCCCATATCGAGTTGCAACTGGTGCTCAGTGACCAGCAGGTGGACCCGGTACGCGGCGGGTTCGACGTGACCATCCGCATCGCCAGCATGCCCGACTCAACGATGATCGCCCGCCAGTTGGCACCTGCGCCACGGATCATGGTGGCTGCGCCAGCCTACCTGGCACGCGCGGGCACACCGCAAACCCCGCAAGACCTGCGCCAGCACCAATGCCTCAATTATGGGTACCTGCAGAGCGGCGTCAGCCTGCAACTGAGCAAGGGCCAGGAAACCCAGCGGGTCAACGTCACCGGCCCTTTGCACGCCAACAACGGCGACCTGCTGGCCCAGGCGGCGGAAGCCGGGATGGGCATCGCCCTGTTACCGGACTTTATCGTCGAAGACGCCCTGAAGGCCGGGCGCCTGGTGCCGGTGCTCTGCGAATGGCAGGCGCCGGCAATTACCATCAATGCGGTTTATTCGTCAGCGCGACGCGTGCCGCAAAAGACCCGCGCGTTCATTGACTTTTTGGTGACGCAATTGGCGCCGAAGAGCGCAGGCCCAGCCGGCTGATCCACACCGCGCCCAGAATCACCAACCCGCCCAGCAGCAACCGGCCCAACGGTTCATGCTGGTTCCAGATCAGCAGGTTGAGCAACAACCCAACCGGCACATGCAGGTTGTTCATCACCGCCAGCGTGCCGCCGTTGACCATGCACGCGCCCTTGTTCCACCAGTACATGCCCAGTGCCGTGCTGACCAGCCCCAGGAACACCAGCACACCCCACTGCAACGGCGCTTCCGGCAGGTAGTTGGCCTTGCCGAACATCAGGAACGCCGGCAACGCCACCGCCAACGCGCCGAGGTAGAAGTAACCAAAGCGCCGGTAATGCGGCAGATCACTCGGATGACGCGCCACCAGATGCTTATAAAGCACCTGCCCGGCGGCGTAGGTGAAGTTGGCCAGTTGCAGCAGCAGGAAGCCCATGAAGAAGTTCGGGGTGATCTGGTCAAAGCGGATTACCGCGGCCCCCGTCACCGCCACCAGTGCGGCCACCAGCGCCCACGGGTTGAAGCGGCGGTTCAAGGCGTCTTCGATCAAAGTCACGTGCAACGGCGTCAGGATGGTGAACAGCAACACCTCCGGCACCGTCAGCACCCGGAAGCTCAGGTACAGGCACACGTAGGTCACGCCAAACTGCAACGCGCCGATCACCAGCATGCCGCGCATGAACGCCGGTTCCACCGAGCGCCAACGGGTCAGCGGGATAAACACCAGCCCGGCCAACAGCACGCGCACCAGCACTGCGAAGTAACTGTCGACGTGACCGGCCAGGTATTCACCGATCAAGCTGAAGGAAAACGCCTGGATCAGCGTCACAACAAGTAGATAGCCCATGCTCGCCTCATTTTGAATGGGCGCGACATTAGCGGTTTTCCGGCGCTTGCGAAACTCAAGGCAAAAAAAACCCGACCTCGCTAAAAGCGTCAGTCGGGCAGGAGCACTCAGGAGCAAAAAGTGCAAAGGGAGGTTCGATACGCGTACTTGAAGGGTTGCGTGGAGCTATTAAAACCGCGGGCGATTATCTGGCGATTAACGGATCACGCCACCTGTGCCAGCAAAGCCTTGGCCTGGTTCACGCCTTTTTCCTGGAAATCGCCGCCCAGGTTCACCCCTTCGGCGTGAATGAAAGTGACGTCGTGAATGCCGATAAAACCCATGACCTGACGCAGGTACGGTTCCTGGTGATCGGTGCTGCCGCCGGCATGGATGCCGCCGCGGGCGGTCAGCACAAAGGCGCGCTTGTCGGTCAGCAGGCCTTGGGGACCGGTGGCGGTGTATTTGAAGGTCACACCGGCACGCAACACATGGTCCAGCCAGGCTTTGAGGGTGCTGGGAATCGCAAAGTTGTACATCGGTGCGGCCATGACCAATACATCGGCGGCCAGCAGCTCATCGGTCAGTTCGTTGGAGCGGTCCAGGGAAGCCTGCTCAACCGTGCTGCGCTGCTCGGCAGGTTTCATCCAGCCGCCCAGCAGGTTGGCGTCCAGGTGTGGAACGGGGTTGATAGCGAGGTCACGCACGGTGATCAGGTCAGCCGGATGGGCAACTTTCCATTGGCTGATGAATTGTTGGGTCAGTTGGCGGGAGATTGAATCCTGCTGACGGGCGCTGCTTTCGATGATCAGAACACGGGCCATGATTATGTAAGCTCCATCGGTGAATGCTGTAAGGCGATGGAGTGAAGGTTAATCAGAGCCCGTTCGATTAAAAAGCGTAAAAAATTGCTATAACCCATCTAGAAATTTGTTTATAAGCGGAGTATTGCTGTAGCCGTCCTCCGCTTTTGCCTTATTTCGGTGCGCACGTCAGCTGGATACGCATCTTGATAACGGCACGGCTGAAATTGACCGTGGTGTTGGTGGTTTTCCCGGCCGCGACGGTGACCTTGCGGGTACGCGGGGCTTCCGGGCCGTTGGTAAAGCGTACCTTGCACTCGGCGTCATTGGGGCCGTAGTTGGTGAGCTGGATCGAACTGATATTGCTGTCGACGTCCGACGCGCTGTAGTCGATCTTCACGCCCTGGATGTCTTTCGTCACATCGGTAGTAAAGGCGAACGCACTCAACGGCAGCAGCGCCAGCAGTACACAACAGAATTTTCTCATTCGGCAGTCTCCAATAAGGACCGCCAGCTTAGGACAAGAGGAGCTCAACTTGAAAGCGCCCCGCGTTACCCTTGATCAATGGCGCACCTTGCAAGCCGTGGTCGATCATGGCGGCTTCGCCCAGGCGGCCGAAGCGCTGCACCGCTCGCAGTCCTCGGTGAGCTACACCGTGGCCCGCATGCAAGACCAGCTCGGCGTGCCGCTGCTGCGTATCGACGGGCGCAAGGCGGTACTGACCGAAGCCGGCGAAGTGCTGTTGCGCCGCTCCCGGCAACTGGTGAAAAATGCCAGCCAACTGGAAGACCTGGCCCACCATATGGAGCAAGGCTGGGAGGCCGAGGTGCGGCTGGTGGTCGATGCCGCTTACCCCAACGCCCGCCTGGTACGCGCGCTCACCGCCTTTATGCCGCAAAGCCGCGGCTGCCGGGTACGCCTGCGCGAAGAGGTGCTGTCCGGTGTCGAAGAGCTGCTGATGGACGGCATGGCAGACCTTGCCATCTGCGGTTTCATCATTCCGGGTTACCTGGGTACGGAAATGAGCGACGTCGAATTTGTCGCCGTGGCGCACCCCGAACATCCGCTGCATCAATTGCACCGCGAACTAAGCTTCCAGGACCTGGAAAGCCACATGCAGGTGGTGATCCGCGACTCCGGCCGCCAGCAGCCGCGGGACGTTGGCTGGCTAGGCGCTGAACAGCGCTGGACCGTCGGCAGCCTGCCCACTGCCGCTACCTTCGTCAGCAGCGGCCTGGGTTTTGCCTGGCTACCTCGGCACCTGATCGAGCGCGAACTCAAGGAGGGCCTGCTCAAGTTGCTGCCCCTTGAACGAGGCGGCAGCCGCAACCCAACGTTCTACCTTTATTCGAACAAGGACAAACCCCTGGGCCCGGCCACGCAGATTCTCGTCGAGTTGTTGCGCACCTTCGACACTGCTCCACTGGACGCGCCTTTCGCCGCACCGCAGCAAGCCTGAACAAGGAGTTCGCATGGCCTATTTCGAACATGAAGGTTGCACCCTGCATTACGAGGAATATGGCCACGGCACGCCGCTGATCCTGATCCACGGCCTGGGCTCCAGCTGCCTGGACTGGGAGTTGCAAGTACCCGTGCTGTCCCAACACTACCGGCTGGTGGTGGTGGACGTGCGCGGCCACGGCCGCTCCGACAAACCCCGGGAACGCTACAGCATCGCCGGCTTCACCGCCGACCTGGTGGCCTTGATCGAACACCTGCAACTGCCCCCGGCCCATGTGGTTGGCCTGTCCATGGGCGGCATGATTGCCTTCCAGTTGGCAGTAGACGAACCGCACAGGCTCAGGAGCCTGTGCATCGTCAACAGCGCACCTCAGGTCAAGGTGCGCACGGCCAGCGATTATTGGCAGTGGGCCAAGCGCTGGAGCCTGGCGCGCATCCTCAGCCTGGACACCATCGGCAAAGCCCTGGGCAGCATGCTGTTTCCCAAGCCCGAACAGGCCGAACTGCGGCGCAAGATGGCCGAACGCTGGGCAAAAAACGACAAACGTGCTTACCTCGCCAGCTTCGATGCGATTGTTGGCTGGGGCGTACAGGAACAACTTTCAAGAATTTCCTGTCCAACCCTGGTCATCAGCGCCGACCACGACTACACCCCCGTGGCGCAGAAAGAAATCTATGTAAAACTGCTACTCGATGCGCGACTGGTGGTGATCGAGGATTCCCGCCATGCCACGCCGCTGGACCAACCCGAACACTTCAATAACACCCTGCTCGATTTTCTCAAGACAGTCGAAACCACAACCCAGGATCACTGACCCATGCTGAAAAAAATCGCCTTCTTTGCCGGTTCCGTGCTGTTCGCTGCCAACCTGATGGCGGCCGAACCCGCCAAGGCACCCCACGTATTGATCACCACCACCAATGGCGACATCGAAATCGAGCTGGACCCGGTCAAGGCCCCGATCAGTACCAAGAACTTCCTGGCGTATGTCGACAAGGGCTTCTACACCAACACTATTTTTCACCGGGTAATCCCGGGGTTCATGGTGCAGGGCGGTGGTTTCACCCAGCAAATGTCGCAAAAGCCAACCGAAGCACCGATCAAGAACGAGGCCAGCAACGGCCTGCATAATGTGCGTGGCACCCTGTCGATGGCCCGTACCAACGACCCGAATTCCGCCACCAGCCAATTCTTCATCAACGTTGCAGACAATGCCTTCCTCGACCCGGGCCGCGATGCCGGTTACGCAGTGTTCGCCAAAGTGGTCAAGGGCATGGACGTGGTCGACATCATCGTCAACTCGCAAACCACCACCAAACAGGGCATGCAGAACGTGCCAATCGATCCTGTCCTGATCAAGTCGGCCAAGCGCATCGACTGAAGGCTACAGGGAGTTTCGCGCGGTGCCCGCCAGGCACCGCGCGCATTTGAACAGGAGAGCCCGCCAGGCGGGCGTCAGACCTAATGCTCTATCGTCGTTTTGAACAACTGATCGACATCTTCCGCGAACCTCCCAGCGCGGCCCCTCCCGATAAAGTCCTGCCGTTCTACCTCTATTACCTGCGCCAGGTGTGGCCATGCTTTGCCGCCTTGCTGGTGGTGGGCCTGATCGGCGCGCTGATCGAAGTGGCGCTGTTCAGCTACCTGAGCCGCATCATCGATTTGGCCCAAGGCACGCCGCCGGCCAACTTCTTCCAGACCCACGCCAACGAGCTGATCTGGATGGCCGTGGTCGCCCTGCTGCTGCGCCCGATTTTCGGCGCCCTGCATGACCTGCTGGTGCACCAGACCATCAGCCCCGGCATGACCAGCCTGATCCGCTGGCAGAACCACAACTATGTGCTCAAGCAGAGCCTGAATTTTTTCCAGAACGACTTCGCCGGGCGCATTGCCCAGCGCATCATGCAAACCGGCAACTCATTGCGCGACTCCGCAGTGGCCGCCGTGGATGCGATCTGGCACGTGGCGATCTACGCCATCAGCGCCCTGGTGCTGTTCGCCGAAGCCGATTGGCGCCTGATGATCCCGCTGATTGCCTGGATCGTCGCCTACAGCCTGGCCCTGCGATACTTCGTACCAAGGGTCAAGGAACGCTCGGTGATTTCCTCCGAGGCGCGCTCCAAACTCATGGGGCGGATTGTCGACGGCTATACCAACATCACCACCTTGAAGCTGTTCGCTCATACGAACTTCGAGCAGAACTACGCCAGGGAAGCCATCGTCGAGCAGACCGAGAAAACCCAGCTGGCCAGCCGCGTCGTGACCAGCATGGACATCGTGATTACCACCATGAACGGCCTGCTGATCGTCACCACCACGGGCCTGGCCCTGTGGCTGTGGACCCAATCCCTGATTTCGGTGGGCGCCATTGCCCTGGCCACCGGTTTGGTGATTCGTATCGTCAACATGTCCGGCTGGATCATGTGGGTGGTCAACGGTATTTTTGAAAACATCGGTATGGTCCAGGACGGCCTGAAAACCATCGCCCAGCCGCTGGCAGTGACCGACCTGGAGAATGCCCCGCGCCTTGAGGTACCCCATGGCGAGGTGCGGTTCGACCAAGTGGACTTCCACTACGGCAAGAAGAGCGGAATCATCGCGGGCCTGAACCTGGACATTAAGCCGGGTGAAAAGATCGGCCTGATCGGTCCGTCCGGCGCGGGTAAATCCACCCTGGTCAACCTGCTGCTGCGCCTGTACGACCTGCAGGGCGGACGCATCCTGATCGACGGCCAGAACATCGCCGAAGTCGCCCAGGAAACCCTGCGCGAACAGATCGGCATGATCACCCAGGACACCTCGCTGCTGCACCGTTCGATCCGCGACAACCTGCTGTATGGCAAGCCGGACGCCACCGACGAAGAACTCTGGGCCGCGGTGCACAAGGCCCGCGCCGATGAGTTCATCCCACTGCTGTCGGACGCCGAGGGCCGCACCGGCCTGGACGCGCACGTCGGCGAGCGCGGGGTCAAACTCTCCGGCGGGCAACGCCAGCGCATCGCCATTGCGCGGGTGCTGCTCAAAGACGCGCCAATCCTGATCATGGACGAGGCCACCTCGGCGCTGGATTCGGAAGTCGAAGCGGCGATCCAGGAAAGCCTGGAAACCCTGATGCAGGGCAAGACGGTGATTGCCATCGCTCACCGGCTTTCCACCATTGCGAGAATGGACAGGCTGGTGGTGCTGGAAAAAGGCCAGATTGCCGAGACCGGCAGCCATGCCCAATTGCTCGCACACGGCGGTTTGTATGCACGATTGTGGCAACACCAGACCGGCGGGTTCGTGGGAATAGACTGATTCCGTTGGTTAACCGCCCACTCAATTGCGAACAATTCTGACAGCTTTCTCTATCTCGCTGGTCTTGCGACACAATCCTGCTGTACTGCAATCAGGCCCCGGGAGGGCTCTGATTTAAGGCAGCAGGGAAGCGTCACAGACCCGTTAATCAGATAGAGCAATCTACTAAGGATGTGTTCATGTCACTGTTAAAGCGTTCCGTTACGGAAGGACTGGGTACGTTTTGGCTGGTGTTGGGTGGCTGCGGCAGTGCGGTATTGGCCGCATCGTCGCCCGTTGGGATCGGGGTGCTCGGTGTGGCCCTGGCGTTCGGGCTCACGGTGCTGACCATGGCATTTGCCATCGGGCACATCAGCGGCTGCCACCTCAACCCTGCAGTGTCGGTGGGGCTGGTAGTGGGCGGAAGGTTTCCGGCCAGGGAGTTACCGGCGTACATCATCTCCCAGGTAATCGGCGGCATCGTCGCCGCAGCACTGCTGTATTACATAGCCAGCGGCAAGCCCGGGTTCGAACTGGCCTCGGGCCTGGCCAGCAATGGCTACGGCGAGCATTCACCCGGCGGTTATTCGATGGCGGCAGGGTTTGTGTGTGAGCTGGTGATGACGGCGATGTTCGTGCTGATCATCCTCGGCGCCACCGACCGCCGTGTTCCCACGGGCTTCGCGCCCATTGCCATCGGCCTGGCGCTGACGCTGATCCACCTGATCTCGATCCCGGTCACCAACACCTCGGTCAACCCGGCCCGCAGTACCGGCCCGGCATTGATCGTCGGCGGCTGGGCACTGCAGCAATTGTGGATGTTCTGGCTCGCGCCGATCCTCGGTGCGGTGGTTGGCGGCTTTACCTATCGATGGCTGGGTGCAGAAAAAACCGCCTGAGCCAAACCGGTTCAGCCCTGCCGATAAGGCAGGGCTGCCCTCGCCTCCTCGGCATACGCCAGGATCCCCACGCTCTCGCGCTCCAGGAAGTCTGCCACCGCGGTTTTCAATCCTGGATGACGCAAGTAATGCCAGGAATGGGTGATCACCGGCTCAAACCCGCGAATCAACTTGTGCTCGCCCTGGGCTCCGGCATCGAAACGCTGCAAGCCGTGGGCAATCGCGTAGTCCATGCCTTGATAGAAGCAGGTTTCGAAATGCAGCCGGTCGAACTCGGCCAGGCAGCCCCAGTAACGGCCATAAAAGCTGTCACCACCGATCAGGCTGAAGGCCATGGCCACCGGCCGTGAGCCTTGCTTGGCCAGCACCACGCGAATCGCCTCGGGCATGCGCTCGGCCAGCAAGCTGAAAAATTCTCGGGTCAGGTAGGGCGATTGTCGGCGTATGGCATAGGTATTGGCGTAGCAGGCGTAGACAAAATCCCACTGTGCCTCACTCAGCTCATGACCTTGCAACCATTCAAACTCGATGCCCTGCCCCGCCACCTGCTCGCGCTCCTTGCGCATCTGCTTGCGCTTGCGCGAACTCAACGCATCGAGGAAGTCCTGGAAGTCGCGATAACCGCGGTTCTGCCAATGAAACTGGCAGCCGAGGCGTTGCAGCCAGCCCGGTTGTTGGGCCAGCGCGGTGTTTGCCAAGGCATCGGTAAAGTTGATATGGGCGCTGGAAAGGCCTTCGATTTCCAGGTAACCCGGCAGGCTTTTAAGCAGCTCCAAACCGTCCTCGGCGCTGGCGGCCAAAAGGCGCGGGCCGCTGACCGGGCTGAAAGGCACCGCCACCAGCAGTTTCGGGTAGTAGTCGATACCCGCGCGCTCACAGGCGTCAGCCCAGCCGTGGTCGAACACGTATTCGCCATAGGAATGCCATTTGCGGTAGCTGGGCAACGCGGCAATCAACCGGCCACCTTCGTAATGCAACAAATGCTCGGGCTGCCAGCCGGAGTGCGGGCCGATGCTGGCGCTGTCTTCCAGTGCACTGAGGAACGCGTGGCGCAGAAACGGCTGATCTGCGGGGACCAACGCGTTCCACTCATCGGGCGCAATCTCGGACAGGTTATTCAAACGTTGTAACGGCATCCCATTCCCCGACGGTCACGGCTTTGTGTAGGAGCGAGCTTGCTCGCGATGGTCGTTAACGATAACGCGACCATTCTGACAGAACGCGGCGTTCTGCGGTTCTTCGCGAGCACGCTCGCGCCCACCAGGCTCGGCGAAAAAAAAGCCCGCGTCGTTTTTCGATGCGGGCTCGGTTTTCAGTGTGAAAAGTGACGGGTATTACTGTTCGCGCGAACGCTCGGCGGCCAGGCGTTCGGCCAACGCATCCACATCAGCAATGGGCGGCTCGGGCAGGATCTTCAGTGTCGCCTGCATCAAGCGCATCTGCCGGATAAAGCGCCGGCAGTTGGGGCAGAACATCAGGTGATGGCGCACCAGCAGACGTTCTCGAAAAGTCAGTTGCCCATCGAGATAGTCACTGGAACGCGCCACTTGTTCTTTACAGGTCAACATTCGCCGGTTTCCTCAAAATGCTCCACCGTGGCGAAGACTTTAAGCCGTGCTCGATGCAGCAGCACACGAACATTGGAGAGCGATAGTGTCAGAAGATTACAAATCTCCTCTAATTCCAGGCCCTGACGTTCGCGTAACAGCAAGACGCTGCTCTGCAACTCGGAAAGACTGGCCAGTGTGTGCTCCAGGCATTCGCGCAGTTCGTCTTCGGTAAGCAGCGCTTCCGGAGTGTCCTGGTGCCAGGCAAACGGCGCGACGGCCCAGTGGCCGTCGTCGGGCACAAAGCGATCATCGCCGATGGTGCCGTGGGGCGACGGCAAGTCATCGAGCAGCACTTCCCGGCGATTTTGCTTGTAGCGGCCCTTCGCCGAGTTGGCCGTGATGGTCAGCAGCCAGGTCTTGAGGCTGGAACGCCCTTCGAACTTCGCCAGGTTGCGCACCACCGACAGCCAGGCGTCCTGCACCACTTCGTCGGCATGGCGCTGCCCGACTATGGCATAGGCCACGGCGCGCATGGCGCTCTGGTAGGTGGTGACCATTTCCTTGTAGGCCCGCTGCTCGCCCTTGAGCAATCGTTCAAGCAAATGCGCGTCGTCCGCTGCTGCCATTCAAGACCTCGATGCAAACACATCCAAACGCAGGAATACGGTCAATGTGGGAGCTGGCTTGCCCGGCACCTCGGTGTCTCAGGCATACCGAGGTGATGCTATCGCAGGCAAGCCAGCTCCCACAGAAGCCCGCTCCCACGTTGACCTTACCCATCAATGAATAGCCAACCAGTTTAATCAGCGTTTGCGCAAAATCACGCTACCAATCGAATACCCTGCGCCAAACGAACTGAGCACCGCCACAGCGCCTTTGGGCAGATCGTCCTGGTAGGTGTGGAACGCAATCACCGAACCCGCCGAGCTGGTGTTGGCGTAAGTATCGAGGATCACCGGCGCTTCTTCCACCGACGCCTCGCGGCCCAGCAGTTTCTTGACGATCAGGTGGTTCATGCTGAGGTTGGCCTGGTGCAGCCAGAAGCGCTTTACATCGCCCACGTTCAGTTGGTTTTCCGCCAAGTGCTTGCCGATCAACTCGGCGACCATCGGGCACACATCACGGAAGACTTTGCGGCCTTCTTGCACGAACAGCTTATCTGGGGCACCGATGCCCTCTGGCGCCGCGCGGTTGAGGAAACCGAAGTTGTTGCGGATGTTATTGGAGAATTTGGTCAGCAGCTTGGTGCTCACCACGTCGAACTGATGCTCGGAAGTGGCAAGGTCAGCCCGCTCCAGAATCACGGCGGTGGCCGCATCGCCAAAAATGAAGTGGCTGTCGCGGTCACGGAAGTTCAGGTGGCCGGTGCAGATCTCCGGGTTGACCATCAGGATGGCCCGCGCCTGGCCCAGCTGGATGCTGTTGGCGGCGTTCTGGATACCGAAGGTCGCCGAGGAACAGGCCACGTTCATGTCAAAGCCGAAGCCCTGAATGCCCAGCGCTTCCTGGACTTCAATCGCAATGGCCGGGTACGCACGCTGCAAGTTGGAACAGGCAACGATCACGCCGTCGATGTCAGCGGCGGTCTTGCCCGCGCGCTGCAACGCTTGCTCGGCGGCACCCACGGCCATCTGGCAGAGGATCGACCATTCGTCGTTGGAGCGCTCGGGCAGGCGTGGTGCCATGCGCTGCGGGTCCAGAATGCCGGCCTTGTCCATCACAAAGCGGCTCTTGATGCCCGAGGCCTTTTCGATAAAGGCAGCGCTGGATTCGGTCAGTGGCTGGACGTCACCGCGTTCGATGGCTGCGGCGTTATCCAGGTTGAACTGTTGCACGTAAGCATTGAAAGACTGCACCAGCTCTTCGTTGGAGATGCTGTTGGCCGGGGTGTACAGGCCTGTGCCGCTGATGACGACGTTATGCACGGTCGTTCCTCTAAATCTGTTCAGGCAGAAGGTATTGGTACCGTCGTACCAAACCGTAAGTAGTTTTATGCCGTCCAGCGGCTTTCAAACTGGAAACGCTTTATTCCATCGCGCCACGGCTGCACCAGCCCAACTCGACGATCCCGGCATTTATAACCGCGAAGTTTGCCACAACATCGACAACTTGGCGCCCTGTCCCGGACAAACACCTTTACCCCTGTGGCGAGCGAGCTTGCTCGCGTTGGGTCGCGAAGCGGCGCCGATAAAGTTATCGGGGTGTTTCAGAGAGACCTTATGGGGCTGCTTCGCAGCCCAGCGCGAGCAAGCTCGCTCACCACAGTCGCTCACCACAGTCGCTCGCCACAGTTGCTTGCCACAGTTGCTTGCCGCACGTCGGTCACGCTTCGACCAGGCTCCATTGTTTGCTCAGACGCTTGTCGGAAATCGGCACCCTGGTGCCCAACTGCTGGGCAAACAGCGACACCCGGTATTCCTCCAGCCACCAGCGATACAGCTCTAGCTGGGGGTCGCGCTTGCCTTCCTGGGCATGCTTGTTCAGGCGGTTCTGATATTGGCTCCACAGGCCGCCGAGCTCCGTACTCCAGACCCGATCCTTTTGCACCTGGCTCGGCAGTTTCTCCAGGCGCAACTCGATGGCCTTGAGGAACCGCGGCAGTTCCTTGAACCATTGTGCCGGGGTTTCCCGCACAAAACCGGGGTACACCAGGTTGCCCAGTTGCTGCTTGATGTCATTGAGAGCCACGGCCTGGGCCAGGTCAATCTTGCCCTTGAAGCGTTTTTGCAGGCCATGCCACAGTTTCAGGATGTCGAGGGTCAGACGCGCCTGGCGCTCGGCATGCTCGGTCCAACTTGCGCGCTTGCGCTCGGCCAGCGCGGCCAGGCCAGCACCGTCCCGTGGCAGGCTGGCCTCGCCTTCCAGCACGCAGCTGTCGAGGCTGGCCAACAGAATGTCTTCCACCAGGGCTTCGATACGCCCCAGTTCGCGGTACATCAGCCCCAACTCGGTCAGGCCGGGCAACTTGCCCCGCAGGAATTTTGCCGGTTCGGCCAATTGCTGCAACAGCAGGCGTTGCAAGGCCCGACGATGCTGGAACTCGGCCTCGGCGGCGGTGGAGAAACGCCCCTCCTTCACCGTGCCGTTTTCTTCCACCAATGCCGGATATACCGTCATCGACAGCCCGGCGATGTTTTGTTGGGTTTTCTCGGCCACCGCCGCAAACACCTTGGCCTCTACAGGCTGCTGGCTTTTCGCGGTCTGCGGCACCGCCAATGCGGCCTGACTGGCCTCGGCGAAGCGTGCGGTCAACTCGGCCAGGTCGCGGCCCTCGCCAAGAAACTTGCCCTGGCCGTCGACCACTTCAAGGTTCATCTTCAGGTGGTTTTCCACCTGTTGCGCGGCTTCGGCCCAGGCTTCATCGCTGACCCGCGCGCCGGTCATACGCAATAACTCGCGCCCCAACGCCTGGGGCAACGAGCCCTGGCCAAATTCGATGCGTTGCAACGCCGCCTTGACGAAATCGGGCACCGGCACAAAGTTCTTGCGCAGCGCCTTGGGCAAATTGCGCACCAATGCAATGCACTTGGCCTCGATCACACCCGGCACCAGCCATTCCAGGCGTTCGGGCGGCAATGCCGGCAACAGCGGCGCCGGCACACGCAAGGTCACGCCGTCCCGGGGATGGTTGGGTTCGAAGTGATAACTCAACGCCAGCGCCAGGTCGCCCAGGTGCAACGTGTCTGGATAATGGGCAGCGGTGACTTCACTGGCCTCGCGGGCCAGCACGTCTTCTTCGCGCATGATCAGCAGTTGCGGGTCTTTCTGGCTGTTGACCTTGTACCAACTGTCGAAAGTCGCGGTCTGGTGAATCTCGGCCGGCAGGCGCGCATCGTAGAAGGCGTACAACGTTTCTTCGTCCGCCAGGATGTCGCGCCGGCGGGCCTTGGCTTCCAGTTCGTCGAGCTGTTCCAGCAGTTGCTGGTTGGCAGTCAGGCACCGGGCCCGGGACTGAATCTCGCCGCGCACCAGGCCTTCGCGAATAAACAGCTCGCGGGACGTCACCGGGTCAATCGGCCCGTAATGCACCGGCCGGCGACCGACGATGATCAACCCGAACAGGGTGATCTGCTCAAACGCCACCACTTGGCCGCGCTTCTTCTCCCAATGGGGTTCGAAGTGGTTTTTCTTGATCAGGTGCCCGGCCAACGGTTCGATCCAGTCGGCGTCGATCTTGGCCACCATCCGCGCATACAGCTTGGTGGTTTCCACCAGTTCGGCGGTCATCAGCCATTGCGGGCGCTTCTTGCCGATGCCCGAGGAGGGGTGAATCCAGAAGCGTCGCTGACGCGCGCCCAGGTAATCGCCGTCCTCGGTTTTCTGGCCGATCTGGCTCAACAAGCCGGACAGCACCGCCTTATGCAGTTTCGGGAAATCTGCAGGTTCCTTGTTGACGGTCAACTGCATGTCGCGGCAAATCAGGCTCAACTGGCGGTGGGAATCACGCCATTCCCGCAGGCGCAGGTAATTCAGGAAATTCTTGCGGCACCAGTTGCGCAGCGGGCTGGCGGTCAACTCCTGGCGCTGTTCTTCAAAGCCGCGCCACAGGTTCACCAATCCGGCAAAATCCGAATCCGGGTCTTTCCATTGTGCATGAGCCTGGTCGGCGGCTTGCTGGCGTTCCGGCGGGCGTTCGCGCGGGTCCTGGATCGACATCGCGCTGGCAACGATCAGCACTTCCTGCAGGCTGCCCAGCTTGGCGGCTTCCAGCAACATGCGGCCCATGCGCGGGTCTACCGGCAAACGCGCCAGTTGGCGGCCCATCGGCGTCAGTTGGCTGTTGCGGTCGACGGCCGACAATTCTTGCAACAGGTTGAAACCGTCACTGATGGCCTTGCCATCCGGCGGCTCGATAAACGGGAAGTCGGTGATCTCGCCCAGGCGCAGGTGCAGCATCTGCAGGATCACGGCCGCAAGGTTGGTGCGCAGAATCTCGGGGTCGGTAAATTCCGGACGCCCGATAAAGTCTTCTTCGCTGAACAGGCGCACGCAAATACCCGGCTCCACCCGCCCGCACCGGCCTTTACGCTGGTTGGCACTGGCCTGGGAAATCGCCTCGATCGGCAAGCGCTGGACCTTGGCGCGGTAGCTGTAGCGGCTGATGCGCGCGGTGCCGCTGTCGATCACATACCGAATGCCCGGCACGGTCAGCGAGGTTTCTGCGACGTTGGTCGCCAACACTACACGGCGGCCCGGGTGGGACTGGAAAATCCGCTGCTGCTCGGCCGGCGACAGGCGCGCATACAACGGCAGAATCTCGGTGTGCTTGAGCTGGGCCTTGCGCAGCATGTCGGCGGCGTCGCGAATCTCGCGCTCGCCGGGCAGGAACACCAGCACATCGCCCGGGCTCTTGCGCTCGCTGCGTTCAAAGGCGGCAATTTCATCAAGGGTGGCGAGAATCGCCTGGTCGACGGTCAGGTCGTCCTCGACACGGTTGCCCTCCTCGTCCTGCTCCAGGGTCAGCGGGCGGTACCAGGTTTCTACCGGGAAGGTGCGGCCCGACACCTCGACAATCGGCGCATCGTCGAAATGCTTGGAAAAGCGCTCCAGGTCGATGGTGGCCGAGGTGATGATGACTTTGAGGTCCGGGCGACGCGGCAGCAGGGTTTTCAGGTAGCCCAGCAGGAAGTCGATGTTCAGGCTGCGTTCGTGGGCTTCGTCGACGATGATCGTGTCGTAGCGTTCGAGGTAGCGGTCGTTCTGGGTTTCGGCCAGCAGGATGCCGTCGGTCATCAGCTTGATCAGAGTGTTGGAATCACTCTGGTCCTCAAACCGCACTTGATAGCCCACCAGCGACCCCAGCGGCGTCGCCAACTCTTCGGCGACCCGGCTCGCCACACTGCGCGCCGCAATCCGCCGCGGCTGGGTGTGGCCGATCAAACCATATTGGCCGCGGCCGATTTCCAGGCAGATTTTCGGCAACTGGGTGGTTTTACCCGAGCCGGTCTCGCCGGCAATGATCAGCACCTGATGCTTGAGCAGCGCGGCCTTGATCTCATCGCGCTTGGCGGCGATCGGCAGGCTGTCGTCGTAGCGAATCACCGGCAGGCTGGCACGCCGCGCCGTCACCTGGGCGCAGGAGGCCTGCATCCGCGTCACCCACTGCGCAAGTTTTTCCTCATCGGGTTTCTTGCGCAACTCAAGCAGTTGCCGACGCAAGCGATGGCGGTCGGCGAGCATGGCGTGATCGAGGTTTTTCAGCAGTTGGTCGATAGCGGGCGCTTGGTCAGTCATCAGGTACGCAAAGGTCTTCTAAGTGAGGCAGGTGGGCCTGCGGTGACGTGATCGGCAAAATTCAGCGGGCGATTGTCGCAGATTTCGGGCCGCCAGGACGAGTCTGTTGCCTTCTGAACCTTCCTACATCGCTAGGAAACATATCCCAGCACTCACTCAGACCAATCCTTACAGCTAGTCCCGAAGGAATCGCTCTAATGGGGCGTTGAGCCTCGCAACCCTGCGATAGCCGACGCCAAGGATGAGTTCTTTACGCCTGCGGATGAGGCCTTTAAAAAGGATTGTCCTGATGCTACTCGGAAAAACCCTGCATGACCCACAGCCCCAAGCGGCCAATTCAACACAACCGACACCCTCGGCGGCGGGTGCCCAGGGCATTGCCCATTCGGACAAAGCGCTTGACCCGCACCGGCTGCGCGACCTGACATTGGTCGGCGTAGGCAGCAGCGTGGCCTACCTGGCCAATGAATTGACCCGCCGGTTTGCCGCAGACGGCCCAGCATTACCGTTGCGGGGCAAAGTCAGCATTATCGGCCAGGAAGACCCGTGGTCGGCCAATGTTCGCGGCCAGGGCTACATCAACCATCAGCATGAAATCATCGATCAGTGGGGCCCGAAGGCGCCTGCCTACAACCCCGCCTACGCAGACCGGGGCGAGTTCGCAGCGAGCAACCAGGCCCAGCTGGAACGCGCGAAAGCGCTGGGGGCAGAACATCTGCCGGCGCAGATAACCTCAATCAGCCAGCTGAAAAACGGTACTTATCACATTCAACTGGAAAACGGCCAAGCCATAGAAAGCCGCCAGGTAGTACTAGGGATGGGCGCTGGGCCGCACACCCGCTTATGGAACACCGACGGCGTGCAGACCCAGGCAGAACAACGCCTGGGCAATATCCGCCCGCATCAGCAGGAGGCTTTGCAGGGCAAGGTATTGGACTTGGACGAGTTCATGCGAGCGACCGACAGTAGCCCTGAACAGTTCGCGGGCAAGCGCGTGGTGGTGCATGGCCCCAATGCGGGGATCGATGCGGTGGAGCGCGCGGGAGAACTGGGCGCCCACGTCAACTGGATGATCCGCAGCACCAAGCCGGTGCTGCTGGACGGCCATCAACTGAAATTTGCCCCCGAGGTGGCCAGGAACAATCTGGTTTCGGTGGATGAACTCGACATCTACCCAAACACCGCCCCGCAAGGCTCGGCCCTGCGCCTGAACTACAGCGCACCTGGCGATGACCCGCTGGCGCCTCGCAAAACCCTCGACGCCGATTACTACGTGTATGCCCTTGGGCAGGACATCCACAAGCCGGGAAGTGCCGGTGCCATCCTGGGGGACTTGTTGGGCAAGCTGGAGCCTGTCTACGACTACGATCAGGTCTATAGCGACCAACCCTACAAAACGGTAGTGGGCCTGCAAAGCCGTGGCAGCGACAGCAGCCAGGGGTTAGTGGTGGTTGGTGCAGCGGTAGCACAACTGGCCGCCAACGTTCAGCACAGCTATCTGGACCACGCGGCCGAGCGTATTTTCCAGCACTTGGAAAAGCTCCCCGGCTTCCAGGGCGAGACGCTTTCACGCTTGATGCTGGACGGGGCAAGCCGGCAAGACATTCAGACACACCTGCACGCCTGGGCGGCAACCACGCCCTCCGCCCCGGCGGTACAGGTACTGCACAATCAAGTGTCGGATTACCTGGCGGCTCGCGACTACTTCCAGCAGCAAGCCGCAAAAAAAGGCACGCGCGGCGTCGTCGGTGAAGTGGAAAACCAAACGCTCAACCAGGTGGCTTCGGTGGTCGTGTCGCCGCAGTTGGGCACCGTGAAGGCTTCAACCGCTGCCCTCTCGGGGCTGATGCCGGCGTACGTGGCCAATGGTGAAAACAACTTCACCATGGACGATCGCACCATGTTGCGCGCGGGCATCGCAGACCGCTACCCGAACATCGATAATGCCAGGGCCAGCCAGTTCATCGAGGACGTGATGGACCTGCGCCACCTGGGCAGCCAGGCCTTTATCAACAAGGCAAACGCCGAAGGGGCAAGCCAGGCGCCTGTGCAAACGCCCGTGGTGGGCGTACCGGCGCCCGTCAGGGAAGGCTATGAGGCGCAGTTGGAAGCCTTGAATAATGGCGCCGACAACGAACCATTAAGCCGTCAGTGGGAACGCGCACAGTAACGCTGCGGGCACTGCCCTACTCGTTATCCAGCCCCTTGCGCCGGTAAGGAAACACATCAATCACCTTGCCGGCGCGTATCGCCTCTTGCAGGCTTTTCCAGTAGTCGGCGTTGTACAACTCGCCATGCAGTTCGTCGAACAGCCGACGCTGCCCGGCGTCAGCAAACAGGAACGGCGGAAACTCCTCCGGAAACACATCCAGCGGGCCGATGGAGTACCAGGGTTCAGAGGCCATTTCATCCTCCGGAGTGCGCGGCGCCGGTATATGGCGAAAATTGGCCTCGGTCAGGTAGCAGATTTCGTCATAGTCGTAGAACACCACGCGACCGTGACGGGTGACGCCAAAATTCTTCAGCAACATGTCGCCGGGGAAAATATTCGCCGCCGCCAGTTGCTTGATCGCCAGGCCGTAGTCCTCCAGCGCTTCGCGCACCTGGGCTTCATTGGCGTTTTCCAGGTAGAGGTTGAGCGGGGTCATGCGCCGCTCGGTCCAGCAGTGGCGAATCAGCACCGTATCGCCCTCTACCTCGACGGTGCCGGCGGCGACGTCCAGCAACTCGGCCAGGCACTCGGGCTCGAACTTACTCAGCGGAAACCGGAAGTCGGCAAACTCCTGGGTGTCGGCCATGCGCCCGACACGGTCGACACTCTTTACCAACCGGTACTTCTCGATCACGGTGGCGCGGTTGACGTTTTTCGACGGCGAAAACCGGTCCTTGATGATCTTGAACACGGTGTTAAAGCCCGGCAGGGTAAACACACTCATGACCATCCCGCGCACGCCCGGGGCCATGATGAATTGGTCATCGGTGGACGCGAGGTGGTTGATCAGCGCCCGGTAGAATTCGGACTTGCCGTGCTTGTAGAAGCCGATGGAGGTGTACAACTCGGCGATGTGCTTGCCCGGCAGAATGCGCTTGAGGAAGCCGATAAACTCGGCCGGCACCGGCACGTCCACCATGAAATAGGAGCGGGTGAACGAGAAGATGATCGATACGTCGGCCTCGTCCGTGATCAGCGCGTCGATCTGGATACCGCGCCCTTCGCGGTGCAACAGCGGTATCACCAGCGGCCATTGCTCGTCGCGGGTGTAGATGCGTCCTACAAGGTAGGCGCCTTTGTTGCGGTACAGCACCGAGGAAAACAGTTCGACGTTGAGGCCCGGGTCTTTGCAGACCCAGTCCGGAAGGTTCTCGCGCAACTGCGCTTCCAGGCGGCGCAGGTCGGCCGGCAAGTCGGCGTAGGGTTCGCTGAAGCTGTAATCGGCAAAAACCTGCTCCAGCATGCCTGCCAGCTTGCCGCCCGGCTTGTAGGTGCGGGTTTGCGCAGCCCGGGCACGGCGCAGGCTGGGCCGGGTGGTGTGAATGAACATGCAGCCGTCGCTGATCAGGTCATGGCTGAACAGGCCGCAAAACGTCGAGTTGTACCAGGTCTCGGAGAGCTCATCGTCAAACCGCAGGTCGATCAGGCTGATGTAGGCGCTTTTCACCCGCGGCCAGGCTGCAATGTCGAGCAATACAGCCTCATCGAAGGCCGCCCGCAGCCGTGCCGTGACTTCACTGACCTTGTCTTCATACAGGTTGATGCGCGCCGCCGAAGCCGCCTGCCCTTGCTGCCACTGGGCCTTTTCGAAACGCTCCCGGGCGCCATCGGTGATCTGGCGGAAGTGCTCGCGGTAGTCGTCAAAGCCGTCGAGGATCATCTGCGCAATGTCGAGGGCTGGCGTGTGCTGCGGCATGGGGAAACCTCTGCGGGCATTTGGGGTGAGTTGAGCTTAACCAGTGTGCGGGAACTGGAGAAGGGTGATTTTCCGGGCCCTCTTGTACGGGTTCGTTCATTTTGTACATTTATTTACTGTTTATTTAATTCGACCAACCGGTCAATAAAAACATCCGCGCGTCAGCTTGCCTCCGTTAAACGTTTCACCTGCAGGCCTTACGCAGCGTGCCCTGCCCGTGTGCGCCACGACCAATAAGAGTTTTTGCTCTACGGCGCCGGGCTTTGAGGGCCACCCGAGCATTGGATCCAGCGTAAGGGAAACCCTGATTACCTAAGTAGTAGCACTTTGCTATATAGCGCGCCCTCTCCCACCTTACAAGGTCAGAAGACCGGCCCGGGAACAGGTTCTAATCGCCAAGGAGCATTGAGATGTCATTGAGGAATATGGGGATCGGCCTGCGCGCCAGTCTGAGTTTTGCGGTGCTTGCCGGTTTACTGGTACTGGTGGGTCTGTTTGGCCTGGGGCAAATGGCCAAGCTGCGAGAAAGCGCCACCATCATTGAAGATTCCTGGATGCCAAGCATTGAGACGGTCCACGACAGTGCGGCCTACATCGCCAGCATCCGCCTGGAAGCCTTGCGCCTGTTGACCACCGATGAGTCGAGGGTACGTGACACGAGCAAAACCCTGATCACCAAGGAACAGGCCGACCTTCAGGAAAGCTTCAAGCAATACGAAACACTGGTGGTCAACGAACAAGACGCCGCGATGCTCAAGCAGTTGAAAAGTGCGGTTTCGGCGTACATGACCATCATGGGCCAGATGATTGCGCTGGTGGACCAGGACCAACAGCAACAAGCCATGGACCTGCTCAACAGCCGCCTCGCGCCCCAGGGCCTGGTGCTCAACAAAAGCCTGGAAGACCTGATCACCTTCAACCAAAAAGGTGTCCAGGACGCTGCAGAGTCGGCGGCGCAGATGTATTACAGCGCCCAATGGGTTGTCGGTGTGATCATCATTACCGCCCTGCTGGCCACGTTGCTGCTGGCCTGGCTACTGACCCGCAGTATCACCACGCCGATTGGCCAGGCACTGGCGGTGGCCCGTACCATCGCGTCCGGCGACCTGAGCCAACCGATCGTCGTCGAAGGCAAGGATGAACCAGCGCAACTGCTTACCGCCTTGGCCACCATGCAGGCCAACCTGCAGGAAACCATCCGTGGCATCAGCGAATCGTCGCAGCAGTTGGCATCGGCGGCCGAGGAGATGAGCTCGGTGATGGAACAGAGCACCCGCGGCCTGCAAGCGCAGAACGACGAGATCGAACAGGCGGCCACCGCCGTGACGCAGATGAGCGCGGCGGTAGATGAAGTGGCGGGCAATGCGGTGTCCAGCGCCGAAGCGTCCAAGGCCTCCGACGAAGACAGCAAGCACGGCCACTACCAGATCAGCGAAACCATCAGCTCGATCCAGAACCTGGTGGACGAAGTGCTCGGCGCCTCGACCAAGGCTGAAGGCCTGGCGGCTCAGGCCCAGGACATCAGCAAGGTGCTGGAAGTGATTCGCGGGATTGCCGGGCAAACCAACCTGCTGGCGCTCAACGCGGCGATTGAGGCAGCCCGCGCGGGCGAGGCCGGTCGCGGCTTTGCCGTGGTGGCGGACGAAGTGCGCTCCCTGGCACAACGCACCCAGGATTCCACCGAAGAAATCGAGCAGATGATCAACGCAATCCAGCAAGGCACCCAAGACACCGTGGGCGCACTGAACAGCAGCGCCGAACACGCCGGCCAGACCTTGCAGCGGGCCAACAGCGCGGGCAGTGCCCTGGAGAAAATCACCGCGGCCATCTCGCAGATCAGCCAGCGCAACCTGGTGATCGCCAGCGCCGCCGAGCAGCAGGCGTTGGTGGCCCGTGAGGTGGACCGCAGCCTGGTGAACATTCGGGATCTGTCGACACAAACCGCAGCCGGTGCCACCCAGACCTCGGCAGCCAGCCAGGAACTGTCGCGCCTGGCAGTGGACCTCAATGGGCTGGTGACGCGTTTCGTGCTGTAAAACAGGTATTGGCGATTGTGTCAGGCAGGTCAGTGGGCAACACTTGCGCCCTTATCGAGTAGGAGTTTTTCCGTGAAACCTGTCGACACCCTGCACCTGTTGGTGCTGGCCGCAATCTGGGGCGCGAGTTTTCTGTTCATGCGGATTATCGCGCCGGAAATCGGCACTCTTCCTACGGCATTTTTCAGGGTGTCGATTGCCGCCACCGGCCTGTTGGTGATCCTCGCCATGATGCGGGTGAGTTGGGACTTCCAAGGCAAGTTCAAGACGGTTTTGTTGCTGGGCGTCATTAACTCCGGCATTCCCGCGACCATGTATTCAGTGGCAGCCCAAGTACTGCCGGCCGGTTACTCGGCGATCTTCAATGCCACCACGCCGCTGATGGGCGTGCTGATTGGCGGGCTGTTTTTCAGTGAGCGCCTGACACCGTCGAAAATTGCCGGGGTGTGCCTGGGGCTGTTTGGGGTTGGCGTGCTGACTCGCGCGGGGCCGGTAGCCTTTGATATGGAACTGCTGATGGGCGCGCTGGCGTGCCTGTTGGCGACCACCTGTTATGGCTTTGCCGGCTTTTTGGCACGGCGCTGGCTGGATCAACGGGGCGGCCTCGACAGTCGCCTCGCAGCCCTGGGCAGCATGCTTGGGGCCACGCTGTTTTTGCTGCCGTTGTTTGCCTGGAATGCCATCAGCCATCCACCCCTCAGTTGGGGCGGCTGGCAGGTGTGGCTGTCGCTGCTGGGGTTGGGGTTGGGGTGTACGGCGTTCGCCTACATCTTGTACTTCCGATTGCTGACGTCCATCGGCCCGGTAAAATCGATGACCGTGACCTTCATGATTCCGCCGTTCGGGGTGTTGTGGGGCGCATTGCTGCTGGATGAGCCGCTGTCCATGGCGCATCTGTATGGCGGGCTGTTGATTGCGGGGGCGTTGTGGCTGGTGCTTCGGCCGGGGAAATTGGCCAAGGCCCTGTAGGAGCGGAGCCAGCTTTCTCGCGATGAACGTCAACGATAACGCGCGATGTCTGAATGAACGCGGTGCCTTGACGTTTTTCGCGAGCAAGCTTGCTCCTACAGGGGAGCAGGGTTATCGGCTCTTACGGAACACAAAAGCCAATCCGACAATGATCAAGCCCATCCCCAGCAAACTCAGGGTTGCCAGCTTGTTGCCGAAAATCAGGTAGTCCATCACCGCCGTCACCGCCGGCACCAGGTAAAACAGGCTGGTGACATTCACCAGGTTGCCCCGGGCAATCAACCGGTACAGCAACAACGTGGCCAGCAGCGACACCACTAACCCCATCCACAGCACCGGCACGAAGAAGCCGGCGCTGTGTTCAAAGTGGAACGGCTGGAACGGCACAAACACCGAGCACAACAGCAACCCGGCCAGGTACTGCACCGGCAGCGTGCCCAACGGGTTATCGGTGATGCGTTTCTGCATGATCGAGCCGCAGGTCATGCTGGCCAGCGCCAACAGGCCAAAGAGCATGCCGGCCAGGGACATGCCGGACATACCAATGCCCTGATACACCACCATGATCAACCCCGCCAACCCCAACGCCAGGCCGAACATCCGGCTCCAGGAGCGCTGACGCTCCATCAACACCACGGTGAGGATCGGTTGCACGCCCATGATGGTTGCCATCATGCCTGGCGTCACTTTGAGGTCCAGGGCCAACAGATAGAAAATCTGATAAGCCCCCAGCAGCACCAGCCCGGTGGCCGCCGCATAAAGCAGCGGTTTGCCGGGGCGTGGCAATTTCAGCTTGAGGATCGGTACCAGCACCACCAACCCCGCCAGGGCGATGGCAAACCGAATCAGCAGAAAGGCAAAGGGTGACGCGTGGGCCAGGCCCCATTTGGAGAAAATCGCCCCGCTGCTCCACAGCAGCACAAACAGGCTCGTCGAGGCCGCCGCGGCCACGGATTGTTTCGAAATAACAGACATGGATACCACCTGTGTTCAGGCAAAAAGCCAACTCAGCAACAGCTGAAATTCAGTAGGTTTTATTCAGGCGGGCACAGGCGAACAGCAATCAGCTGATCAGCCCGAAATGCCAACACCCGGCGGTGATACGACTGCGTACACCGGCGTGCTACTGACAGGTGGGGGGTAGTGACTGATCTGCACAGGCTGCTGGTTCCCGCACGGCTCGAGCGCAGCGTTGACCGCTGAATCGACTACCGCTATGCGCAGGGAAGCTGGCATGTGCTGATCTTTTTTGAGGGGTTGGACAGGTGTCGGGAAACACCCGTGGCCGACTATAACCAGCTGGGGACATGCTTTGCAACGACTTCGCCAAAAGGCCAGTAAGGACAGCTTGAGCCAACACCACTAGCCTTGGGAGAAACCAATCCGCTCCGGATCAGGGGGGCTTTCAACTCATGATGACCAATGCCAAAAAAACGCGACTCTCTGCGATATCAGCTATACCGCTCCACGGCGCTGCACCTTGCGAAAGCCTCTACCACGCAGTGGTACGAGGCCCTGAAACGGGATGAACGCAACGACATCGATTTGACCAGGGTGCGATTTGAGCCGATTAACATCGAGGCAATGACGGCCTATCAAGACTGGGGTGAAGCCCCGCACTTTTACTGGGAGGAGATTGCAGCGTGGAAAGCCCATGAGCCGCTGGCCTTTGACCTGTCTATTTGGTTCGACGTCGAATTATGTGGATTGTGCTTTGCCAACCCAAATCAAAGTCGACTGCGGATCAAGATAATCCGACTAGAGGGAAAGCCCGGAAAAACACATCCCTTGAAAAGCCGTATCGCTGCGCTGACGATGATCGCTGTTGATCATTACGCACAGATCATTGGAAGTCAGTGGATAGAGATTCAAGAGCCCGCGCCTGGTGCAATTCCCATCTATAAGAATCTGGGCTTTGACTTCGACGTCCAAGGTAGGCTTGTGATAGCCGTAGAGAAGGCATAGCATCGCAAACATGCTCAATTATTGATCAATAGTGGAGGCTAATATGGGAGCAGTTCCTAAAAACTCCGTCACCCGGAAAGCATCATCGAAGGTAGTAAAAGAGTTCAGGACCCCAGCACTTACAGCTAATCAACGCCGTTTTCTCAGTGCTGCCATGACTATCAGCGTTGAAGAACCCAGCCTTTTGGCTGGCAGCCCTGATAAATCAAAAGCATAAAAAACCGCTCATCCGAGCGGCTTTTTATGCTTGCAAACGCTTTAACCAAACAACCAGTACCCCAACGCCGTCAGCACCACCACCGCCAGCACCGGCCGCAGTATGCGATAAGCCTTGGGATGCTTGCGCTTCCACTGCTTGACCACACCGCTGAAGCTGTCGCTGAAGCGTTTGCTCCAGGCATACGCCTGGTTGATCCCGCCAACGCGTTCGTCGTCCAGGTTCTGCGGCGCAGTTGCGCGGCCCAGTTGAGCGCTGACCCAACGGTTGATGCGCGTCATCAGGCGGCTGCTCAGTGGGCGTTCGATATCGCAGAACAGGATCACCCGGGTGTGCTCGGTTTCGTTCTTCACCCAGTGCACGTAGGTTTCATCGAACATCACGTCTTCACCGTCACGCCAGGCGTACACCTGGCCGTCGACGAAGATACGGCAGTCGTCGGAGTTGGGCGTAGACAGCCCCAGGTGATAACGCAGGGAGCCAGCAAACGGGTCACGGTGCGGGTTGAGGTGGCTGCCACCCGGCAACAGGGCAAACATCGCGCCCTTGACGTTGGGAATGCTGCTGACCAGGGCCACGGTTTTGGGGCATAGCAGTTCGGCCGACGGCAACGGTTTGTCGTACCACTTGAGGTAGAAGCGCTTCCAGCCCTTCTTGAAGAACGAGCCAAAACCGGCGTCGTTGTTCTTCTCGGCAGCGCGGATGTAGCCCTCGTCGAACAGGTGCATGGCCTCTTCGCGAATCACTTCCCAATTGTCCTTGAGCACGTCCAGCTCCGGGAACTTGCTGCGGTCCAGGTACGGCTTGGACGGCACGGCAGAGAAGATGTACATCAAGGCGTTATACGGGGCGAACAGCGCCGAATGGTTGACGAATTGACGCAACATCGGCAAACGGGCCTTGCCACGCAAATGCACATACAGTGTGCTGCCGATAAACAGCAGCAACACCGACAGTTTGGCGGCCAAAGAAAAGGTCATGCAGCAACTCCTGGAAATAGGCGTCTGGCCATTAGCCTCCCGTTATGGGAAACCAGACGTAGCAGCCGGCCATGATAAACACTCCGGGCCTCGGGAAAAACCCGCGCACTCCAACAATCAGCATCTAGCGGTGCGCGATAATGGGCCAATTATGCATAAGGCCCACGCCATCGCGCTGATTTGAATCAAGCCTGGTTTTCCTGATCGGTAAACAAATCGGCAAACAACATGCTCGACAGGTAGCGCTCACCGGAGTCCGGCAGCACCACGACGATGGTCTTGCCCTGCATTTCCGGCTTCTCTGCCAGGCGCACCGCCACGGCCATCGCGGCGCCGCAGGAGATACCGCACAAAATCCCCTCCTCCTGCATCAGGCGCAACGCCATGGCCTTGGATTCTTCGTCGCTGACCAGTTCGACCCGGTCGACCATCGACAGGTCGAGGTTCTTCGGCACAAAGCCGGCGCCGATGCCCTGAATCTTATGGGGGCTGGGCTTGATCTCTTCACCGGCCAGCGCCTGGGTAATCACCGGCGAACTGATGGGCTCCACCGCCACCGACAAAATCGGCTTGCCCTGGATGTTCTTGATATAGCGCGACACCCCCGTGATGGTGCCGCCGGTGCCTACGCCTGCCACCAGTACGTCCACGGCGCCATCGGTGTCGTTCCAGATTTCCGGGCCGGTGGTTTTCTCGTGGATCGCCGGGTTGGCCGGGTTTTCAAACTGGGCCGGCATAAAGTACTTGGCGGGGTCACTGGCGATGATTTCACCGGCTTTTTCGATTGCGCCCTTCATGCCCTTGGCCGGCTCGGTCAACACCAGTTCTGCGCCGAGGGCCTTGAGTACCTTGCGGCGCTCGATGCTCATGGACGCGGGCATGGTCAGCAGCAGCTTATAACCACGGGCGGCGGCAACAAACGCAAGGCCAATCCCGGTGTTGCCGGAAGTCGGTTCGACAATGGTCATGCCCGGCTTGAGTTTGCCGCTGCCTTCGGCGTCCCAGATCATGTTTGCGCCAATTCGGCACTTCACCGAATACCCCGGGTTACGCCCCTCGATCTTGGCCAGGATGGTCACGCCACGCGGGGCGATGCGGTTGATCTGAACCAGGGGCGTGTTACCGATGGAGTGCGCGTTGTCTGCAAAAATGCGGCTCATGACGGGTCCTTAAGGCAATTTCAGGAAGGCCCCAAGGGTATGCCTCGTGTTGCGAGGCGTCCAGTCAAGCGAACGTCCGGCGACGCCAGCAGTCAATCGCCTACACGGATGGAGAAAATTCCCTATGAAACGTCGCTACAGTTGGCCGCTTTGGACCCTTGCCGGGGTCGTGGTACTGCTGGTGGTGCTGGATATCGCCCTGCCCTATCTGGTGCGTAATTACCTGAATGACAAACTCGCCGACATGGGTGATTACCGCGGCCAGGTCACCGATGTCGACCTCGCGCTGTGGCGCGGTGCCTACCGAATCAACGGCTTACAGATCGTCAAGGTGGACGGCAAGGTGCCGGTACCGTTCGTCAAGGCGCCGGTGATTGACCTTTCGGTCAGTTGGCATTCGCTGTGGTACGACCATGCGGTGGTCGCCCAGGTGCAGTTCATCAAGCCAGAGCTGAACTTCGTCGACGGCGGCACCAACAAGCAGGCATCCCAGACCGGTCAGGGCACCGACTGGCGGGCGCAACTGGGCAAACTGTTGCCGATCACCCTCAATGAGGTGCGCATTGCCGACGGGAAAATCGCCTTTCATAACTTCAACTCCAAACCTCAGGTCAACCTGTACGCGACCCAGGTCAACGCCAGCTTCTACAACCTGACCAACGTGGTGGACGTCAAAGGCAAACGCGATGCGCGCTTCGACGGCAAGGCGCTGTTCCTGGGCCAAGCGCCACTGGAAGCCACGGCAACGTTCGACCCCTTGAGCAATTTCGAAGATTTCGAATTCCGCTTCCGCGCCCGGGATATCGAACTCAAGCGCATGAATGACTTCGCCTCGGCCTACGGCAAGTTCGACTTCAATGCCGGCACCGGCGACCTGGTGGTAGAAGCCCAGGCCGAAAAAGGTCAACTGACCGGTTACATCAAGCCGTTGCTGCGCAATGTCGAGGTGTTCAACTGGCAACAGGACGTGGAGAACAAGGACAAGGGCATTTTCCGCTCGATCTGGGAGGCCGTGGTGGGCGTCAGCGAAACCGTGTTGAAGAACCAGCGTAAAAACCAGTTTGCCACCCGCGTGGAACTGAGCGGCAACGTACACCAGCAAGATATCAGCGCGTTCCAGGCGTTTTTGCAGATTTTGCGCAATGGTTTCGTGCAGGCGTTCAATGCTCGCTATGAACAACCCAAGCCCAGCGCAGACTGAAACATTGGCCCCTGTAGGAGCGAGCTTGCTCGCGAAAAGCCTCAATGCGCCGCGTTTATTCAGAATGCACGCGTCATCGTTGACGTTTTTCGCGAGCAAGCTCGCTCCTACAATTCAGAGACTGAATAGCCCGTCTGCGTTCACACTCGCCGGGGCTGCGCGGTATAGTCGGGCAAAGCTGATTACTCGCCCGCTTCGGTCCTGCACCGTTCGGCGTCACGTTCGAGGATTGAAGATGAAGTTTGAAGGCACACAGGCCTACGTTGCCACCGATGACCTGAAACTGGCCGTCAACGCCGCCATCACGCTGGAGCGGCCCCTGCTGGTCAAGGGTGAACCGGGTACCGGCAAGACCATGCTCGCCGAGCAACTGGCCGAATCCTTTGGTGCCCGGCTGATCACCTGGCACATCAAGTCCACCACCAAGGCCCACCAGGGCCTGTACGAGTACGACGCAGTGAGCCGCCTGCGCGACTCGCAATTGGGCGTAGACAAGGTGCATGACGTACGCAACTACCTGAAAAAGGGCAAGCTTTGGGAGGCTTTTGAGTCCGAGGAGCGGGTCATCCTGCTGATCGACGAAATCGACAAGGCCGACATCGAATTCCCCAACGACCTGCTGCAAGAACTCGACAAGATGGAGTTCTACGTCTACGAAATCGACGAGACCATCAAGGCCAAGAAACGCCCGATCATTATCATTACCTCCAACAACGAAAAAGAGCTGCCGGACGCGTTTCTGCGCCGCTGCTTCTTCCACTACATCGCCTTCCCGGACCGCACCACCCTGCAAAAGATCGTCGACGTGCACTACCCCAACATCAAGAAAGACCTGGTCAGCGAAGCGCTGGACGTGTTCTTCGACGTGCGCAAAGTACCGGGCCTGAAGAAAAAACCCTCCACCTCAGAGCTGGTGGACTGGCTGAAACTGCTGATGGCCGACAACATCGGCGAAGCGGTGCTGCGCGAGCGCGACCCCACCAAGGCTATCCCACCGCTGGCCGGTGCCCTGGTGAAGAACGAGCAAGACGTGCAGTTGCTCGAGCGCCTGGCGTTCATGAGCCGTCGCGGTAACCGATAAGGGCGATTGCCATGCTGCTCAACCTGTTCAATGAAATGCGTGCTGCCAAGGTGCCGGTCTCGGTGCGCGAGCTGCTCGACCTGATCAACGCGCTGAAACAGCGCGTGACCTTCGCCGACATGGACGAGTTCTACTACTTGGCCCGGGCGATCCTGGTGAAGGACGAACGGCATTTCGACAAGTTTGACCGAGCCTTCGGCGCCTACTTCAACGGCCTGGAAAAACTCGACGATCACCTGCAGGCGCTGATCCCCGAAGACTGGCTGCGCAAGGAGTTCGAACGCTCGCTGACCGACGAAGAGCGCGCGCAAATCCAGTCCCTTGGCGGCCTGGACAAGCTGATCGAAGAGTTCAAGAAACGCCTGGAAGAACAAAAGGAACGCCACGCCGGCGGCAACAAGTGGATCGGCACCGGCGGCACCAGCCCGTTCGGCTCCGGCGGCTTCAACCCCGAAGGCATTCGCGTGGGTGATGCCGGCAAGCGCCAGGGCAAGGCGGTCAAGGTCTGGGACCAGCGCGAGTACAAGAACCTCGATGACTCGGTGGAACTGGGCACGCGCAACATCAAGATCGCCCTGCGCCGCCTGCGCAAGTTCGCCCGCCAGGGTGCGGCGGAAGAACTGGATATCGACGGCACCATCGACCATACGGCGCGGGATGCCGGGCTGCTGAACATCCAGATGCGCCCGGAGCGGCGCAACACCATTAAGCTGCTGTTGCTGTTCGATATCGGCGGTTCGATGGATGCCCACGTGAAGACCTGCGAAGAGCTGTTCTCCGCCTGCAAGACCGAGTTCAAGCACCTGGAGTATTTCTACTTCCACAACTTCATTTATGAATCGGTGTGGAAGAACAACATGCGCCGGGGCTCGGAACGCACCTCGACCCAGGACTTGCTGCACAAGTACGGTGCCGACTACAAAGTGATCTTCATCGGCGACGCGGCCATGGCGCCGTATGAAATCACCCAGGCCGGCGGCAGCGTCGAGCACTGGAATGAAGAGCCCGGGTATGTGTGGATGCAGCGGTTCATGGAGAAGTACAAGAAGCTGATCTGGATTAATCCGTATCCAAAAGATACCTGGGGCTATACCGCGTCCACCGGGATTGTCCGGGATTTGATCGAGGACCAGATGTTTCCGTTGACGTTGCGCGGGCTTGAGGAAGGGATGCGCTTTCTCTCCAAATAGAACCTTATCCAGGGCGTACAGGCTCTTTGTGGCGAGGGAGCTTGCTCCCGCTGGCCTGCGCAGCAGGCCCAAAGTCTGGGGCCGCTTCGCGGCCCAGCGGGAGCAAGCTCCCTCGCCACAATAAGCCCGCAAGCCAAAGGTGTGTTGCGGTCATCGAAGGCGGCGTAAATACTCCACGTGCTGGCGATGCGCCGTCTCCTGCACCACCGGCGCCAACCGCACCTTCTCCCCCGGCAAGCACTGCGCCAGCCGCGCCAGCGCCAATGGCGTCAACGCCCCCAGTCGCGGGTAGCCGCCAATGGTCTGCCGGTCATTGAGCAACACAATCGGCTGCCCATCCGGCGGCACCTGGATCGCGCCCAGCGGGATGCCTTCCGAGATCAGCGACGGCCCCTGATATTCCAGCGGCGTGCCGAGCAAGCGCATGCCCATGCGGTCGGCGCGGCTGTCGAGGGTCCATTCGCTGTTGAACACATCAAACAGACTCTGCCCGCCGAACTGGCCAATTTGCGCCCCGAGTATCACCTCCAGTGGCGCCTTAGCATCGAGTTTCGGCAATTGCTCGGCAGACAACGCCCGCATTGCACCGCCAACGCCTGAATAGGTGAGTTGCGAATTTTGCGCCAGCGCCCGCCCAAAACCGTCGAGCCCGCCCAGCTCTTCACGCCCCACCGTGGCGCAACTGCCCAGCACCTGCGGCGCATCAAACCCGCCCGGCGCTGCCAGGTAGGCCCGCGCACCGCTGAAAGGCTGGGTAAACCGCAAGCGCTGGCCTTTTTGCAGAATAAAGCTGCGCCCCGGGCTGATCGCGCGCTCATCGACATACGCGCCCAGATCTGCCCCGGCCAATGCCAGCAGGCAATAGCCCTCGGCCAGAACGGTGAAGCCACCCAAGGTGATTTCCACCACCGGCGCATCCAGTGAGTTGCCCAGTAACCAGTTGGCGCACGACATCGATACCCAATCCAGCGCGCCGCCCTGGGTCACACCCAAGTGCCTTACACCAAAACGCCCGGTGTCCTGCAGCAGGCACAGCGGTGTGCTGGCCTCGATCAACAAGCGGCTCATGGCTGCGCCTCCAACGGCGTGTCATCGCCACCCTGGTTGATGAATTCGCTATGGCTGACCGCCTCAAAGCGCACGGTGTCTCCCGGCTGCATCAGGCTGTAGCCATCGCGCTCGCGATCAAACAGCTTGGCCGGGGTGCGGCCGATCAGGTTCCAGCCGCCCGGGGAGACCACCGGGTAGGCCGCCGTCTGCCGCTCGGCGATGCCTACACTGCCCGCCGCCACGCGCTTGCGCGGCGTATTGAGGCGTGGTGTTGCGAGCAGTTCGTCGACCAGGCCCATAAAAGCAAAGCCCGGGGCAAAGCCGAGGGCGAATACCTGGTACTCGTGCTGGCTGTGGCGGCGAATCACCTCCTCCACCGAAAGGCCACTGCGCTGCGCGAGCAACGCCAGCTCAGGGCCGACACTCAGGTCGTACCAAACCGGCAACACATGGCATTGCCCGCTGCCCTTGGGCTCTGGCTGCAACGCTTCAAGCGCCTGGTCGATCAACTCGCGTGCCTGGGCCGGGGCCAGCGCCATCAGGTCGTAATGCACCATCAGCGTGGTGTAGGACGGCACCAGGTCCACCAGGGCCGGGCCAAACCCTTCTCGCAAACGCCGGGTGGCGGCGAGCATCCAGGGCATATTGTCTTCGGCGATCACATCAAACAGGCGCACCATCAGGCAGTCGATGGCCACCACTTCAATCCGTGGCTTCATACTGGGTTCAACGCCTCGCGGATGCGCTGCACAGCGGCCACCGAGCTGGCGTTATCGCCGTGCACACACAAGGTATTGGCCTGCAGGTGCAACGGGCTGCCGTCGCTGGCAATCAGCTGTTCACCCCGGGCGATGATCAGGGCCTGCGCAATGATTTTTTCCGGGTCGTGATGCACGGCGCCCGGCAACTGGCGTGAGACCAGATGGCCGGCGCTGTCGTAGGCACGGTCGGCGAAGGCTTCGAACCACAGGGTCACGCCATATTCGTCACCCAGGGCCTGCGCGGCGCTGTTGTCGCGGGTGGCCATCAGCATCAATGGCAGGCTGGCGTCGTAGGCCGCCACGGCCTGGATCACCGCACGCAGTTGCGCCGGTTTGGCCATCATGTCGTTGTACATCGCACCGTGGGGTTTGACGTAGCTGACGCGCCCGCCCTGAGCCCGGCAAATACCGTCAAGGGCACCGATCTGGTAGTGCAACAGGTCCTGGATTTCCTGCGGGGTGTAGGCCATGGAGCGGCGGCCAAAACCGGCCAGGTCCTGGTACGCCGGGTGTGCGCCCACCTGCACGCCATGCTCGAAGGCCAGGCTGACGGTCTTGCGCATGATGCTCGGGTCGCCCGCATGAAAGCCGCAGGCAACGTTGGCGCAATCAATGAACGGCATGACCTCGGCGTCCAGACCCAGGGTCCAGTTGCCAAAGCTTTCGCCGATGTCGCAGTTCAATAGCAGGCGGCTCACGGTAGCGCTCCTGTAGGCTTTGTTTTTTTGTAGTGTGGGATCTTTTACCAAGATCTCGCAACGATGTTGTCCTGAACCCCAACGACGCTTATCGTGAGACAGCTCGATTTTTGGCGTTTGCGACACGCGGCGTCCAACTAATAAAAACCGATCCATGCATAAGAAAAGTTGATCCCATGAATTTGAAGTTCCTCGAAACCTTCGTCTGGGTGGCCAAGCTCAAGAGCTTTCGCCTGACGGCAGAGAAGCTGTTCACCACCCAGGCTTCAATCTCCAGCCGCATCGCCGTGCTGGAAAGCGAACTGGGGGTGAAGCTGTTCCTGCGCGATTCCCGGGGTGTCAGTTTGACGCCGGAAGGCTTGAAGGTACTCGACTATGCCGAACAGATGATGGCGACCATGCAGGGGCTCAAACAGTCTTTGGAAACCACCAGCAGCAAGGTCGGGCGCATCCGCATCGGGGTGATGGACACGGTGATCCATACCTGGCTAAGCGCATTGGTGGCAAAACTGACGGACCACTTTCCCCGGGTGGAAATCGAGTTGGTCGCCGACACCGCGTTGAACCTCAGCGACCAGTTGCAAAAAGGCTTCCTCGATTTGATCCTGCAGACCGACCTGCTGCGCCAGGAAACCTTGCGCAGCCTGGAACTGGCGAGCCACCCGATGGGCTGGATCGTTGCCAGCCAATCGATCTACAACCGCGATTACGCCTCCCTCGCCGAACTGGCCCAGGAGCGCATCATCACCTACTCGAAAAACTCCAGCCCGCACCAGGATGTGCTCAGTCTGATGCAGGCCAACGGCGTAGCGGCGCCACGGATGAGCTGCGTGAACTCGGTGTCGGCAATCACCCGCCTGCTGCGGGACGGGTTCGGGATTGGTGCGTTCCCACCCGTATTGGTCAGCGAAGAGCTGGCGCGCGGGGAATTGACCATGCTGCCCATGGAACAACGACCGCCCAACTTGCAGGTGGTGGTGTCGTGGCGAGTCGGGGTGGAGTTGGTGGATGAAATTGTGGCGCTGTGCCAGACGGTGGTGGCGCAGTACGCGCAAGAAGTTGGCGAGGAATTTATGGTGCTGTAGGAGCAGGCTTGCTTGCGATGAACGTTAACGATAACGCGTGCACCCTGGGTACACGCGGGGCCGGTGAATGCTTCGCGAGCACGCTCACGCCTAGAGTCCTTTCAGATCGCGCTCTTCTATCGGCCGGCTCTGGCGCAGGCGCTTGCCACCCAGCACCACCCAGTCGATCAGCCGGAACAGGCATTCGATGCCAAACGACAACAGCATCGCCCCGCCCAAACCCCAGCCCATGGCTTCGGGGGTTAGCAACAGCATGTAGCTGTAGCCGTTCCAGGTCTCCTGGCGAATCGCCGGGTCGGCGGCCACCGCCACTTGCAGTGCACGGATGTACCACGGGCCTTGCATCGCCTGGAACTGTTTATCCAGCGCTACCTGACGGTCCAGCAACGTGCCCAGGCTGTTGGCATCGCTGCGAAACACCGGGTCGTCGCTGGCACGGTAATGGGCCACCAGCGCCTGTAAGTCACCGTTGAAGAACTGCTGCGCCGTGGCATCGAAGCCGCGCAAACCGGTCTGGGCTTCGATCAGATGGGCTTCTACGCGCTTGGCGTAGTCGCTGATAAACCCCGGCACCTGCACACCGACCAACAAGCCCACGGCAAACAACACCAGTCGCAAATAGCTGAGCAACATATTCGACGTCCTTACTCGGTTGTGCCTTGGGAAACGCATTCGCCGCGTCGCCACAGGCTCCACTGGCCCGGTTCGTAGCGGGTCCAGGTCTCGTTTTCGGTCAGGGGCTCGGTGGCGATTACCGTCACCACGTCATTGGGGGTGGTTTCGGCCTGAAAATCGACGATCACGTCGACATCTTTCAAACGTGCCGGGCCAAACGGTGCACGCCGGGTGATCTGTGCCAGTTTGGTCGAGCAATAGCAGAACAGCCAGTCGCCGTCGCTGAGCAGGCAGTTAAACACGCCTTTGCTGCGGTATTCGCTGCAGGCGGCGATCAGGTCCGGCAGTACCTGCTCGATCTCTACCGGCTCGGGGAAAGCTTCACGTATACGGTTGAGTAAATCGCAGAACGCCGCTTCGCTGTCGGTATCACCGACCGGGCGGTAGAACGTGGCGCGGGGGTTGAAGTCTGCCAGTTGGCCGTTGTGCGCGAAGCACCAGTTACGGCCCCACAACTCTCGGACGAACGGATGAGTATTGGACAGGCACACCTTGCCGACGTTGGCCTGGCGGATATGGCCAATCACCACTTCACTCTTGATCGGATAACGCTGCACCAGCAGCGCGACTTCCGATTCGCTGCTCGCCGCCGGGTCCTGGAACAACCGCAGGCCGCGGCCCTCATAGAAGGCGATGCCCCAACCATCACGGTGGGGGCCGGTGCGTCCGCCGCGCTGCATCAGCCCGGTAAAGCTGAACACGATATCGGTCGGTACGTTGGCACTCATGCCCAATAATTCACACATGCCAGGCTTCTCGATACAGGGCGTACAACGTTAAAGGCGCGGTTCGACCCGCATACCGCTGACAGGGGCCGGGCGACCGTAGCGCTCATCGGCGAAGGGTTCGTCGTCATCCGGCTCGGCGGCAGCGGCTGCCGCAGCGGCGGCCTTCTGCTCACGGCGAGCCCTGGCGGCACGTTCGATGGGCCAGCGGATTAACGCAAACACCAAATACACGCCGAACGCGATCATGCAATACATGAACAAATCGGAGATCGCCCGCCAGGCGTTGTTGCCGACCTTGAGCACCAGGTCCAGGGCGGTGATGGCCACGGCCGGGGCAAACTGGGTCTTCACCGGGTCGACAATGGTCGGGCTGAACAGCAGCACCGCCATCAGCAACCGCAGAGGCTCGCGCAGCCAGCGCCACATCCAGCGGGTCATGGCAAACCACACCAACAGGCAACCCAGGGCTGCGAAGGCGTAGAGGCCCCAAGCGATCAGATAGTCGTTCTCGGTCATGGTGTCCATGGCAAGGTAGGCAAACAGGCCGCTATGATAACGGCTTTTCAGTGCCGAGGCTGCAATGCCGTCGGCCAACCGCCAGACAGAGAGTGATCCATGCCCCCATCGACCCACATCACTGCCGCCCCGATCGCCCGCAAGGCCCCGGGCACCGACCCGTACGCCTGGCTGCAAGAACGCGACAGCACCGAGGTGCTCGATTACCTCAAGGCGGAAAATGCCTGGCAAGAAGCCCAATTGTCCGACCAGCAGGCGCTGCGTGAGACCCTGTTCGAGGAGATCAAGGGCCGCATCCTCGAAACCGACCTGTCCCTGCCCTCGCCCTGGGGCCCGTACCTGTATTACACCCGTACCACCGCCGGCGACGAGTACGCCCGCCACTACCGCTGCCCGCGCCCGGCGGATGACAGCCAACAGGTCGACGAAAACGCTGAAGAGCTGCTGCTGGACCCGAACGTATTGGCCAATGGCGGCTTTTTCTCCCTCGGCGCCTTCAGCATCAGCCCGGACCACCAACGCCTGGCCTACAGCCTGGACACCAGCGGCGAAGAGATTTACACGCTCTACGTGAAGGAACTGGCCACCGGCAAGGTCAGCGAACTGGAGTTCGAAGACTGCGACGGCAGCATGACCTGGGCCAACGACAGCCTGACCCTGTTCTTCACTGAACTGGACGACACCCAGCGCCCGCACAAGCTGTATCGCTATCGCCTGGACGGCACCGCCGCCGAAGAAGTGTTCCACGAGCCCGACGGCCGTTTCTTCCTGCACTGCTACCGCTCAAGCTCCGAGCGCCAGTTGCTGCTGGCCCTGGGCAGCAAGACCACCAGCGAAATCTGGGCCCTGGACGCCGAGCAGCCGCAGCAGGCCTTTACCTGCATGGCGCCGCGGGTCGAAGGCCATGAATACGACGTCGATCACGGCAAGCTGGACGACCAGTGGACCTGGTTCATCCGCAGCAACCGTGATGGCATCAACTTCGCCTTGTTTCAGGCCGCCGACACCGGCAACGTGCCGACCCAGGACGACTGGCAGAACCTGATCCCCCACGATGACGCGGTGATGCTCGATGGCGTGAGCCTCAACGCCCGGGCCATGACCCTGAGCCTGCGCATCGGCGGTTTGCCGATCATCGAGGTGCACCCACACGGCCAAGCCGCTTATCGGGTGGAATTACCCGACGCGGCCTACAGCCTCTACGTGCAAAACAGCCTGGAATTTGTCAGCGACAAGATCCGCCTGCGCTATGAGGCGCTGAATCGCCCGGCCCAGGTCCGTCAACTGGAACTTGCCAGCGGCGCGCAACACGTGCTCAAGCAAACCCCGGTGCTGGGCGTATTCAACGCCGATGACTACGTCAGCCAACGCCTGTGGGCGACGTCGGCCGATGGCACTCAGGTGCCGATCAGCCTGGTGATGCGCCGCGACCAGTTGGGCAAGCCCACGCCGCTGTACCTGTACGGCTACGGCGCCTACGGCCACAGCCTCGACCCGTGGTTCTCCCATGCGCGCCTGAGCCTGCTGGACCGTGGCGTGGCGTTCGCCATTGCGCATGTTCGCGGCGGCGGCGAATTGGGTGAAGCCTGGTACCGTGCCGGCAAGCAGGAGCACAAGCAAAACACCTTCAGCGACTTTATCGCCTGCGCAGAACACCTGATCGCCCAAGGCCTGACCACTTCCAGACAACTGGCCATCAGCGGCGGCAGCGCCGGCGGCCTGTTGATCGGCGCGGTGCTCAATCAACGCCCGGAGCTGTTCCAGGCAGCGATTGCCGAAGTACCGTTTGTCGATGTACTCAACACCATGCTCGACCCGGAGTTGCCACTGACCATCACCGAGTACGACGAATGGGGCAACCCCGAGGAGCCCGAGGTGTATGAGCGGATCAAGGCCTACGCGCCGTACGAAAACGTCAGCGCCCAGGCCTACCCGGCTACGCTGGTGATCGCCGGCTACAACGACAGCCGCGTGCAATATTGGGAAGCGGCCAAGTGGGTGGCCAAGCTGCGAGACACCAAGACCGATGACAACCTGCTGCTGCTCAAGACCGAACTGGGTGCTGGCCACGGCGGCATGAGTGGCCGTTACCAGGGATTACGTGACGTAGCACTCGAATATGCATTTGTTTTCAAGGCGCTGGGGCTGGTTTAAGGAACTCCGCCTGGCGGACGGGTCTGAACACCTGACCGCCGGGCGCGCGCCCTGCACGATTTATGGACGAAGACTGTAAGCCTCATGCCAGAACCGACCTTACTCAATAACGAAATCCGCGACATGCTGATGGATTGCGGCCTGTTCGACCCTTTGCTGCCGGAAGACTTCCACGTGGCGGCGGGCTATTTCAACATCAGCAGCATCGGCCGTGACGAGGTGATTTTCCTCGAGGGCGACGCCGGCACCTTCATGTGCATCATCCACAGTGGCCAGGTGGCGGTGCAGAAAACCAACCATGAAGGCCAGCGCCTGACCATCGCCACCTTGCGCAGTGGGCGGGCCTTTGGCGAGATGGCGGTGCTCGATGGCGAGCGCCGCTCCGCCAGTTGCGTGGCGGCCAGCGATTGCGTGCTGTTGAACCTGGGCAAGGATTCCCTGGAAAAAATGCTCAACGATGCGCCGAAAATCGCGGCCAAGATCATTCGTGCGATTGCCATCGCCCTGTCCAAACGCCTGCGCATGGCGGACGGGCAATTGCTGTCCCAGCAGTTTTAACCGCCTGGGGTCTTGGGTTTGATGTCGTTCTGCTGCAAGCCGGGGATCGTCTGGTCCTTGGGCGGCGTAGGCAGCACGATCGGTGCCAGCATCGGCTCACCACCGCCTGAAGCCTTGGGCGTCGCCGGTGGCGTGACTTGCGGGTACGGCGTGGGCGTTGCAGTGCCCGGCGAACCCGCCGTGGGTGCGGGGGTGATCGGTACGGTTTGCGACTCCTGAGCCTGGGCCACACCGCTAAGGGTGAGCGCGCTCCACACAATGACCGTTAGAATGCTGCACTTCATCGATGGCTCCATGGCCTGACCGTAAAGTCGTAAGGCTACTCCCAACCGCGCAAGAATGCCCTTCCCAATGAGATTTCCATGAAACGTTTCGTTCTGCTGGACACCACTCCGATCCCCGACAACGGCGGTGCCTTGTGCCTGTTCGAATACGGTGAGGATTTTGTCATCAAGATTCAGGGCGGTGACGGTGGCCAGTTGATGAACACGCGCATGCACGGTTCCGAGGATGCACTGGCAGAAATTCCGTGCCGCAAAGTTGCCGGTCGGCCTGGTTCCAGGGTGTTGATTGGTGGCCTGGGCATGGGCTTTACCTTGGCGGCGGCGCTAAAGCATCTGGGCAAGACCGCCGAAGTAGTGGTCGCCGAGCTGGTGCCCGGCGTGGTGGAGTGGAACCGTGGCCCGCTGGGGGAAAAGTCCGGCCGCCCGCTGCTGGACCCACGCACCGTGATCCGCATGGAAGACGTGGCCAAGGTGCTGCAGGCCGAGCCCCAGGGCTTTGACGCGATCATGCTCGACGTCGACAACGGCCCCGAAGGCCTGACGCAAAAAGCCAACAGTTGGCTGTACTCAGCCGGCGGCCTCAGCGCCTGCGCCAAGGCTCTGCGGCCCAAGGGCGTGCTGGCAGTGTGGTCGGCCAGCGCCGACAAGCAGTTCAGCGACAAACTGCGCAAGGCCGGCTTCAAGGCCGAGGAAGTGCAGGTGTTTGCCCATGGCAACAAGGGCACGCGGCATACCATCTGGATTGCCGAGAAGCTCAAGGGCTGAGGCCTGCCCGGTTCAGCGGCTATTTGTTTCTACCTTCGATCACGTAGGGCACTTTTTTGTCGAAGGTACTGTTCAGCGCTTTGCGGTTGAGGGTGGAAGTCGCCTGTCACCCTCACCCACATCCTCAACTGCGGCCCGGCGCCCGGCTGTTCCCACAAGGTGCTGAAACTGTGGTGACTGCGCAAAAAGCCGGAGGCTTATTACCCCGCAAGCAGCTAGAATCAACGCTATCCGTGATCCACTACAAGACAGGAGCCATGATGAGCTCGACCAACCCGCCCTCCCACACCGCCAAGCTGGACCGCATCCTCGCCGATGCCCAGCGCGACCGGGAAATGGGCTACCGCGACAAAGCCCTGAAGATGTACCCCCATGTCTGCGGCCGCTGCGCCCGTGAATTCGCCGGCAAGCGCCTGAGCGAACTGACCGTGCACCACCGCAACCACAACCATGACGACAATCCCCAGGACGGTTCCAACTGGGAGTTGCTGTGCTTGTATTGCCACGACAACGAACACTCGCGTTATACCGACCAGCAGTACTTCGGCGAAGGCTCCACCAGCAGCCCGACGATTGCCAAGGCGACGCACAACCCGTTTGCGGCGTTGGCCGGGTTGATGAAAAAAGACGACTGAGTATCTTCACTGAATGTGAAGGCACCATCGCGGGCAAGCCCGGCTCCCACAGGGCAATGCATTCCAAATGTGGGAGCCAGGCTTGCCCGCGATAGCGATCGCCCAAGCAATACATTAGCCCGAGGCCGTATAATCGCGGTTTTTCTCGAAGGCACCCTCTCCCGTGGGCAATAAACGCTACAGTTGCATCGGCCTGTATAACCCCAAATCCCCCGAAAACGTCGGCTCGGTAATGCGCGCCGCCGGCTGCTACGGCGTGGCCTCGGTGTTCTACACCGGCAAGCGCTACGAGCGGGCCCGGGACTTTATTACCGACACCAAGAAGGTCCACCACGACATTCCGCTGATCGGTATCGATGACCTGAAAAAGATCCTGCCCCTGGGCTGCATTCCGGTCGCCGTCGAGCTGGTGGAAGGCGCCCGCCCTCTGCCCGAATACACCCACCCCGACCGTGCGCTGTATATCTTCGGCCCGGAAGACGGCTCTCTGGATAAAGAGATTCGCGACTGGTGTGAAGACGTGATCTTCATCCCCACCACCGGCTGCATGAACCTTGCTGCCACCGTCAACGTGGTGCTTTACGACCGCCTGGCCAAGGGTAACAACACCCGTTCGGGACCCAAGTACTGATTTTTTGGGAACATCCGCTTGCTGTATGCAGTCAGCTGCATATCACTAAGCCCTTGTTGGAGACAGATCATGAGCGACAGCAAAATCCTGCGACCCGTCATCCGGTCCACACGGTTCGACAGCCAACCTTCGCAAAACGTCCAGGGTTGGGAACGCATCGGCTCCCTGGCGGGCGGTGTGGTAATGATGGGCAAAGGCCTGCGCCGTGGCGGTTTTTTTGGTTTGATTCAGCTGGCGATTGGCGGCGTGGCACTGGCGCGCGGGATCAGCGGGCACAGCTCGGCAAAAGACTTGCTGGAGAAGAGTCGCCAGGAAATGAACACCGTGCGCACAAGGATTGAACGCGCCGGTGAGGAACTGAAAAACCTCAAGACCAAGGCTGAAGTGGCGGCTGAGAAAGCCAGCAAAACCACGGGTTGACCGCTGACCTGTAGGAGCCCGGCTTGCCGGCGATGGCGTCCTCAAGGGCCTCATCGCCGGCAAGCCGGGCTCCTACAGGTGTCAGTGTGCCAAGAGGCGGGTGTCAGCGCAGCAGCTTGCTGTCGAGCACCACCGAGGACTCGCCGATGATGCTCTCCCCCAACTGCACGAATTCCTTCGTGCTGATGCTGTTCATCCGCATCACCGCCTGAGTCAAGTCATCCAGCGAACGCTTGTTGTGGGTTTTTACACGAATCTCGCGGTCCAGCTCCTGCAACAACACCACCGCTCGCGCTACCGTCGCGCCGCTGGCGTGTTCAACCCGCAGGGTGGTCACGTCCTTGCCGTCCTTGGTCAGCCGGGCCTGTATCGCGGCGTAGCGATCGTCACTGATGCCGCCCGCACGGCGCATCAGTTCAACGGCGTAGTACTGCGCCAGGCCTTCGCTGATCCAGTCGCTGCCCTGATGGTCGTTGAAGCGGCCGATGGCCTGCACCACTTCACGGATCAACGGGCTGCTGCCGTTCTCGCTGACCAGTGGCGTGCGGCTGTTGATGTAGATCGAGTCCCGCGCCGAAAACGCACCGCGACGCATCGGATCAGCCGCGCCCACCACTAACAACTTGGCCGGATGCCGCGGGAACGCCGCCTGCACCTGGGGCCAGACAAACGTCAGCAAGGTCAGCACATCCATGCGATGCATGCCCTGCCCTTTGGGCGAGGCCACGGTGATTTCGGTTTCACCCAGGCGCATCCTGCGGCTGCCCAAGGTGCCGGCAAGCATCCAGCCGGTGGGCCGGTCGAACAGGCGGGAAACGTTGTCGACGCGAAATTTATTCTTGCCGATACGCGGCCAGGAAGTCTCGACGCTTTTCCAGCCGGCGGGCAGTTCAAACACCAGGCGCGACACCAACTCAATGCCGTCTTGCTGGTCCAGCCGTGCCGCAGGCACCAGGTCTTCCCCGCGAAACAATGCCCAGCTCGGCGTCATGCGCGCCTCGTAAACGCCCTTCTTGCGCGCATGGGCCAGGCGTACACGGTAGGTCAGGCTGGCCTTGTCGGCGCTGGGTTGCCACAGGCCACGGCTGTCACCCGGCGCATTGCCCGGCAACACCTGCCACTGGCCATCGGCCTTGAAGTCGGTGTAGTCGCCGTCGCGGCCCAGGTCGAAGTTGAGGCTGCGCACGGCCGAGCCATGGGACAGGCTCAGACGCACTTCAGCCTGGTCACTTTGAGGCAGCAGCTTGACGTGATAGTCCAGGTCGACTTTCTTCGCCGCCCACGTCGACGCACTCAATGCCAACAACAGCAGGCTCGCCGCCAGCCTGGCTCCAACCGTCATACACACTCCTTTTCAGCCAGCGCGAAAAATCAGGTAATCCTCCCAGTCATCCTCGGGCACGCTGCCTTCGCTGAGCATGCGCCCGGACTGAGAAATGCGTTGCTGGTGTACGACATCGCGATCGCCGCAGACCAGGTGGTGCCACAGCGGCAGGTCCTTGCGTTCGCTGACCAGCCGGTAACCACAGGTAGGCGGCAGCCATTTGAACTGGTCGGCCTGGCCCGGGGTGAGCTGGATGCAATCGGGCACCGCGTCGCGGCGGTTGGGGTAGTCGGTGCACTGGCAGGTTTTCAGGTCCAGCAGTTTGCAGGCGATGCGCGTGTAATAGACGCTGTTGTCGTCTTCATCCTCGAGCTTTTGCAGGCAGCACAGGCCGCAGCCGTCGCACAACGACTCCCACTCATCCTGATCGAGTTGTTCGAGGGTTTTGCGGATCCAGAAAGGTTCGACTTTGGCGGCCATGGCTCTACATCAGTATCTGTATGTTAAAAGGCCGTCAGTCTAGTGCCCATGGCGGTCGGGGCCAAGCGCTTACGACTGTCGGTAGAACAAGACTTGTCAGCCTGTCGGCGGCGAAGTAGCTTTGAGCCCCGGTTTTTCATCAGGATCAGCCCAATGAGCAGCAACCCACGCGTCGCCGACTACCCCATCCACCCACAATTCACCGACCGCTGGTCGCCGCGCGCCTTCACCGGCGAAAGCATCCCGGTCGATACCCTGTTGAGCTTCTTCGAAGCCGCCCGTTGGTCGCCGTCGGCCTACAACTCGCAGCCGTGGCGCTTCCTCTACGCGCGCCGTGACACGCCGAATTGGGAGCGTTTCCTGGGCCTGTTGAACGAATTCAACCGTGGCTGGGCGCAGCATGCCTCTGCCCTGGTGATCGTCGCGTCGAAAACCGACTTCCTGGTGCCTGGGGCCACCGAAGAAACCCCAGCCCTGTGGCACACCTTTGACACCGGTTCGGCCTGGGGCCACCTGGCGCTGCAAGCCAGCCTCAGCGGCTGGCACACCCACGGCATGGCCGGTTTCGATCAGGAGCTGACCCGCAAGGAGCTGAAGATTCCCGAAGGTTATGCCCTGCACGCGGCCGTGGCGATTGGCAAGCTTGGCGATAAAGCCACCCTGGCCGACTACCTGCAAGCCCGGGAAACCCCGAGCCCACGCAAGCCGTTGAGTGAGCTGGTGTCGGAAGGCGACTTCAATCTCCAGGACTGAACACGCTCTGGCAGTCGTTGACGGTCACGTCAAAACCCTGCTGCCATCACAGCAGGGGCATGGCTACGCCTTGGCGATCAGCGCGTAATAGGCCCTGCGCAGCTCGTCTCTATCACGCTTGTACAAACTGGCGAGAAACGGTGTCATGTCTTCAAGACCGTTTGCGTTCAAGTCAACTGGATAGATTTTATTGTCCCTCGCCGAATACAGGAAATTACTTAACTGCAGATCGTTGTGGTAAAGATTTTTCTGTTCCATACGCCGAAATGCATCATCCAGTAACAGCCTGGCCTCTGGCGGCAAACTTCCCTTCGCCAGGGTATTAACATCCACCCCGTCCAGCTTGCCCATTTTCAAATAACGGCGACCATTTTCAAATATCGTCGTTGCAAAGCCGTCACCGTAATAGCTGTTCAGGCACAGGATCTCGTTATCGACAAAGTCGTCGGCAGGAGTCATGGATGAAGGGCCATAGTCCTTATAAACACTTTTCCCGTCGAGACTTTCGTAGATCGCCGCCTCACCGCCCGCGCCAATTTTTGGCCCCAGGTCCGATGCCACCGAAGGCGGGGTTCCGCCGCGGGCCCCCAGGCGCTGCCATTGGTCCCCCTGAAGGTGCTGCACCAACAGCGGCGTTTGCCGGTTGTTGTGATAAATCTGCGCCTGTACGGCACCGTCTGCGGTGCGAGTCACTTGCCGCACCTCGTAGATCGCAGTGTTGCCGGCAGTATCGGTATGGCGGATATGGGACAAGTGACCGTCTGCCGCCACATAGACCCCCTGACCGTTGCGCGCAAGCCCGGCCACTTTCGATTCGGCCACGCTGTAGTCGCCAAACAACCGGTTGTTCAGGGCGCTGCCCGCCTCGGCGGGTGTCGTGATAACCGCCCCATCCATCGCACTCGTTTTTGCGGTGAAGCCTTCAAGAGGGCTGCCATAAGGCCGCATCCTGTCCACATCGAACGCATACCATCGACCGCCCTGGAGTACCGCGCCTCCATCAACGTTTTGCCCGGCGACCTTGAAGGTACCCGTCGCCGCTGCGTCATAGTGTTTGCTGGCGGCCTTCAACAGGTCATAGCTGCCGCTCGCGCCCTTGAGCTTGTTGACCACCTCTGCACCCGTCGCGCGTACAAAGTTGGCGCCTTTACCCAGAAGCCGAGCGCCGCCCGCGACCAGATCGCTGAAGCCATCCAATGGGTTGAATGCTTGAATGGCAGCCACACCGATGACTTTTGCCACTTGAATGGCCTTGGCGGCGGCGCTGGCGACCTTAGCCCCCGCCTTCGTCACTTTCGCCGCCAAACCCGCGCCCGCCGTGACAAAACCAAAGACATCCAGTGCCAGGTCACTGGCCCCTTCCAGGTAGTTGCCCCTGGAAAAATTCACGATGGCTGATCTGAGCGGAATCAGGTCAAGGAAAAAGTTGGTGACGTTCCACTCGGTTGCCATTTGTTTATCGAACGAGGTCACGCCCCGGGCATAGGTTTTTACGTCATCACTGTCGAGATCAAGATGCTCAACAAAGGCATCGGCGATGTGCTGCGTTCGCGCGCTGGAAAAACTGGAGGGCGGCGCTGACAAGTCGTCCCGGCTCTTTTGGCCAAGGGCAGCCTCGCTCACGGTCTTGGGCTTGAAGGGCTGCGTCTTGAACTCCTTGTTGGCCTGCCGCTCGCGTTTTGTTGTTAACTCAGAGGCCGGCACCGACTTGATTGCACCTGCGTTCAAATCAATTTCATAAACGGTGTCGCCATTCCTTCCGGTGGCCTTGACCCACAGTTTGTTTTCCGCGCCCTGCCGTTTTTTAGAGGTGAAGTCGAGGCCCAGTTCATAAGTGTTTTTCTGAAAAAACTCGAGCTTTCCAAACTCCAGGTTTTCCCGGTCGACCAATGGCAGTGTTGCGACAAGGTGCTTGATGGCGCTGCGAACCCCTTGCTGGCGAGAAGTGATTGCGTGTTCAAATTGTTCGTTGAAGATTTTATTCACGCTGAAATCAAGGCTCTTGCCTTTGATTGCCCCGGCAATGCTCGGGTCCCTGGTTTCCCATGGGTATTGGCCAAGTCCGCTCATGGCGATGTCCAGCAACGAGAAAAGCCCGGCGGGCGCCCGGTTCGGATCATAAAGCGGTTGGGCTGAAGGTTGTTTCGAGTCGACAACCTTCAGTCGTTTCTCTTCAAAAGGTACGTGTTCGCCAAACCGCTGCTTCAAATGGGCCAACGCAATGTCTTTACGGCTTGGAATCTCGGCTTCCAATAAACCGGTCGCCGCAAGCGTCGACTTCAGTTGTGCGTTGAATGCCGTCCTTGCACGGTCTATTTCATCGTCGCTGTAACGATCACCTGGCTGACGTGTGACGATCCCGTTGACCACGGCCCAGTCCACTAATGCTGCTTTTTGTGCATGTTCGGCGGCGGCTCGATTCGTCAGGATCGCGTTTTGCGCGCTGGACATGACTTGGGCAAAGGTCATGTGCGCCACCTTTCCGGGGAACTGCGCCTCTACGGCCGCGGCTGCAACCGCGAGGCTTACCCAGGCCGGGCTGCCGTAGGACACGCGGCCGGGGATGTCCTTGATCAAAAACTCGGGGGCTTTTCTTGCCAGTAACAAATAGGCGCCGGCCTTGGCCATCTCGGGGCTGGTCTTGTGATTTTCGTACAGGTAAGTGCTCAGGTGCTCAAGCACTGCCGAAGCCGACTTGCCCCAATGGGCTTGTTGGGCGAGGTCGAAGCCCGCCACGCGGTTTCGGTGCGGCGCCGTGATGGACTCGGGATCAAGCAGCAGGTGGATAGCGCTCAGGGCGTATTCGCTCACGCTGGTATCGGTGGCAATGCCCCCAGCTGGTGCTGTATGGCTTGCCCCAGTGCCTGTCCGCGGTTGGAGCTGACCAGGGTTTCGAGTGCCTTGGCAGGATCAGTCGACGCCTCGCCCGACAGCGGCTGGTTGGCGTTCAGATACTCCAGCACACCCACGCTTGCGCCGATGTGCGGTGCATTGGGGTTCTGGCTGCCATGGTCGGTGGCCGCCGCGAGCACCCTGCGCCGCTCACCGGCGCTCAGGGGAATAGGCCAGGACAACCCACCGCCAAAATTACCCAGCGGATGCTCCAGTGCCCTGTCACTCATCGAGTGGGCATGGCAGCTCAGTTGAAAATGATTGGTGGGCAACCCCATGCCGATACTTCTGAGAAAGGTCTCTACCGTCGCGGCGTTACCCGACTGGATCGGGTAGGACGACTCGGGGTGTATCTGCATCGGTGTGGTGTGCAACGCGGCAAGCACCGCTTGAGGGCTGGCATTCACGCCAAGACGGGTGGCAATTTCGTCGAGCTTGCGGCCCAGGGTCCGTAGATTCGCGCGGTCGCCCAACGCCGCACTGAGGCCGGTTTGTCGCGGGACTGAGGCGCGGGCCTGCGTGTTGACATCGGCCGCGGCGACCAGGGCAGAGGGCAATGGGGGGCTCGCCGCCGGCTCGGTGGAAAGCAGGGAAAGTTGCGCAGTTACACGTGGAGACCGGAATACAGCGCCAGCATTCAACATGAGAATGTACCCATCTGGAAAGGGGTACGAGCCTCACATACGACCTGCAAAACGAACATCTGATTAGTGTTTGCAGAAATTTGTAAGCGCCCGGCAACAGGCGTTGCCGGGCCTTCGCGCTATCAGTAACCGCGCTCGAAACTCACTTCCCCACGCAATGCTTGCTGCGCCTGGTATGCCCGCAAATTCTCGACAAACAACTGCACCATCATCCCGGGCGAGGTCGGCGCCGAACTGTGGCCGGTCAGCAGCAGCCCCCAGGCGGTCCAGAACGGGTGACGCTGGGGCAATGGCTCCTGACGGCAAACGTCGATCACCGCGCCCGCCAGATGGCCATCCTTCAACGCTTCCACCAGGTCTGCATCGACCACAGCCACACCACGTCCGACGTTGATAAACAATCCGGTCGGCTTGAATTGCTTGAACAGCGCCGCGTCGTACAAATCGTGGGTGTTCGGTGTGTTGGGCAGCAGGTTGACCACGTAGTCCACCTCACCCACCAGGCGCGGCAATTGCTCCAGCCCGGCGACTTCGATAAATGGCGCCTGCTCGCGGGCTTCGCTGGCGATGCCGTAAAGCTCCACGCCAAACGGCTGCAGGAATTGCGCAACGCTGTGGCCAATATCACCGGTACCCACGATCAGCACCTTGCGGCCCGCCAGGCTCTGGCCCATGCGGTTGTCCCACTTGCGCTCGACCTGGCTGACCAGGCGCGCGAGTACTTCGCGCTCATGGCCAAGCATGTAGGTAAGCACGTACTCGGCCATTACCTGGCCAAAAATGCCCACGGCACGGGTCAGGCGGTAATCCCGGGGCAGGCCCTCAGCCAACAGTGGCGTGATGCCAGCCCAGGTGGATTGCAGCCATTGTGGCTGGTGGCCCTGGCGCAGCAACGTGGCCAGCAAATCCGGTTGGCCAAGCCACACCGGGCAATCCGCCGCCAGGCGCGACAATTCGGCCGAGTCGCCGCTGGTCATGACCTCAAGGTCCGGCGCCGCTTCGCGCAGCAACCGGGCGTACAGCGGGTGATCGTGTTCAGCAATCAGAACGCGCATGGTTCAAACCTTTCAAAAACACTGCAGGCGGCCGCCGGTCCAGGTCACTGTGCCGTGCGGGCGTCGCCAAAAATTGAATTCCATTGATGAATGTGCCCCGGACGGGGCACTGACCGATCACATCGGGTCATTACGTCGCAGCAGCTCTTCGGGCAAGTGTTCGATGTACTCGTCCTCGGCCGGCGGCATCTGCAAGTGGTAGCCCTGCTTTTCGAGGTTCTCCAGAACCACGGTGATGTCCTCGCGAGACAGCTTGCGCTCCGGGCTCAATACCAGGTCAAAGGCATGGTGCGGCTTGCCGAAGGCGGCCAGCAGGTTTTCCGGAACGCGCTCCAGGGCATCGCTTTTCAGCACGTAGAGGTACATCTCGTTTCGTTTGAGGCTGCGATAGATGGAACAAATACGTTTCAAGGCTGTTCTCCGGCGGTGGCCAGGCTGTCCAGCAGCGCCTGGCCCATCAACTCGCGGCGCCAGCCACGCAGCGAATCTGGCAATTGGTAAGGCCCCTCGGGGTAGCCACTCTTGACCAGGGCTTCGAGGGTTTTCTTGCGCAGCATCAGTTCCGGCGCCATGTCCAGGCGTTCAGCCTCGGCCTGGCCCAGGGCGCGCAGGTGCTTGATCAGCGTGGCGGCGTCTACCGGCAATGGTTCGGCAACCGCCGGCGGCCATTGGTCGATGGAGACGCTGCCGGCACGCTTGATCAGGCCCAGCAGGAACTCGCCGTCCTGGCGCACGGTGCGCGGGTGCATGTCTTCGATCTTGCCCAGCGCGGCGAGGTTATCCGGCTGGGACTTGGCCAAGGGCCATAACGAGTGTTCACGGATGATCCGGTTACGCGGCAGGTCTCGGGCGCGGGCCTGCTGTTCACGCCAGGCGCACAGTTCGCGCAATACAGCCAGTTGGGCACGGGACAGTTTCCACGCCAGCTTGGCGTCGCGGTAAACCTCGTACGGGTCGACTTCGCGGCGCAGATTGGCCACCAACTCGGCACCGTCTTCCAATACCCAGGCGTACTTGTCGTCGGAAAGCCTCGGGCGCAAGCGCGTGTAAACTTCCGCCAGGTGCACCGCGTCTTCGGCGGCGTAGCTGATTTGCGTCTCGGACAATGGCCGCTGCAGCCAGTCGGAGCGGGTCTCGCCCTTGGGCAATTCGATGTCGAGGACAGCTTGCACCAACCGCGAATAGCCCATGGAGAAACCAAGGTTCAGGTAGGCGGCTGCCAGTTGGGTGTCGAACAACGGCACCGGCAGGCTGCCGGTCAGGCGCAGCAACACTTCCAGGTCTTCACTGCAGGCGTGCACCACCTTGATCACCGCCGGGTTCTCCAGCAAGGCGGCCAGGGGTTGCCAGTTGTCGATGGTCAGGGGGTCGATCAGGTAAGCGCGAACGCCATCACCGATCTGGATCAGCCCGGCAATGGGGTAAAAGGTATCGACCCGCATGAATTCGGTGTCGAGGGCGACGAATGGCAACTGCTGCCATTCGGCGCAATGCTGGCCGAGGCTATCGTTGTCGCAGATCCAGTGAATATCGATGGCCACACGGCTCTCCCTTGAAGAATGGCGCGCAGTATATATCGCGAAAGGGAGTTGCGAGCATTCGCAGTACAGCATCCGCCATGAAAACTCTTACAGATGTTGAAGAATAGTCCCGCCGCCTGGACTTATCCTCTCTTACGCAGGACGTAGACTCGCCACATGGCCGACCCCGGCAGGAACTCCTGTTGGCTGAGGACCTCGAACCCGGCCTGGCGAAACTCCGCTTCCACTTGCGCCCGATGGCTGGCGACCGGCGCCAGGGCCGGTTGCACGGCGCGGTAGCCGCTGTCGCTGTTGACCGAGACGATCACCGTGTCGCGGCTGACCCGGTGAAATTCCCCAAGCAGGGCCAGGCGCCCTTCAGCGGTCGGCACATGGCGAAACAACTCCAGGCAAAAAATGCAGTCCACCGCATTGGCCGACAGGCCGATGGAAAACGCCGAGCCCTGGAAGGTCTTGATCCGCTTGAGCAAGGCTGGCGCGTGGTGCGTAAGGGCGTGGTCGAGCATGTCCTGGGAGTTGTCCGACGCGAGTATCACCCGGTTACCGTGCTCGGCCAGCACCGGCCAAAAACGCCCGGAGCCGCACGCCAGGTCGAGAATCAGCCCCGGTTCGCCAGCAATTTTCAGCGCATGGCGCACCAACCGCTCATCGCGCCACAACCCAAGGCGCCGCAACAGGCCAGGCGGACGCGTGTCGGCACAGACCCGGGCATGCTCCTGGCCTACGCGTTCGGCAAATTCAATCTCGATGGAAGACAGCGGTTGCGACTGCATCACACGACTCGGTTAATGGATCAGACATTCGCAGCTTAACCACTGGCTCGTGAAAAAAAGGTTGAAGCCCTCCTCGTCCTCACGGCCAGCCAGTATCCCGCGGGTTGGCTGTCTGTTAACTGTCTGTGATCAACGCTTCATCTTCAGGCCTGGTGCAAATACCAACGCCAATCCTGCTCGCCCACCTCGCCCATGAACTGGCGGTACTCGGCACGCTTGACCGCCAGGTACACGCCGAGGAACTCAGCGCCAAACGCCTCCCGCGCCCAGGTCGAGCCCTCCAGTGCACGCAAGGTGGTCAGCCAATCGGTGGGCAGCAACTCCTTGGCCTGGGCGTAACCGTTGCCCTCCACCGGCAAACCGGGGTCGCGCTGTTCGCGGATGCCCCGGTGAATACCGGCCAGGATCGCCGCCGCCGCGAGGTACGGGTTGGCGTCTGCGCCGCAGATGCGGTGCTCGATGTGCCGGGAATACGCCGGGCCACCGGGTACCCGCAAGGTAACGGTGCGGTTGTCTACGCCCCAGGTGGCAGCCAGCGGTGCATAACTGTTGGCCTGGAAGCGACGGTAGGAGTTGGCGTTGGGGCAAAACATCAACAGCGAGTCGAGCAAGGTACTGAGCATGCCGCCCACCGCATGGCGCAACAAGGGCGTGCCGTCGGGCGCTTCACTGGCAAACAGGTTATTGCCGTCGCGGTCGGCCAGGCTCACGTGCATGTGCATGCCGGTGCCGGCCAGGTCATCAAACGGCTTGGCCATGAAACACGCAGTCATCCCGTGCTTGTGGGCCACGCCCTTGACCAGGCGTTTGTAACGCACCGCCTCGTCCATGGCTTGCAGGGCGTCGCTGCGATGTTCCAGGGTGATTTCCACCTGGCCCGGGGCATACTCGGAAATCGCCGTGCGCGCCGGAATGCCCTGGAGTTTGCAGGCGCTGTAGAGGTCGGCGAGGAACGGTTCGATCTGCTCCAGCTCCCGCAGGCCGTAGACCTGGGTCGAGCGCGGGCGGCCGCCATCGACATCCCGTGCCGGTTGCGGGCGGCCGTTGCTGTCGGGCTTCTGGTCCAGCAGGTAGAACTCCAGCTCCGCCGCCATCACCGGGTAATAGCCGTCGGCCTTGAGGTCGTCGATGACCCTGGCCAGCAAGTGCCGGGGATCGGCTACGGTAGCGGGCATGCCTTCGGTGGGGTGCATGCTGACTTGCACCGCCGCCGTCGGGATCAACCGCCACGGCATGCGCTGCAAACTGCCGCTGACCGGGTAGGCGCGGCAGTCGATATCGCCGACTTCCCAGACCAGCCCGGAGTTTTCCACGTCGTCGCCATTGATGGTCAGGCCAAGGATGGTACTCGGCAGCGGCCGGCCACTTTCATAGACCGCCAACAACTCATCGCGGTGCAGCAGCTTGCCGCGAGGCACACCGTTGTTGTCGAGGATGAACAGCTCGAACATCTCGATATCCGGGTTCTGCTCAAGAAAGGAGTGGGCTTCGTGCAGGGTGGCAAAGGGCGTGCTCATGGGCATTCTCATACGTTCGCGTCAGGCGGGCGCGCGGGCGCTGCCGGGCAGATGCTCGGGGCATCCAATGGGGCAAATCAACGTGTGGGAAAGGTGTCCGGTGGGCGCGCGTGGCGGCAGTGCCACAGCGCCCAGAAGGCAAGTTCGCAGGGAAGCGTATCAGCGGTGATCCGACGACGGTCCGAGCGGCTGGACGCGGTGGCGCCTGGCGATGTCACGGTGGGTGTGTCGGGGGAACCGTCCATGCGCAAAATCACAGTGAAGAGATGCCGGGCAGCCTCACACGCAAGGTTAAGCCGTTAAATCCAGTCTTGACGGAGTTTGGTTGTGCCGTGGCTAAACATTTGCAAATAATGTCGACCCTGCCCATGCCCAAGGACTCGACCGCATGAAAGCTTTGCTGACCCTTTCCCTGCTGGCCGGCCTGTCTGCCCAGGCCCAGGCCGACAGCCCCGCGTCGCGTCTGGATGAAGTGCTCCAGCGCGGTGAAATGAGCGTCTGCACCACCGGCGATTACAAGCCCTACAGCTATTTGCGCCCGGACGGCAGCTACGAAGGCATCGACATCGCCATGGCCCAATCCCTGGCCAAAAGCCTTGGGGTACAGGTGAAATGGGTGCCGACCACCTGGAAAACCCTGATGCCGGACTTCCTGGCCCAACGCTGTGATATTGCGCTCGGCGGTATTTCGGTGTCGCTGGAGCGGCAGAAGAAGGCGTTTTTCAGCCAGCCATTGGGCGTCGACGGCAAGATCCCGCTGGTGCGCTGCGCCGATGTGCAGCGCTACCAGACGGTGGAGCAGATCAACCAGCCGCAGGTGCGAGTGATCGAGCCTTCGGGTGGCACCAACGAAGTGTTTGCACGGGCGCATCTGGGTAAGGCGCAACTGACGCTGTTCCCGGACAACGTGACCATTTTCGAGCAACTGCTGGCCAACAAGGCGGACGTGATGATCACCGACGCCAGCGAGGCCCGCTACCAGCAAAAGCTCAAGCCGGGGCTGTGTGCGGTGAACCCCGAGCGGTACATGCAGTACAGCGAGAAGGCGTTTTTGCTGCCTCGTGATGACGTGGCCTGGAAGAGCTACGTGGACCAGTGGCTGCACTTGAGCACGGTGACCGGCGTGTATGACGGCATCATCAACCAGTGGTTGGCTGCGCCCTGACCAGTTCGACAAACGCCCTGCACGCCGCACTGCGGTAAGCGCCCTTGCGACTGAGCAGCGCCGCCGTGCGTTGCGGCAAGGACGGGCTTAGGGGCACTGCCTGCAAGCCCGCCTGCACCTGGGCAATCGCGCTGGGCAGGATGGTCGCCAGCGCGGTATTACGGACGATTTCAATAATCGCGCTGATGGAATTGGCCTCCATGCAGATCCGCGGCTTCACGCCCTGGCTGCGGCAATACTCATCAATGTAGTGCCGCGTGGCGAACCCCGCGTTCAGCAACACCAACGGCTGCTGAAGCCACGCCTCTGGGCCGACGCCGGGATGGCCGGCACTCACCACCACACTCAACGCCTCGACAAACACCCCTTCACATTCAATATCCGGCAGATGCTCACCAGTAAAACCGATGCCGATATCCAATAGATCCTCGGTCAGCGCCGCTTCCATGCGGTCCTGGGTCAGCTCCTCGACGCTGACTGTTATCCCCGGATACAGCCCGTTGAATCGCGCCAGCAACGGCCCGATCAGGTAAGCGGTAAATGTCGGCGTCATCGCCAGGCGCAAGCTGCCACGGCTCAGGTCCTGCACGTCATGCATGGCGCGGGTGCCGGCCTGCAAATCCTGCAACGCCAGGCGCGCAAAACGCACATAGGCCTGCCCTGCGTCGGTCAGGCTGACGCTGCGCCCGGATCGGTCCAGCAATGGTGCACCGAGGGTGTCTTCCAGTTGCTTGATCTGCTGCGACAAGGTCGGCTGCGACACATGCAGTGCCTCGGCCGCCCGGGTGAAATTGCGGTGCTCGGCAACGGCCAGCAGGTAGCGGATATGACGCAGCAACATGGAAGACGCTCCAACTATAGGCATGACTTATAGAAATCATAATAAGCCGGTCTTGGACGCTATAGCTGAAAACTTCCATCCTTGCCCCATCAGCGACGCAAGGAGAACCACCATGCAAGATCTCATCGACGGCTTTCGCAAGTTCCAGGGTGAAGCCTTCACCCAACGCAGTGACCTGTTCAAGCACCTTGCCACCACGCAAAACCCCGGCACGCTGTTCGTGTCCTGTTCCGACAGCCGTGTAGTCCCGGAGCTGCTGACCCAGCAGGAACCTGGCGACCTGTTCGTGATCCGCAATGCCGGCAACATCGTACCGTCCTACGGCCCGGAGCCGGGCGGCGTGTCGGCCACCGTCGAATATGCGGTAGCCGTTCTCGGCGTCAGCGACATCGTGATCTGCGGCCACTCCGACTGCGGTGCCATGACCGCCATTTCCACCTGCAAATGCCTGGATCACTTGCCCGCCGTCGCCAACTGGCTGCGCCATGCCGAGTCGGCCAAGGTGATCAACGCCGCCCGCACTCACGCCTCAGACGCCGACCGGCTGAATTCGCTGGTACGGGAAAACGTGGTCGCCCAATTGGCTAATCTCAAGACACATCCTTCAGTGGCCCTGGCCCTGGAACAAGGCCGACTGAGCCTGCACGGCTGGGTCTACGACATCGAAAGCGGCGGCATCGACGCCCTGGATGGCCGCAGCGGGCGCTTCGTGTCCCTGCTCGACCACCCCACCACCCGCGCCCACGCCGCCTGAACCTTATTCAACCCCAAGAGGAAATCAGCATGTTGCACTCCCAATTCGCCCAAACCCCACGCCTGGCCCTGGCCGACACCGTCATCGACATCAAGGCACGCAAGAACCTGTCGTGGCAGGACCTCACCGACGGCACCGGCCTGAGCCTGGCGTTCGTCACCGCCGCCCTGCTCGGCCAGCACCCGCTGCCCAAAGACGCTGCCGATGTGGTCTGCGACAAACTCGGCCTGGACCAGGACGCCAGCCGCCTGCTGCAAACCGTGCCCCTGCGCGGCAGCTTCCCCGGCGGCGTGCCCACAGATCCGACCATGTACCGCTTTTATGAAATGCTGCAAGTCTACGGTTCGACCCTCAAGGCACTGGTACACGAGCAGTTTGGCGACGGCATCATCAGCGCGATCAACTTCAAGCTCGACATCAAGAAGGTCGAAGACCCGGACGGCGGCTCCCGCGCGGTGATCACCCTGGATGGCAAATACCTGCCGACCAAACCGTTCTGATTTTCCGGTAAAGCGTCTACGCTCTTGGCACACCAACAAGAACGAGGGACGGGTAATGAAGGGACTGCTCCGAGCCACCTGGCTGCTGCTGTTGTGTTTTGGCCAGGTGCATGCCGCGACCCCTGAGGATGCGGACGCCCAAGCCGCCAAGGCCTTGTTGGAAAAGGCCTTGGCGTATTACCAGAGCAATGGCGACAAGGCCTTTGCGGCGTTCAGTCGCCAGGGTGAATTTGTCGACCAGGACCGTTACGTGTTTGTGGTCGACACCCAGGGCGTGCTGCTGGCAAGTGGCGGGCCCTCTTCTGCGTTGATCGGGCGCAATGTTTCCGAGGTGCTTGGGCCGGACCTGAACAAGTCGTTCAAGGACGCGTTGGCGGTGCCTGAGGGCAGTGGCATCCAGCAGGCCGACTACCGGTGGCAAAACTGGAATGATGGCAAGGTCGAGCGCAAGCATGTGTATTACCAGCGCGTTGGGCAGCGGATCCTGGCCGTGGGTTATTACTTGCCACGGGCAACGCCGGAACATGCCAGAGCCCTGCGGAACAAGGCGGTCAAGGCGCTGGAGAAGGATCAGGCGGGTACGCTCAAGGCGATCAACGCCATGCAGGGTGGTTTCCTGCAGGACGACCTGTATGTGTTTGTGGTGGATCTCGACACCGGACGTTATGTAGCCCATGGCACCAATCCGCGCTTGGTCAACACCGACTTCAGCAAGATCAAGGATCCCGACGGGAAGCCGGTGGGTGAGCCAATTCTGGCGGTCATGGCGGAGCAGGGTCAGGGGGAATACGAGTATCGCTGGAAAAACCCGGTGACCGGGAAGGTTGAAAACAAGCATGCGTATTTGCGCAAAACCGGACATTTCATGGTTGCTGTGGGGTATTACAGCCCGTGAAGGTCACCTATTTAAATGCTGGAACACGGTCAATGTGAGAGCTGGCTTGCCAACTCTCACATTGACCGTGTTTACATTAGAGAGCGGGTTACTTTGCCTTGTCTTCTCGCCCGCGTAGCACGTGGTTCGGCATGGCAATCGCGGCGGCCAAGCCCAACAACGAAACTGCGGCGCTGACCATCAGCAAATGCCGGAAGGTGACCAGCAGCTCCCCGCGCAACGCATCCTGCGCCGCCCCGGGCGCTGCATTCAAACCATCCAGCAGCACATTCCCGGAACTGCCCTCTGCCACCAGAGCCCCACTCGCCAAGTGCGCAAAACTCGAATCCTGTAACAACGCCAGCAACAGCGCCGACATGCACGCCACCCCAACCGCGCCCCCCAGGGAACGAAACAGGTTGGTGGTACTGGTAGCCACGCCAATATCGCGCTGCTCCACCGAATTTTGCGTGCCCACCAACGAAGTCGGAAACTGCATCCCGGCGGCAATCCCACTGAGCAACATAAACAAACTGCTCAATACCACAGCCTGAGGCGCACTCAACGCCATACCGAGAATGGCAATCGGCGTCAGCAACGCCCCCGTAAGAATCATCGGCTTATAGCGCCCCGTCACCGACGTCATCCGCCCCGCAAAATACGCCCCCATCGGCAACCCCATGGCCAACGGCAACAAATGCAACGCCGCACTGTCGGCTCCCGCGCCGGTGACCGTCTGATACCGCAGCGGCATCAGCACAATCAGCGAGATCGCCTGGAAACTGGTAAAGAAAATCGTGCACCAGCACAACACCGCACTGCGGTTGGCAAACAGGTGCATCGGCAACAACGGCTCCCGCGCGCGCCGCTCGTGCCATACCAACACCGTCAACGCCACCAACGCACACACCAACAGCCCCAACACCTCATCATCGCGCCAATGATGCCCCTGGCCGATTTCGGTGATGCCCAGCAACAGCGCCGTCAAACCGACGATCATCAGCACGGTGCCGAGGTAGTCGATCACCGGCTTGCGCTGCGGCAGCGGCAGCCCCACCAGCGTACGGTGGGCCACCCACCACGCGCCCGCGCCCAGCGGCAGGTTGATCAGAAACACCCAGCGCCACGACAGGTACTCGGTCATGTAGCCGCCCAACACCGGGCCAGCCACGCTCGCCACCGCGTACATGCTGCTGAAGTAACCCTGGTAACGCCCGCGCTCGCGGGGTGGGATGATGTCGCCGATGATCGCCTGGCTGACCGAAATCATCCCGCCGGCACCGATGCCCTGGAGGATCCGCGCCAGCACCAGTTGCTCCATGCTTTGGGCCATGCCACAAAACAACGAGGCAATGGTGAACAGGCCCATGCCGATCAGCATCATCGGCCGTCGCCCGTACAGGTCGCCGAGCTTGCCGTAGATCGGCACCGCCACGGTCATTGCCACCATGTAGCCAGAGATCACCCAGGCCAGCAGGTTGACGTCGTGGAACTGGGCGGAAATCGCCGGCATGGAGACGGCAACGATGGTCTGGTCCAGGGCCCCGAGAAAAATCGCCATCATCAAGGCAACAAGGACACTGCGAACAGCGGGTGTGGCGGGCTGATTAAGGTGGGTCACGGCAGAACCTGCAGGCAAAGCCCCACGGGAAAAGGTGGCCCGCGGGAATGCTCGTCAGTGTACTGGATAGCTGGCTATCCGATAGCCTCGTAAGGAAGCCCGACGTAATTTTCTGCAATGGTTCTACGCCCGGCTTCGGAGTCGACGAAATACTCCAGTTCGCTCTGGGCAATGCGTTGGCTGAAGCCATCAGCCTCAGGAAACTGATGCAACATCGAGGTCATCCACCAGGAAAACCGTTCGGCCTTCCAGACTCGTCGCAGGCAAATCTGTGAGTATTTTTCCAGCAACTCCACACGGCCCTCGCGGTACACCTTGAGCAGGATGTTGAACAAGGTGCTGACATCGCTGGCCGCCAGGTTCAAGCCCTTGGCGCCGGTAGGCGGTACGATGTGCGCGGCGTCGCCGAGCAGGAACAGGCGGCCGTACTGCATCGGCTCCACCACGAAGCTGCGCAGTGGCGCGATGCTTTTTTCGATGGACGGGCCGGTCACCAGTTGCCCGGCCAGTGACGCGGGCAAGCGGGTTTTAAGTTCATCCCAAAAGCGCTCATCGGACCAGCCTTCAACCGACTCATCGGCTGGCACTTGCAGGTAATAGCGGCTGCGAGTCGGTGAACGCATGCTGCACAAAGCAAAGCCGCGCGCGTGTTTGGCGTACACCAGTTCATCATGGATCGGCGGGGTGTCGGCGAGGATACCAAGCCAGCCAAACGGGTACACCCGCTCAAAGATTTTCAACGCCTCGACGGGAATCGACTGACGTGCCACACCGTGGAAACCGTCGCAGCCGGCGATGTAATCGCACTCCAGCCGATACTGCTCGCCGGCATGTTCGTAGCTCAGCCATGGCGCTGTACTTTTCAAGTCATGGGGTTGCACGTTGCGGGCTTCGTACACCGTGGTGGCACCGCTGGCCTGGCGCGCCGCCATCAGGTCGCGGGTGACCTCGGTCTGGCCGTAGATCATCACCGTCTTGCCGCCGGTCAGCGCCTTGAGGTCGATATGGGTCAGTTGCCCGTTCAGCGCCAGCTCAAAGCCATCATGCACCAGGCCTTCAGCATCCATCCGCGCACTCACGCCGGCCTGGCGCAACAGGTCGACCATGCCTTGCTCCAGCACCCCGGCCCGGATGCGGCCTTGCACGTAATCCGGTGTTTGGCGCTCAAGCACCAGGGTTTCAATCCCGGCGCTGTGCAGCAGTTGGCCAAGCAGCAGCCCGGAGGGACCGGCGCCAATGATGGCGACTTGGGTTTTCAGCGTTTTCATTATTCTTATGGCCCGCAAGCTTCACTCGAACGTATTCGGTGAAAGAGTTGTCATTGATGGTGTTGCTGGCATTTTTCACTTGAGTGCACGGCATAAGAAGGTGAAAACTGAGCCTAAAGCTGCGCTTTTCGCCAATTAGGGCGATTACCGCACAATTATCCCGAAGTATCGGATGAAGCCATGACCAAAACTGCCAGTGCCGCGATTCCAGTGTTCAAACTCTACGGTGAGAGCCAGCAATGGCCGACCCCGGATTTGTTGCACTGCGAAACCATCTCCCGGCGCAGCCGTGAGTATCAGTGGGAAATCCAACCCCACCGGCACGCCGACCTGTGCCAATTGCTGTACGTGCACAAAGGCCAGGCACAGTTGGAGATCGAGGGCCAGCGCAGCACCCTGAACGAATCGACGCTGCAGGTGCTGCCGCCGCTATGCGTGCATGGGTTTCGGTTCTCGGAAAACGTCGAAGGGTTTGTGGTCACCCTGGCGGCGCCGCTGATGGCCCATTTGCAGGGGCAACTGGGCGCGGCGCTGGATGGCCTGAATAGCCTGGGCACCTACCCTGCCGGCAGCGACAGTGACTACCTCAACAGCCTGTTTGCGCGTTTGCAGGATGAGTACGCCAACGATCAACCGGCGCGGGACATGATGATGCACGCGCTGGTCAGCGTATTGCTGGTGTGGATCAGCCGCCAGGCCATCCAGCGCCGCCACCCACGGGCGCCTCGGGGTCGCGAATACTTCCGCCGGTTCACCCAGTTGGTGGAGCAGCATTACCGCGAACACCCGAAAATCGAAGACCTGGCCCACAAGCTCGGGATCTCGGTCTCACACCTTAACGGTACGTGTCGGGAATTGGGCGGGCAGCCGGCGCTGCAGATCATGCACGACCGCCAATTGCTGGAAGCCAAGCGCCTGCTGACCTACACCAGCATGACCATCAATGAGATGTCGGAGGTCTTGGGGTTTTCCGACCCGACCAACTTCTCGCGGCTGTTTCGCCGGCGCGTCGGGTTCTCCCCGAAAGCGTTTCGGGAGCAGTTGAAAGCCGACCAGCACACTAGCGAAGTGAGCTGAAGGCGGCCATGTGGCCAACGCACTGCCCGTGATTGCAACTGGAGGCAAAGCCCGGCTGCAGGCGCGTCTGCTCGACGCGGTAGGCGGCAGTGCCATAAAGCGCGGTGGCGGCGGCGCACAGGGTGAAAATCATCAGGTACTTTCTTGTTTTGATCGACATGATGCTGACCTCTGATCCGATCAAGAAGGTGCTTTGATAAGCATAGTTCAGATGCATGGCTCAGACGGGGCATGTCGCTTATCGGGCGACATTCAATCTGTTTATGTCGCTCAGAGGCCGACGTCCCACACCGGCTCCTGCGCAAACCTCAGCACCAGAAAATCCAGCAGGCTGCGCAGCGTTGAAGGCATGTGTTTGCGCGAGGCATACACCGCGTAGATGTTCATCTGCTGCGGCTCGGCCTCAGGCAGCAGGCGAATCAATTCGCCGCTGCGAATGTAGTCGCCCGCCTGATAGCTCGGCAGCCGCGACACTCCGGCACCGGCCAGCGTCACCCGCAATAAGGTGCTCGCCTCGTTGGCGCTGATATTGCCCTGCACCGGCACCGACACCGGCTCGCCGTTTTCCATGAAGTGCCACAGGCTTTTGCCGAAGTAGGAATGGGTCAGGCAGTTGTGCCGGGCCAGGTCCTGCACCCGCCGAGGCTGCGGATGCTCCAGCAGATAAGCGGGCGAGGCGCAGATCACCGAGCGGCACAGCGTAAGGCGGCGAGCGATCAGGTTGGGGTCCAGTTCAAAGCTGGTGCGGATCGCCAGGTCGATGCGCTCATCCACCAGGTTCACCGTACGGTCGAGCATCTGCATGTCGATACTGACCAAGGGGTAGCGCTTGACGTATTCGGCCATGGCGTCGGCCAGCTGTGCCTGGCCGAACGAGGTGCTGACACTCAGGCGCAGCAGGCCTCGGGGCGCTTCGTCCGGTTCGCTGACGGCGGCCTGCATGTCGCTGCACAACTCCAGCATCTGCCGGCAACGGGGCAAGGTTTCGCTGCCGGCCGCGGTCAGACTGAGCTTGCGGGTGGTGCGGTGCATCAGCCGCGCACCGACCCAGTCTTCCAGCTCCGCCAGGTAGCGTGAAACCACCGGCCGCGACAGGTCCAGGTGGTCGGCCGCCGCCGATTGGCTGCCCAGGTCCACCACGGCCACAAACACGCGCATTGCCTGAAGACGATCCATGATTTGCCCGATTTTAGAAACAAACTATGTCCCAGCATCGCATTTTTTGTAGTGTTTGGTGCAACTAAGCTCCGTACACACCTTACCGATGACTGGAGCTGCACATGTTTGGATTCTCCCCGCTCAAGCGCGTGGCCCTGGCCGCCGTCACCTTGGCTTTCGCCGCCCACGCCGTGGCTGCCGACTTGACCCTCGACGCCTACAACCCGGGTGAATCGGCAATGATGCCGGTCACCTCGGTACTGGTCAGCGGTGAGAAAGACGCGATTTTGGTGGACGCCCAATTCGGCAAGACCCAGGCCGAGCAACTGGTGCAAAAAATCCGCGCCAGCGGCAAGCGCCTCACCACCATCTACATCAGCCACGGCGACCCCGACTACTACTTCGGCCTCGACACACTGACTGCCGCCTTTCCGAAGGCCAACATCGTGGCGCCGCAGCCGGTGGTGGACCATATCAAGGCCACCGTTGAAGCCAAACTGGCGTTCTGGGGCCCGAAACTGGGCGCCGACAAGCCAGCCAAAGCCGTCATTCCCCAGGTACTCAAGGGCCACAGCCTGACCCTGGAAGGCAAGCAACTGGAAGTGATCGGCCTGGACGGTGCACAACCGGACCGCAGCTTCGTGTGGATCCCGTCGATCAAGGCGGTGGTCGGTGGTGTAGTCGTCGCTGAAAACATCCACGTGTGGATGGCCGATACACAGACCGCCAAATCCCACACCGATTGGCTGGCGACCTTGCAACGTATCCAGGATTTGAAACCGCGCACGGTGATTCCGGGTCACTACCTGGGTACACCTTCGCTCAACTCCGTGGCGTTCACCGCCGACTACATCAAGGCATTTGACGAAGAAACCGCCAAGGCCAAGGACTCTGCCGCGCTGATCAGCGCGATGAAAAAGCGTTACCCGAACCTGGGCGACGAAAGCACCCTGGAACTGGGCGCCAAAGTCGCCAAGGGCGAAATGCAGTGGTGAGTTGATTCAACCCTTAACCGTACTGGAGAACGTCATGAGCAAGATCGCAATCATTGGTGCCACCGGTCGTGCCGGTAGCCAACTGCTGGAAGAAGCGTTGCGTCGGGGGCACACCGTCACGGCCATCGCCCGTAATACCGACAAGATCGACGTGCGCCCTGGGGTGACCGTCAAGCAAGTCGACGCACTGGACGCACAGGCCCTGGAACAGGCCATCAGCGGCCATGACGTGGTGATCAGCGCGGCGCATTTCGCTACCCTGCCGCCTGAAGCCGTGATCTATCCGGTGAAAAAATCCGCAGTGAAGCGCCTGCTGGTGGTGGGCGGTGCCGGTTCGCTGCTGTTGTCGGGCGGCACCAAGGTGATCGACAGCCCGGGCTTCCCCGAGGAGTACAAGACCGAAGCCAGCGCCGGCAGCATTTTCCTCGACACCTTGCGCCAGGAAAACGAGCTGGACTGGACCTTCCTGTCGCCTTCGGCCGAGTTCACCGAAACCCCGCGCACCGGCAAATTCCGCCTGGGCCAGGATGAGTTGCTGGTGAGCAGTGAAGGCCGCAGTTGGATCAGCTTTGCCGACTTTGCAATTGCGCTGATTGATGAAGTGGAAACACCGCGGCATTCGCGTAAGCGGTTCACCGTCGGTTATTAAGGCTGACGCAAAACCAAAAAAGTGGGAGCGGGCTTGCCCGCGATGGCGGTGTGTCATTCAACAGTGATGTTGCCTGATGTATCGCCATCGCGGGCAAGCCCGGCTCCCACATGTTTGATCTTCAAGGTGCAGGCGGTTGCGCCTGGCCCACCAGCCAGTCCATAAGCTGCTCCAGCCCCGCCGAAAGTTGCGTCCCCGGCGGGTACACCAGGTAATAGCCCATCCCCGTCGGCACCCGCAGTTCAAACGGCGTCGCCAACCGCCCCGCCTTGAGGTCCTCGCCAATCAGCGCGCTGTCGCCGATTGCCACGCCAGAACCCTGGGACGCAACTGTCATCGCCAAATCCAGCGTTTCAAAATGATGGCCCTGGGCAAGATTGCTCAAGCGCGTATGCGCCGCCTTCAACCACAACGCCCAATCCCGCTCATCCCGCGTGGGGTGCAACAGCACCTGTTGCTGCAAGTCTGCAGGCGTGTGCAAGCCCGCGAGCAAGGCCGGCGCGCACACTGGTGTCAGTTGCTCGTCAAACAGATGCCGCGCCTGGGCCGACTGCTCCGCTATGGGCGCGTAAATCACCGCGGCATCGAATTGCTCGCGGCGAAAGTCGACGCTGTAGGCCACGGTGGTCGTCAGTTCCACCGGCACGTCCGGACGCTCCTGTTGCCACTGCATCAGGCGCGGCAGCAGCCAACGCATCACACAGGTCGAGGCCTTGAGCTGCAAGGTCTCGCGGCGGGTGCCGATCTGCTCCACCGCGTCGCCGATCAAGCCGAACACCTGCTGCGCCCGCAGGGACCATTCGCGCCCTTCCTCGGTCAGGCTCAAGCCCCTGGCCTGGCGCTGAAACAGTGGGTAACCCAAATGGTTTTCCAGCCCGGCAACCTGCCGGCTCACCGCACCCTGGGTGATGTGCAGTTGCTCTGCGGCACGGGTGAAGTTGCAGCACTGGGCCGTGACCCAAAAGGTGTGCAGGGCCGGCAACGGGGGAAGGCGTTTCATAAGGGCGCAGCCATGACGTGAGGACATGGCTAGTATGACTTTTTATCGATTGTTGCCGCTACAGGCCAGCCGTTCCAATACCGGCTTTATCAATAACAAGAGCGACGACAATGGCGACCTGCGGCGAAGTATTGGTCAAATTGCTGGAAAGCTACGGCGTGGACCAGGTGTTCGGCATCCCCGGCGTGCACACCGTGGAACTCTACCGCGGCCTGGGGCGCTCAAGCATCCGCCACGTCACCCCGCGCCACGAACAGGGCGCCGGCTTCATGGCCGACGGCTATGCACGCACCAGCGGCAAGCCCGGCGTGTGCTTTATCATCACCGGCCCGGGCATGACCAATATCACCACCGCCATGGGCCAGGCCTATGCCGACTCGATCCCGATGCTGGTGATTTCCAGCGTGCAGTCCCGCAGCCAACTGGGCGGTGGGCGCGGCAAGTTGCACGAACTGCCGAACCAGGGCGCGATGATCGCGGGCGTGGCGGCGTTTTCCCATACCTTGATGTCGGCGGCCGAACTGCCAGGTGTGCTGGCCCGGGCCTTTGCGCTGTTCCAGGCCGGGCGACCGCGCCCGGTGCACATCGAAATCCCGTTGGATGTGCTGGTGGAAAACGCCGATGCCCTGCTGGGCAGTGAGCCGGTCAGTGTTGCTCGCGCCGGCGCTGCACCGTCGGCGGTCAAGCAGATGAGCCAGTTGCTGGCGGCGGCGAAACGCCCGCTGATTCTCGCCGGTGGTGGTGCCATCGACGCAGCACCGGAGCTGGCGCAACTGGCCGAAACCCTCGGCGCGCCGGTGGCGCTGACGATCAATGCCAAGGGCATGCTCGCCTCCAACCATCCGCTGCTGATCGGCTCGACCCAAACCCTGGTCGCCACCCGCGCCCTGGTGGCCGAGGCAGACGTGGTACTGGCTATCGGCACCGAACTGGCAGAAACCGACTACGACGTGACCTTCGCCGGCGGCTTCGAAATTCCCGGCGCGCTGCTGCGCATCGACATCGATTGCGACCAGACCGTACGCAATTACCCACCACACGTCGCACTGGTGGCTGACGCGCAAATCGCCGCGAAGGCGCTGCTCGCCGAACTGGTCACCAAGCCGCTGGCCGCCCGCGACAGCGACTGGGGCGCTCACCGCGTGGCCCGTTTGTGGAGCGAACTGGAACCGAGCTGGGACGCCGCCACCCGCGCGCAAACCCTGTTCCTCAATACCGTATTGCAAGAGCTGCCCGACGCCGTACTGGTGGGCGACTCCACCCAACCGGTGTACACCGGCAACCTGACGCTGAACCTCGACCACCCGCGCCGCTGGTTCAACTCGTCCACCGGCTACGGCACCCTCGGCTATGCCTTGCCAGCGGCCATCGGCGCGTGGCTGGGTCGCGGCAACGGCGCGCCAGTGGTGTGCCTGATCGGCGACGGCGGCCTGCAATTCACCCTGCCGGAACTGGCCAGCGCCGTGGAAGCGCGCACGCCGGTGATCGTGCTGCTGTGGAATAACCAGGGCTATGAGGAGATCAAGAAATACATGGTCAACCGCGCCATCGAGCCGGTGGGCGTAGACATCTACACCCCCGACTTTATCGGTGTGGCCAAGGCCCTCGGCGCGGCGGCCCAGCGCATCCAGGGTGTTGAGGAATTACGCAGCGCATTGCGGGCCGCCACTGATCGCCAGGGGCCAACGCTGATTGAAATCGACCAAGGGCTTTGGATGAAGGAGGTAGCGGTATGAGCACGCTAGTGAACGGGCTGTATATCAATGGTGCGTGGCGTGCGGGCCATGACGTGGTGGGCGTGACCAACCCGGCGACCGAGGCCGCATTGGCCCAAGTGAGCATGGGCGATGCAAGCGCGGTGGCTGAGGCCGTCAGTGCCGCCAGCGCGGCATTTGCGCACTGGTCCAAAAGCACCGGGCGTGACCGCGCCGCCCTGTTGCGCAAGATCGCCGAGGGCGTGAGCGCCCAGCGTGAACACCTGATGCACCTGCAATCGAGCAACAACGGCAAGCCGCTGTTTGAAGCGGGCATTGATGTGGACGACGTGATCGCCACCTTCACCTATTACGCCGGTTTGGCCGACGAAATGGACGCCACCCAGGACCGTCCGGTGGCACTGCCCACCGACGATTTCAGCGCCCGCGTACGCCGTGAACCCTGCGGTGTGGTGGGCCTGATCGTGCCGTGGAATTTCCCGATGGTGACCACCGCCTGGAAACTCGCCCCAGCGCTGGCGGCCGGTTGCTGCGTGGTGCTCAAGCCTTCGGAAGTGACGCCATTGGCGGAGTTGGAACTGGCCAGGATCATCGCTTCGGTGGGGTTGCCTGCCGGTGTGTTCAACGTGGTCTGCGGCACTGGCCTGGCGGTTGGCGCCCCGCTGGCTGGCGACCCTCGGGTTGCGAAAATCTCCTTCACCGGCAGCAATGCCGTGGGTGTGCAAGTGATGCAGCGCGCCGCTGAAACGGTCAAGGGCGTAAGCCTGGAACTGGGCGGCAAATCGTCGTTGCTGGTGCTGGCGGACGCCGACCTCGACCAGGCGGTGGAGCTGGCCTGCGGCGGTGGTTTCTTCAACGCCGGGCAGATGTGCTCCGCTACCAGCCGGGTGTTGGTGGCGGATGAATTGGCGGAGGCGTTTGTGACTCGCTTGCAGGCCAGGGCCGAGAGTATTCGCGTCGCCGACCCGTTTGCCGACGACGTGGAAATGGGCGCGCTGGTCAACCGTGCGCAGTATCAGCGGGTGCTGGGGCATATCGAGCGGGGCGTGCAAGCGGGTGCGAAGTTATTGTGTGGCGGCGGGCGCCCGGCGGATTTGCCTCACGGTTATTTCATTCGCCCGACGGTGTTTACCGACGTGCCGCTGGACAGCGCGTTGTGGAACGAAGAAATCTTCGGCCCGGTGCTGTGCGTGCGCAGCTTTGCCAATGAGGCCGAGGCGGTGGCGCTGGCCAATGACAGTGAGTTTGGTTTGGTGGCCAGTGTGTTGAGCACCAACCTGGAAGCGGCTGAACGGGTGGCGAATGCGTTGCAGGTGGGACTGGTGTGGATTAACGCACCGCAGGTAATCTTTCCGCAAACGGCGTGGGGTGGTTACAAGCAGAGCAGTATCGGCCGGGAATTGGGGCCGTGGGGGTTGCAGGCGTTCCAGGAGATCAAGCATGTGATTCGGGCGACCTGAAAACTGCCCGAGGCAAGGGCTTTTGTAGTGAGGGGGCTTGTCCCCCGCTGGGCAGCGAAGCGGCCCCAAAAAAAGCGGGAGCGCTTCGCACTCCAGCGGGGGACAAGCCCCCTCACCACAGGACAAGCCCCCTCACCACAGGAAAAGCCACCTAACCACAGGACAAGCCCCCTCACCACAGGAAAAGCCACCTAACCACAGGACAGCCCCCTCGCCGCAAAAAAACCTACCTGCATTTTTTCAATAGCCCCAACGACTTTCTCATTTGCCGCCCTCCCCCGCGCCCGGCCTAATACCGCCCTTGTCAGTTCAAGGCCTGCCCATGGAAAACGTCCGCGCAAAACCCGCTACCGCCCTTTGGCTGATGATCAGCGTGGTGCTGGTCGCCCTCAACCTGCGCCCGTCGATGGCCGCCGTCGGCCCGCTGTTGTCGTCGATTCGCGCTGATGTGGCCCTGAGTTTCAGCACCGCGTCCTTGCTGACGATGTTGCCGGTCATGGCCATGGGCCTGGCGATGTTTTTTGGCATGGCCGCGGCCAAGCGGTTCGGCGAGCATCGCAGCATTGTGCTGTCGCTGCTGGTGATCGGCCTGGCTACCGTGTCGCGGTTGTTCCTGGATTCGGCGCTTGAGCTGATTTTCAGCGCCATCGCCGCAGGCGTAGGGATCGCGATGATCCAGGCGCTGATGCCCGCCTTGATCAAGTCGCGCTTCAGCGACAACGTTTCCCTGTTTATGGGCCTGTACGTCACCGCGATCATGGGCGGCGCAGCCATCGCCGCCTCGTTCTCGCCGTTTATCCAGGTGCACACCGGCAGTTGGCGCATCGGCCTGGCGATCTGGGCGGTGCTCGCCGTATTGGCGCTGGTGTTTTGGTACGCGCAGCGCTCGGTGCTGCCGCCACTGCCGCAAGCAGGCGCAGGCTCGCAGGCGTCATTCTTTGGTAACTGCCGGGCCTGGCTACTGGCGATCTTTTTTGGCCTCGGCACCGCCGCCTATACCTGCGTACTTGCCTGGCTGGCGCCGTACTACGTGGAGCTGGGCTGGAGCGAACAGAACGCCGGCCTGTTGCTGGGTTTCTTGACCGCCATGGAAGTGGTCTCCGGCCTGCTCACCCCGGCCATTGCCAACCGCCGCCGAGACAAGCGCGCCGTGGTCGCGGTGTTGTTGATGCTGATGATCGCCGGCTTCTGCGGCCTGATTCTCAGCCCGCACTACCTGAGCCTGCTGTGGCCGTGCTTGCTGGGCCTGGGCATTGGCGGGTTGTTTCCGATGAGCCTGATCCTGTCCCTCGACCATCTGGACAACCCACGCCGGGCCGGTGGCCTCACTGCCTTTGTGCAGGGCATTGGCTACTTGATCGCCGGTTTGTCGCCGCTGATCGCCGGGATGATCCGCGACCAACTGGGCAGCTTTGAATGGGCCTGGTGGTCACTGACGGCGGTCGTGGTGTTGATGCTGCTGATCGTGTTGCGCTTCGATCCCCGGCATTACGCGCGGCATATTCGCTGAGGTCGTGTTGTAAACATTATTTGTCCCACCTCAAACAGAGAAAGGTCCGACAGAGCTTTCTATTGGCACGAGCGTTCCGTTAACATTTTGTATTGTCTTGTACCGAGTTCGGTACAAAGCGCTTGCGGACGGAACGGATGCTAAACAGCAACTTGCTTAGAAAGCTCGATATGCAGGACCTGATGGTGTTTATCGCTGTTTACGATCAAAGCAGCGTCACCGAGGTCTCCGAAACTCTATTCGTCAGCCAGTCCACCGTGAGCTACAGCTTGAAGAAGCTGCGTACCAGTTTCGAAGACGAGTTGTTTATCAATACCCGGGCGGGCATGCGTCCTACGTACAAAGCCACCAGCATGTACGGCCATGTGCAGAAAATCCTCGAAAGCATCAACCTGTGTCACGCCGGCAGCCAGGCCTTCGACCCCACCCATAAGGCCGTGACCTTCAACGTCTGCGCCCCCGAATACTTCGAACAGTTGATCTTGCCGCGCCTGCTGAAAAACTTCGACCACGCCGACCTTCCGGTGATCGTCAACGTGCAGAAGCTGGAAACCGAGATCCCCGCCGACGCCTTGCGCGACGGGCGCCTGGACCTGGTGATTTGCTTCGGCCCGCACTTTCATCGCGAGCACAAGGACATCAAGAACCAGATGCTCCTGGAGGACGACCTGGTGTGTGTGTTCGACAAACACTCGGCGCCCCGCGAGCCGGCATTCAGCCTGCAATCGTTCGTCGCCCGGCGCCACGTGTTCCCCACGCCCTGGAGTTCCGACACCAACATGATCGACGGCTGGCTGGCGCGCCAGTCCCACAAGCGCCAGGTGATCGCCCGGGCCAACAGCTACAGCGCGGCGCTGAAGATGATCACCGGCACCGACTTTATCGTGACCTTGCCTCGGCGGGTGCAAAAGCTGCTGGCAGACAAAACCGTGTTCGGCCATTGCGAAGCGCCGAACGGTTTACCGGGGTTTACCCTGGACATGCAGTGGAATGAACACAGTGAGCAGGACAGCGCAAACACATGGTTCAGGGAACAGATGATGAAGGTATGCGCGGATCAGGGGTTGCTGTAACCCCTGCCCATCAGCCGATGGTGACTTTGCTGTAGGAATCGCGATCCATGTCTACCAGCAAGACACTGAGCTGCACCTGCAGGTCTGCAGGCCAATCGCCCAGGTCCTGCAGCGCCGCCAACAGGCTTTCCGACAATTGCTTCTTGACCTGCGGTGAGCGCCCGCTGAGCAGCGACAGCTTCACGGCGATAAACGCGCGCGGGCTCAGGGAGGTGCCGACCTGGAACGTCTCCACCTTCAGCGCGCGGCTTTTGATGTCGAACTCGGAACCGAACTGCCCGGACGCCATCAGCACGTTGTTGAGCCGCAACAAGGTTTTCTCAACGGCCAGCTCAGTGAGGTTGGCGGTGTATTCCAGATGCAGGTGCGGCATGACAGGCTCCGAGTTGTTGTAGGAAGAGAGTCATACATATAGCACGTGGCCGGGGGTAATCAGACCGCTTTCAGTGTGAAACTTTGGTCAGTCGGCGGAGCTGGCGCTGCGGTAGTGAGCACGCAGCAAGCAACGGGATGGCCCATGGGTGGTTTCCCCTGAAGGGGTTACCTCAAGATTTTGCTACGACGACTGGCAGCATATCCCGCTCACTCATGAACGCCTCCAGCCGCGAGCGCACCCACCGTTCCGCCGGGTCGGTGTCGACATGACTGAGCCAAACCATCGACAAGTCCAGGGTCGGGGTTTCGAACGGAAACGGCTCACAGAACAGATTCCCCCCGGCGGCCATGGCGTGGGCGGTGTAGTCCGGCAGGCTGGCGATCATGTCGGTGCCGGCGAGCAATGCCGGCAGCGCGCTGTATTGCGGCACCGAGAGCACCACATGGCGCTTGCGTCCGATCTCCGCCAGCCATTCGTCGGCGAACCCAGACACGTTGGCCGTGTGGGAAACCAGCACATGGGGCCGTGCGCAATATTCGTCGAGGGTCAGCGGTTTGTCCGACGCATCCGCTCGCAACAGGCAAGGGCGAATATGCCGCAATAACTTGCGCTTGGCATTCGCCGGCAGGCCACGGGTCTGGGTGATGCCCACGGTGATATCACCGGAAGCCAGCAGGTCCGGGATGCGCCAGTAATCCACATGCTGTACCACGAACACCACCATCGGCGCTTCCTGGCGCAACGCGCGCAGCAGTGGCGGCAGCAGGCCGAACTCAACGTCGTCGGACAGGCCGATGCGAAAAGTCATGGTGCTGATGGATGGGTCGAAATCGTGGGTCAGGCTCAGGGCCGATGACAATGAGTCGAGGGCCGGCGACAGGTGCTTGATGATTTCCTCGGCCCGCGCGGTCGGTTCCATGCGATGGCCGACGCGAATGAACAGCGGGTCGTTGAACAGCGTGCGCAGGCGGTTGAGGGCCGAACTGATGGTGGGTTGGCCAAGAAACAGCTTCTCGGCCACCCGTGTCACATTGCGTTCGAGCATCAAGGTTTCAAAGACCACCATCAGGTTGATGTCGGCCTTGCGTAATTCATTGCGATTCATCGGCGACCGCCCCACTGCCCTGGATAAGCCGCAGTTTAGAAACACCCGGGGGCCTGCGTCTATGCGCACACTGTTCAACACGGGCCTTTGGGACTATAAAGCAGCTTCCAAGGCTTGCGAGAACACCATTGTGCTGGTCATTTCTGCCTTGAGCGTCCTGGTTGCCGGGATTTTGCTCTGGGCCATCAAATTCATCGCTCACCCCACCGCCAGGACACTGTTGCGGGTATTTGTCGGCTTATGCCTGGCGGCAGTCGTGGCTTATCTGGTGCTGGCTTCCGGGTTTCCCACCTCATTGCTGGTGTGATCAGGCTCCTGCCCCTGGCGCAAACGCAAGGCGGCCAACGCGGCCACCACCAGCACCAGCGCGATCACCTTCAAGCCGTTCATGGCATTGCCAGTGCTCATCTCGATCGCGCCCATCACCGAGGGCCCGACAAACCCGCCGAGCAACCCGCAGGCGTTTACGAAGCCCAGCCCGCCCGCCAGCGCCACGCCTTTGAGGCGCGAAGCCGGGTAGAGAAAGATGATCGACTGCACCACGAAGAACATCACCGCCGACACACAAAAGCCCAGCAGGCTGAACACCGGCCCGGACACCGAGGCAATGCCCAACCCCAACGCCATGGTCAGCAAGCCGGTAATCAACAAGCGCCGGGCACGGGTGGGGGTGGTCGCAAAACGCGGCAGCAACACCGCGCCTGCCGCTGCGGCGATCCACGGTAATGAGGTCAGCAAGCCGACGCTCATGGTGCTCAATTCACCGTATTTGCTGATGATGCTCGGCAGGAAAAAGATCACCGTGTAAATGGTGATCTGATGGCAAAAATACACAAAGATCGCCAGCAGGATTTGCGGCGTCAGCCAGTTTTTCAGGGAATGCCCGCCCTCACCTGCGCCCTCTTCGGTTTCCATCGCGATGCGCTGTTCAATCCCCCGCGCTTCCTCGGCCGAGAGCCATGGCGCCTTGCTCGGGCGGTCCGGCAACTTGCGCCACACCACCCAGGCAAACGCGACCGCCGGCAGGCCTTCAAGCAGAAACATCCACTGCCAGCCGTGCCAGCCGAGGATTCCGTCCATGCGCATCAACGCCGCGCCCACCGGGCCGCCGATGATGTTGGCAAAACAAACGCCGAGCAGAAAATACCCGGTGGCCCGCGCCCGTTGCTCGCGGTTGAACCAGTAGGTGAGGTACAGCATCACCCCGGGAAACAGACCGGCTTCGGCAATGCCCAACAGCAGGCGCAGGACATAGAACGAGGTTTCGCCCTGGACGAACGCCATGGCCGCCGAGATCAGGCCCCAGGTCACCATGATCCGCGCAATCCAGAACCGCGCGCCGACCTTGTGCATGATCAGGTTGCTGGGGATTTCCGACAGCGCATAGGTCAGGAAAAACAACCCCGCACCCAAGCCATAGGCCGCGGCTGAAATCCCCAGGTCCACGTCCAGATGATGCTTGGCCAGGGCAATGTTGGTGCGGTCCAGGAAACTCAGCACGTAGGCGATGATCAACAAGGGCATCAACTTGACGAACATCAGTTTGTTCAACTCCCGTGGCTCACGGGCGGTGTTGGCAGTCTTCATCGGGCAATTCCTCTTGGCGCCCCGCCAGCACCACGGCTGGGGAGCGCATCGGTGTTGTTCTAGGGTTCGAGTTGCGCAACCAGGGCTGGCGGGCGATGGGAAAACAGTTGCAGCAGCGCCCCGCCCAGGGCACAGCCGGCCATCACGAAGAAGCACACCGTGTAGCCGTGCAAGGTGGTCCAGCCGCCACCCATGGCAATCAGGCTGCCCATCAGCACCGGCGCCAGGCCGCCGCCGATAAACATCGCGGTGGTAATGATGCCGTTGGCGGTGGAGGTCGCCGACGGCTCGGCCGAGTCGCACGCCACCGCGTAGTAGATCGGCCACACCGCGTTGGCCACCAGGCCGAACAGCAGTTGCACGACGATGATCAGGGTCAGGGTGTTGGCGAAGTAAAACGCACCGACACTGGCAGCCATCCACACCCCGCAGATGATCAGGGTGACGCGCCGGCCAATGATGTCCGACAGCGACGGCCACACCAGTTGCCCGAGAATCCCGGTGAGGGTGAACACCACGCTCATCCCCGCCGACTCGGCCAGGGACAGCCCGGCGATGTTGTACAGGTACGCCGGCAGCACGATGTTGACGCCCATGTACACGACTTGGGTCAGCATCGTGTTACCCGCCGTGAGCGCGATATTGCGGTTGCGCAAGGTGGCGATAAAGGTACGCCAGGCGTGGCCCTTCACTTGGCTGGCGGGGGCGTTGTCCGGCGGGGTCATGCCTTTGGCGGCGATGTCGACGTACAGCGCGGTGATGCGTTCGGCAGTGGAATATCGCGCCCAGAAAATCATCAACGGCAAGGCCACCACAAACGCGAAGAAGAACACGTAGCGCCAGTTGTCTTCACCAAAGGTGCTGATGACAAAACTGGCGACGATGCCACTGAGCATGGCGCCAATCGGGTAACCGGTGTGGTGCGCGCCGAGCGCAAAACCACGCCGTTCCACCGGCCACCATTCGGCGGTGTTGCTCACGCCCACCGGCTCGCCCCAGCCTGCGCCGAGGTTGACGCCGACCCGCAGCGCAATAAAGGTTGCGAGGTTGCCGCTCAGGGCCTTGAACCCGGAGAGAAACGAAATCGCCGTGTAGCCCAGCACCAGCGGCACCTGGAACCGCGCGCGTTTCCAGCCACCGCCGTAGCGGTCGCTCCACATCGATCCGGGAATATCCAGCAGGGCCAGGGCGAGCATGATCACCGTGGCCATGGTGCCCCACTGATCGGCCGACAAATCAAAATGCTTGGAGATGGTCGGCCCCAGGCGCAGCACGATCTCACGGTCGTAGGCGTTGAGGATCCAGATCATCCAGCACACCAGCAGCGACACCCAGGAGTGCCGGTGAATGCTGCGCAGCGAGGCTTTTTTTAAGGTTGCCATGGGTTTCTCCAGGCGCGCGAGGGCGCGCACTGACACAAGGTTGCGGAAGGAATAGGCCTTGTTGAAAAAACGCGCTAGCTGGCGAACCGTCGCTCGGCTATTCCTTGCACGCCCAGCCCGGTGATCGCAAAAAGCGCCCCGCGCTGCTGACCGTCGGCCGGGAAACGCGGCAACGGCGGCTTGGCCATGGAGGTGACGAACAGGGTGTCCAGGTTCGGCCCGCCGAAGGTCAGGCTGGTGACCTTTTTCACTGGCATCTGGATGACCCGGTCGACCTGGCCGTCGGGGGTGTAGCGCACCAGTTTCCCGGCGTAGACCAACGCCTGCCACAGGCAGCCCTCGGCATCCACGGTGCAGCCGTCGGCAGCGCCACCGCCGCCAGTGTCGACCTTGGCGAAGGTGCGTCGATTGCTCACCGCACCGCTGGCCTGGTCGTAGTCATAGGCCCAGATCTCGCCGGACCAGGTGTCGCAGAAGTAGAACGTGTCACCCGACGGGCTCCAGCACGGGCCGTTGGACACGATGATGCCTTCGTCCAGGGTGTGCAGGCTCAGGTCCGCGTCGAGGCGGTAGAGTTTGGCGCTGGCGCTGTCTTCGAGGGTGTCCATGGAGCCGAAGACAAAGCGGCCCTGGCGGTCGACCTTGCCGTCGTTGAGGCGGTTGTTGGGCAGTGCGGGCTCCGGGTCGATCACCAGGGCCAGTTCGCCGCTGTTGAGGTCCAGAATATGCACGCCGTTTTGCAGGGCGACGATGGCTTGCTCGCCACTATGGCGCAGGGCCATGGAGCCGATTTTCTGCCCCACGTCCCAGGCACGCAGCTCGCGGCCATCATCGGTGCAGCGCAGGATCCGGCCGTCGGCGCTGTCGATCCAGTACAGCCGTTGTTGCAGGGCATCCCACACCGGGCCTTCACCCAGTGTGGTCTTTACGTCGACAAGCACTTCGATACGCATGGCGTTATCCCCTTTTTTGTTGTTGTGCGGGATGGGCATGGCCGCGCCGTGACGCGGCCGGTTTATCACTTAGAAGTTGACCTGGTCGCGGCCCTTGAGCCCGAGGATTTCCCGCGCTTCATCCGGCGTGGCGACCCGGTGGCCAAGGGCTTCGATCACCGTGCGAATGCGCCGTACCTGGTCGGCGTTGGACGCGGCCAGTTTGCCCGGGCCATCCCACAGCGAATCTTCCAGGCCGACCCGGGCGTTGCTGCCCATGGACAGGCCCATGGTGGCCAGCGGGATCTGCCCACGGCCGGCGCCGAGGATTGACCACACGTAGTCGTCACCGAACAGGCGGTCGGCGGTGCGGCGCATGTGGGCCAGGTCTTCCGGGTGGCCGCCGATGCCGCCGCGCAAACCGAATACCGACTGGATGAACAGCGGAGGCTTGAGCAGGCCGCGCTCCAGGAAGTGGGCGGCGGTGTACAGGTGGCCGATGTCGTAGCACTCGATTTCGAAGCGTGTGCGGTTCTCGGCGCAGGAATTGAGGATGTGGGTAATATCGCGGAAGGTGTTGCGAAAGATCCGGTCGTCACTTTCTTCCAGGTATGGACGCTCCCAGTCGTGCTTGAACTCGGTGAAGCGGTTGAGCATTTCGTACAGGCCGAAGTTCATCGAGCCCATGTTCAGCGAGGCCAGCTCCGGCTTGAACTGCATCACCGGTTGCAGGCGTTCTTCCACGCCCATGGTCGGTGCGCCGCCGGTGGTGATGTTGATCACCACGTCGCTGGCGGCCTTGATCTGCGGCAAAAATTCGGCAAACAGCGCAGGGTCCTGGCTGGGGCGGCCATCGATCGGATCACGGGCATGCAGGTGGACAATCGCGGCGCCGGCTTCGGCGGCACCGATGGCAGCGTCGGCAATTTCCTGCGCGGTGATCGGCAAATGCGGCGACATCGACGGCGTATGGATCGCACCGGTGACGGCGCAGGTGATGATGACAGGACGATTTTTGGACATGACGATTCTCCGACTTTTATTCTTATGAAAAAAATCCCGGGTGTGGCTTGTGTGTTCTTCCTTGGCGACTTGCTAACGAGGCCTACAGGTACTCGACGTTACCGTCGACACTGATCGCTTGGCCGGTGACATTGCGGGCGGCAGGCGAGCAGAGAAACAAGGCCATGGCCGCGACGTCTTCGGCGGTGACCATGCGCTTGAGGGAGATCTTGTTGAGGTATTCCTGGCGCATCTCGGCTTCCGGCACGCCGACCTGTTCGGCACGGGCGCGGATCACCCCGTCCATGCGCGGGCCTTCAACGATGCCGGGCAGCAAGGCGTTGACGCGGATGTCGCTTTCGCCCAGCTCCGAGGCCAGGGATTTCATCAAGCCGACGATCGCCCATTTGGTCGCGGCATACGGCGTGCGCCAGGCGTAGCCGAGGCGCCCTGCCACCGAGGCGATATGCAGCAGATGGCCGTGAGACGATTCCTTGAGCATCGGCACCGCGTGGTGGGCAAAGCGGTACTGCGCCGTCAGGTTGATGTTGATCGTGGCTTGCCACTCGGCATCGCTGATGGCGTCAATGCCGCCCGTGGGCCCGGCAATCCCGGCGTTGTTGACCAGCACATCCAGCCCGCCGAACTGCTCACGCTGCACCTGGAACACCGCCTCGATCTGCGCGGCATCACTCACGTCGGCACGGGTAGCGACCGTGCCCGGGTACTTGTCGCGAAACGCCGCCAGGGCCGGTTCGCTGACATCACACACATGCACCTTGGCGCCCGCCTCAAGATAAGCCGCCGCCAACACTTCACCGATGCCGGCAGCCCCGCCGGAAATCAACACACGTAACCCAGGATAGGGCTGCAGCCGCTGTAGGACACTCATGCACGTTTACCTCCTGAAACAGACGACCGCGAACGGTCGTTCTTGACGAGCAGGCGCGCCAGGGAATCGGCGGCCTGCATGATGTCATCGGTCACGGCAGCGCGGGCACCGGCGCCATCGCGGGCGGCCAGGGCTTCGACGATGCGCGTATGCGCCTCCATCGAACGCTGCAAGTGAGCTTTATCGGGAGCGACCAGGGCAAAACACGGGCCCATGTGCAGCCAGAAGTTTTCCACGGCAGCCATGGTCAATTCGGCCTGGGCGACGGCATAGATGCGTCGGTGAAAGGCGAAGTTAGTCCACAGGTAGCGGGAAACGTCGACTTCGTCGGCGGCCTGTTGCATCTGTTGGCAGAGGTCGGAGATTTCGTCGAGGTCGGCTTTTTCCAGGAGCAGCACGGCCTTTTCCGCCAGCAAACCTTCCAGGGCGACCCGCGCATCGCGAATCTCGCGCAGGCGTTCGACCGTCATCATGCGGACCCGCAGACGGGAAGTTTCGGTGACTTCAAAGGCGTTTTCGGCGCTGAGGCGCTGGAGGGCTTCGCGCACCGGCATGGGGCTGGAGCCGAGGGCTTCGGCGAGGCCGCGGATGGTGAGTTTCTGGCCGGGCTGGAAACGACCACTCATCAAGGCTTCGCGGATCTGGCGATAGACCTGGTCTTGCAAAGTATCGCGGGACACCTGGCGCAAGGTGGGGAGGAGAAGCGGGCCATCTGTCATGAGTCAAAACCTGTGTTGTCGTTCTTATGCCTCCAATATGTGATCACAAATCAAATATGTCAAATAGTTTCCCGTTGACGGTATGCACGACGCTGACTCTAATGAGCCCTTTCTCCAGCAAGGACCGCTGAACCATGAAATTTGCCTACACCATCGTCTACGTCCCGGACGTCGCTGCATCCCTGCAATTCTTCGAAAAAGCCTTCGGCTTCAGTCGCCGTTTCCTGCATGAATCGGGGACCTATGGCGAGTTGGATACCGGTGATACCACCCTCTCTTTTGCAGCGCATGAGTTGGGCGAGATGAACTTCAAGGGCGGGCATGTGGAGGCGCATGCTTCACAGCAACCGCTGGGGATGGAGTTGGGGTTTGTTACCGAGGATGTGTCAAAGGCTCATGCCAGAGCGCTGGCCGAGGGTGCGACAGAACTTGCTGCGCCGAGCACCAAGCCTTGGGGGCAGGTGGTGTCGTATGTGCGGTGCCCGGATGGGACGCTGGTGGAGTTGTGTACGCCGATTCAGTGAATCGTACTGTGGCGAGGGAGCTTGCTCCCGCTGGAGTGCGAAGCGCTCCCAAAAATCTTGGGGCCGCTTCGCAGCCCAGCGGGAGCAAGCTCCCTCGCCACAGCAAGCTCCCTCGCCACAATGAAATGCCTGCATCAAGGCCTGAGCGGGCGCTCCTGATCGCGCTCGGACAGCTCCGTGCCATCGTCCGGATGCTTCCAGGTTTGCGGTTTTTCTTCCTCGCGAAGCTTCCTGGCGCGCTCCTGCTCCAACTCCTCGCGTTGCTTGTGTTCGTTGCTCATACCCACCTCCCCTCCGTAAGAATTGGACACACTGGGCAAGCATAGATGAGGGAGGGGTTTTGTGCAGATCAGCCAATTGATAATCAAGACGCATCAATGCATGTAAACAACTCACTTATCATTTCTAAATGTGTCAGCCACTATCCGCGGTCTTAAGCGAAACAAGCACTTTAAAAAGAACGCTGGAGACACAAAAAAATGCAAAACCCTTCACGGCCTGACTCTGCCCGCTCCAAAGTCGGCGCGGTCTTTCGCGTCACCTCCGGCAACTTTCTCGAACAGTTCGACTTCTTTCTGTTCGGCTTCTATGCCACCTATATCGCTGCCGCATTCTTCCCTGCTGCCAATGAATTTGCGTCATTAATGATGACCTTCGCCGTGTTCGGCGCGGGCTTTTTGATGCGTCCGCTGGGGGCTATCATCCTCGGCGCGTACATCGATGATGTGGGCCGTCGCAAAGGCTTGATCGTGACCCTGGCGATCATGGCCAGTGGCACCCTGCTGATCGTGCTGGTGCCGGGCTATCACACCATTGGTTTGTGGGCACCGCTGCTGGTGCTGATGGGCCGTTTGTTGCAAGGCTTCTCGGCCGGCGCAGAGCTGGGCGGTGTGTCGGTGTACCTGGCCGAAATGGCCACCCCGGGCCGCAAGGGTTTCTACACCAGCTGGCAATCGGGCAGCCAGCAGATCTCCATTGTGGTCGCAGCCGCCCTCGGTTATGGCCTGAACCAGTGGATGGAACCTGCCGTGGTTGCCGATTGGGGCTGGCGCATTCCGTTCGCCATCGGCTGCGTAATTATCCCGTTCATCTTCATTCTGCGGCGTAACCTGCAGGAAACCGAAGAGTTCGCCAACCGCAAGCACCGCCCGACCATGCGCGAAGTGCTGGCCACCCTGGTGAAGAACTGGACCGTGGTCATCGGCGGCATGATGATGGTGGCGATGACCACCACCGCGTTCTACCTGATCACCGTGTACGCACCGACCTTCGGCAAAACCGTACTCAACCTGACCACCTCCGACGCCCTGCTGGTGACCTTGCTGGTGGCCGTGTCGAACTTCATCTGGCTGCCCATCGGCGGCACCCTCAGTGACCGTTTTGGCCGCAAGCCCGTGCTGATCGCCATGACCGTTCTGACCGTGCTCACCGCCTACCCGGCGCTTTCCTACGTGGTCAATGCACCAAGCTTCGGGCACATGCTGGAAACCCTGCTGTGGTTCTCCTTCCTCTATGGCATGTACAACGGCGCCATGATCCCGGCCCTGACCGAAATCATGCCGGTGGAAGTACGCGTGGCAGGCTTCTCCCTGGCCTACAGCCTGGCGACCGCGATCTTCGGTGGTTTTACCCCGGCGATTTCCACCTGGTTTATCCACGAGACGGGCGACAAGGCTTCGCCGGCCTACTGGCTGATGTTTGCCGCGCTGTGCGCCCTGTGCGCAACATTTGCGTTGTATCGCCGCGCCAGTGGCCGTGTGCAAGTCGCCTGAGGAGTCACGCTGATGAACCCACTGTTGAAAACACTGGCGGCGATGGCGATGGGTTCTCTGGCGATGGTCGCCCACGCTGAAGAGCTCAAGGTCATGACGTCCGGCGGTTTCACCGCGGCCTACAAGGTGCTGGGTGCGCAATACGCCGCCCAGAGCGGCGATACCCTCGACACCATCCTCGGCCCCTCCATGGGCAAGGCGCCGGAAGCGATTCCCAACCGCCTTGCCCGTGGCGAACACGCCGACGTGGTGATCATGGTCGGCTACGCCCTGGACGAGCTGATCAAACAAGGCAAGGTCGACAAGGCGTCCCGCGTTGAACTGGCGGACTCGCGCATCGGCCTGGTGGTCAAGGAAGGCGCGGCCAAACCTTCTATCGCCACCGATGCCGACCTGAAGGCGGTACTGACCAAGGCCAAATCCGTGGCGTATTCAGACAGCGCCAGCGGCGTCTACGTCGAAAAGGAACTGTTCAAGAAGCTCGGCATGCCGTCCAGGGGCACCATGATCGAACGCATCCCGGTGGCCTCGCAGGTGGCCAAGGGTGACTACGAAGTGGGCTTACAGCAGGTCTCTGAATTGCTGCCGATTCCGGGCGTGAACTACGTCGGAAAGATCCCTGAAGACGTGCAGTCCGTCACCCGTTTTGCCGCCGGCATTCCGGTAAACGCAGAACACCCGGCGCAGGCGAAAAAGCTCCTGCAATTCCTCGCCTCGCCCCAGGCGCAACCGGCAGTGCAAGCCACCGGCCTGGATTCGGTCTCACACTGACCGGAACGGCATCTCACGCGTCAACCGCTCCAACTCCAGTGCCGCCGGCGTCAACGTACGCCCGCGGCGCTTGATCAACCCCACGTTGCGCACCACTTCCGGCTCCACCAACGGCACACTCATCAGAATCGGGTGCTTGCCGCCCGGCATCGCAATCGACGGCACCATCGCCACCCCGAGCCCCGCCTCCACCAGCCCGATCATCGTGGTCACGTGATGGGTTTCACAGATGCTTTGCTTCTTAACCCGCACCCCGCGCAGGGCCTGATCGAGCAAAAAGCGATTGCCCGAGGTCTTGTCCACGGTGATGTAGTCGTGCTCGTACGCCTCGGCCCACGTCACACTGGCCCGGTCTGCCAGCGGATGCTCACGGCGACAGGCCAGCACATAACGCTCTTGCAACAACAGCTCGAACTCCACGCCGTCTGCCAGGCTACCGCTGAAGCTCACGCCAAAATCTGCCTCGCCACTTTCCACCGCCGCACACACCTCGCCCGCACTCGCGTCCAACACCCGCAAACGAATCTTCGGATAGAGCTTGTGGAATTCGGAGATCACGTGAGGCATGAAGTAGTACGCCGTAGACGGCACACAGGCGATGGTGACGTTGCCCATGCGGGTGGAGGCCACATTGCTGATGCCCATCAGGGCGATGTCCAGGTCATCGAGCATGCGCTCGACTTGCGGCAGGAACGCGCGGCCGACCATGGTCAGGCTGACCCGGCGCGTGGTGCGCTCGAAGAGTTTGACGTCGAGGGCGGATTCGAGCTTTTCGATACGCCGGCTGAGGGCCGGCTGGGAGATACGAATGGCTTCGGCCGCCGCACGGAAACTGCCCTTGTCTACGACGGCGCGGAAGGCTTGAAGGTCGTTGAGGTCGAAGTTGATGATCACGAGGGCAGCCGTTGGTTGAGCAGATGTGGCGGCCATTATCGTATGGGGGCTGGCGGGATGCTATTGGCGCGGCCCACATACTCGGGATCAGCCAATAACCCTACGGAAAATATGCGGTCATACATATCAGCAGGGAATTTGCGTGGGTTGGGAACGAGACGTCTGAAAAGCGTCAATACTGACAGCCTCAAATCCAGCTCTCATTTTTTAGGCCCACTTTGGAAAAGTCTTTGACGATGGATTACCCCATCGGTATCTGCACGAAACAGACAGCACGCTGGTCAGTTCAGGAGACTCTAGCGACTCACACTGGTCACTTACCGATTGCAACACGCCCAGCGTTGAGTAGGATTAAATCCTACCCAGCAAAAGCGGACGCTACCATGCGCTCAACCCAGCAAATGAGCATCACCTTGCCGATTGAGATGGCCGCACTCGTCAAAGCCAAAGTGAGCACTGGCGAATATGCCAGTGAAAGTGAAGTCATACGCGACGGGCTGCGAATCTTGCTGGCACGTGACCGCGCAATGGAAAACTGGCTTCGGGATCAAGTGATTCCAGCAGCCGTCGCCCTCAAGGCCGATCCAGACAGCGCGCTGTCTGCCGCCCAGGTCCGCGAACACATGGCAGCCAAACGCCAACAGAAAGGCAACCGTAAGTCGTGACCGCAGCCCTCTTGCAGGACGAGGACAACGATTAACTTCAGTTCAAATCGTTCTATTCACGAATAGCTACCGGTAACTCAATCAATGGATAAAACAATAAAAAGGACTTTCTGCCCCGCACCTTTCTACCGCGTGTTTCGACCGGGATTGTGGCTCGTGGGGTCACTCTGCTTTGCAGCTCTGGGCTTCTTCGCGTGGCAAAGCTTCTACCCGGTCAGCGCCGCCGATGACTGGAGTGTTCATGTCGTTCACCGCGACGTAGCAAAGGCCGCATCACTGATGCCGATGCTCGACGGTTCGCTGATGGTCAGCCAGGAATTGAGCAACGGGCTTGGCAGTATCGTGCGTATTTTGCCCGACGGAAAACGCGAACTGGTTGTAGGAAATCTATCCAAGCCGGATGGAATGGTCGCCACTCAGGGCGGTTGGGTGTTCAGCCAGGAAGTGGATGGCGCGCCGGTCAGTTTCCTCAAGGACGGCGTCGTCACCGAGCTGTTCAAGGGCGACAGCGTGCAAGGGCTGTGGGACGACGGCGAGTTCCTCTACGCCATCGAAGACCGCAAGGTCGGTGCCCGGATCCTGCGCTATCGCTGGAGTGATAAAACACTGGGCGTAGTGCGTGACCAACTCAGCGAAGGCGAGTCGATCGTTCGCTGCACCGATGGGCGCATGCTCTACACGGAAAAGAAGAAGGGCGTGGTCCGCGAATTGACCGAGGACGGTAGCGATCCAGTGGTACTGAGCCAATTGAATAAACCCACCTTCCTGATGTGCGATGAACGCGGGTTATGGATCAACGAGGATTCCACACACCGTGCACGTTTGTTGCTGATCGACAAGCAGGGGCGCCAGCAGACGATTCTGTCTTTCCTGAAGGCGCCACAGTCGATTGTGCGTACGACGAAGGGAACATACCTGGTGGCCGAAGGGGGTCGTGACCGTATCCTGGAATTGGTGCCATCCCTGGCACTGGAAAAACGCGTTGCAGCTGAAACCGCGCCGCCTCATTGAGCGACACCGCCAACCGCGCCAGCTCATGGCGCCAGTGAAGTTGGCAGATATACATCTTCCAAAAAAAAGCCCGCTGGCTTTTAGCTACAGCGGGCTTTGCAGTCGATCACAGGTTGCAGGGTTGGTCAGCTGAAAATTGGCGGTCGAGAACCGAGTCTACCAACGCCTGAGCATTCTCGATCAACTGGGCCAGCCCCATGGTCAATCGGTAGTGAATGCTGTCTTGACCATCGGCGCAGCGGTAGGCCGTTTCCAACGCTGACGACAGGATTTCGGTGGCGTTGGCCAGTGCTTCTTCTGTGCCTACATCCGCACCTACGCGGAAGATTTTGCGTGGTGGGCGCTCGTCGGTTTCAGCCGACTCGGGCGCTGGTTTACTCAGGTAATAATCGAGCGCTCTTTGCGCCGCGTCGGACATTTTTCCGTCAGTGAGCTTGTTGTGCGCGCGAGCGCCGAAGGAATCAGGGGGATTGGGGGTGATTTTTTTCATGGTGTAGCTCCTGTATGTAATAGGAGCTGCCATTCCCCTGCTGTCAAACAGGATTGGGTGGCAGCTGTACGCGGGTTGACAGACCGGTATACAGGACCCGGCGCACCCGAAGATGCCCCACGTACAGCCGCCATAGAACGACGTCACAGCTAGAACAGCCTGTAAGCATATGGTGGTTGTACACCTGTAAATCGGCCTGTCAAAACCGGTCGCCATGAGGGCGACGGGGCGAAGGTTACCGCCGCGCCTCAGGCAGCGCAACCCTGCGTTGCCAGCTTAAGAATCAGACTACGGGCATCACTGAAATGGCGTAATTTGCAAGTCACTTGGCGCCCTCTTGCTAGTGTATGAAAAGGACCCGTCGACCATCATTCGTTCACAGGTTGCTCCCGCTGTCCCAAACGAAGAGGTGTTCGAATGTCCAAAATCTGGTTTATCACCGGCAGTTCCCGTGGCCTCGGTCGCTCGATTACCGTAGCCGCCCTGCGCGCCGGTGATCGTGTGGTCGCCACCGCGCGCAACCCCAAGCAGTTGGATGACCTGGTGGCCGAGTACGGTGATGCGGTTTATCCCGTCGCGCTGGATGTCACCAACAACCCGCAGGTGCTGGAAGCGGTGGACGCTGCGGTGAAGCATTTTGGTCGCCTGGATGTGGTGGTCAATAACGCCGGCTACGGTGACCTGGCTTCGGTGGAAGATGTGACCCTGGAGGATTTTGCAGCGCAGATCGACACCAACTTCTATGGTGTGGTGCATGTCAGCAAGGCGGTGGTGCCGGTGTTGCGCGCCCAGGGCAGTGGCCATATTTTCCAGGTGTCGTCGTTGGGCGGTCGCATCGGCATGGCCGGTTTAGCCGCGTACCAAAGCGCGAAATGGGCGGTCGGTGGGTTCTCGACGGTGCTCGCGCAGGAAGTGCGGCCCTTGGGGATTCAAGTGACGGTGCTGGAGCCGGGTGGCATGCGTACTGACTGGTCGGGCAGTTCCATGACGATTCCAGCCATCAGTGAGCCTTACCAGCAAACGGTCGGCGCGCTGGTTGAACTGCTCAACTCACCCGGTATCCTGCCGACCGGCCCGGACCGGGTTGCCGAGATCGTGCTTGAGCTGGCGTTGAGCAAAGACGCCCCGCTACGCCTGCTGATCGGCAGCGATGCGGTGCAATACGCTGCCCGGGCAGCGGCAGACCTGGCCGAGTCCGATAAAAAGTGGCATGACCTCAGCGTGTCGGCCTCGGATTAATTTCACAATAAAGGTGCGGCATGCCTGACGCGACCCAAGCCCGTTTCAACATACCGGATGTGTTCTGGCACGCGCTGAAGAGCGTCGGGCTGGAGCCACCGTTGGTGTTGCGTCAGGCGCGCTTGCCCATGACCCTGCATATTCGCGAGCGGCGCGACCGGCGGCAGGTGACGACCCTCGAGTTCTTTCGCTTGTGGGAGGCGGTGCGGGCGCTTAATCCTGACCCGGCTGTCGGGATCGAGTTGGTGACACGACTGGATAGCACCGCCCTTCCGCCGTCGAGCTTTGCCGCCTTTATTGCGCGGGATTATCGCGATGGCCTGCACCGCCTCGCCCGCTTCAAGCAACTGTGCACGCCTGAGCGCCTGCTGGTTTGCGAAGAAGGCCGCAGCTGCACGGTGACCATCGACTGGTTGCACACGCCTGAGCCGCCACCCGCGCTGTTGGTGGACGCCGCGTTTGCCACGTTTGTTGAATTGGGACGGCGGGGTTCTCGCGCCCAGGTTATTCCCCTGAAGGTCGAACTGGCGCGCCCGGATGACGGCAGCCGTGCACTGGCCGAGTTTTTCGGCTGCCCGGTGCGCTTTGGTGCCGAGCGTAATGCGCTGGTGCTGGATGCCGCGGACCTGGACCGGCCGTTTCCGGGATACAACCCGCAAATGCTGGAAATGCTCAACCCCGGCCTGGTGGCGGCGCTTGCCGAGGCATCGGCACCGGCCAGCATCAGCCTTCGGGTGAAGATCACCCTCAAGCGTATTCTGGCCAGTGGCCGACCGGAGATGGCCGAGGTTGCGCGCGAGTTGGGCATGAGCGAGCGCACGTTGCAGCGGCGCATTACCGAGGCCGGCACCAGCTTTCGGCAACTGATGCTGGAGACCCGCCAGGAGGTGGTGCGCCATCTGCTCGCCGAGCCGACGATTGAAATCGACGAGATCGCCTGCCTGGTCGGTTATGAAGACACCAACTCGTTTTACCGCGCGTTTCGCTCCTGGGAAGGCACGACGCCGGCTCGGTGGCGGGCGCTACAAGCCCCTACGTATTAATAAACGCCGGTTGCTTGCACATCGTCAGGTTGTTGAGGTTCTCGTTGATTTCGAGCTTTGAGGAGCCAATGTCAAATTGGTAGTAGACCTTCCACGAGATAGCAGCCCGAGTGCCCGTGGTGCAAAACTTCATCAGCTTGGCCTTGCAGGTAGCCTCGTAGAACGAGCCCGCCAGCATGCGCGCCGGGCTGGCTCCCGGGTCCTTCGACTGGCAGGGACAGTGGGACAGGAATACCTCGGCTTTGGCCGGCGGTCGACCGCGCAGGCTGACGAAGTTTTGCACGCATTCGTCAAAGTGCTCGATCAATAACTCTTCTGCGTGGCGGCTCTCGACGTCGACCTGGCGCTGCGCCACCAGGTCCTGCGCGACCGGTAACATCGACCGGTACTTTTCCTGGTGCTGATCCGCGGTCAGCGTCCTCTTCAACAGCTGCGCATGCAGTTTCAACTTACTGCCCACCGCGCTATTGGCAACTTGCTCGCGCGATTGTCGGCTGATGAACACATAGTACCGCGCGCCTTCAAGGCTCAGTACCAAGCCAATCGCCCCGGGGCGCTCACGAAGAGGAAGCGCTTCTGTGAGTGTGTCTCGGTAAACCAGCATAGGCCTCTCCCTCACCAATCGATAAACCCGAACCAACATGACGCCAGATTCGGACAAGTACATTGGTGAACAGTCGAGGGGCTTGGTTTATTCCATTTCGCTGACTATGCGGGCAGCGCTTTCTCGGCACTGCGCGCCATGATCTGCAAATCCTCGAACGGGTTTGTGCCGATCAACATGAAGGCATGGGACGGATTGGACCAATACACCACGTTCAGGCCACGGCGCTGTTCGTTGGCCATGGCCATGGCACCTTTTTCGCCGCCGTGATGCACAGCGCCAACGGGCCATGGCGTGGGTCGAGGTAGGTCAACTGGCCGATCAGCACGCCATCGTAATCGAGGATTTGTGCGCGCCTGAACTCGGCGCCCGGCAGGCTGATTGCCTCCAGGCTCAACGACAGGCCAAGTTGGCGCCCTACCGAACTCAGTTGCGCGGTATGCGACTCAGGCTCGGTGCTTAAATTTTCCAAGGTCTGGGGCGTATACAACGCCATGTATTCGGCGACCGAGGCACGCCAGCCCGAACCGGGTTCAGGTCGGGGCCACATCATGAACAGGCGGTCGGCGACCACACCGGCCACCGCAAAACTCGCCGCAACCGCAAGAAACCTGCGTCGACTCAAGGTCGGGGCTTGTGCTGGCGGCAAGGCATCGAGCATCAGTTGCAAACGCTCGAGGGGGGCTTGATCGAGAACCGAATCGAACGCCGCCTTGCACGGCAAGTCACCGCGCTTGAAGTACTCCACGCGAGCCGTCACGGCGGGATCGATCCCCAGCAGGTTATCGATACGCTGGCGCTGCTCAGGGTCCAGTTCTCCGTCCAGATAAGCCACCAGCAGTTCATCCGACGGTGGGGTATTTTGCGTCATCGTCGTTCTCCGCTCGATTTGTCCAACAGGCCGCTTGAGTGGGCAGTGTCGGCCAGCTTCACGCGCGCAGCGGCTAGCCGGCTCATCACCGTTCCCACCGGGATATGCAGGACCTCGGCAATTTCCTTGTATGAAAGCCCTTCGACATAGGCCAGGAAAACAGTCTCTCGCTGGGCTTCGGGCAGTGCATTCACGCGTTTGATCACTTGAGCGGCCAGTACCTGATCCTGAGCCAGGGTTTCACCATCGAAGGACAGTTCCTGCTCCGCATCGACAAACCCCTGTCCCTGCCGCACGCGCTGCGAGCGCAATTCGTTAAGCCAGATCGAATGCATGATCGTCAGCAACCAGCGGTCCAGCCGCGTGCCGGCCACAAACTGGCCAGCACGCTCCAGCGCCCGCACGCAGGTGGCTTGCACCAGGTCATCCGCCACATGCTTTTGTCGCGACAGCACCAGGCCGTATCGCCATAAACGCGGCAACAACTGGCTCAACTCACGGCGCAACTCAGCGTCTTGGGTGATGGCGGTCTCCCGGCTGTTCGCTCACATGCTCAAGCCTGGGGCGCGGCAGCGATGGCTTCGGCGAGGTCTTCATACTCTTCGCAGGTGGTGCTGCACAGGGCTTTGATTTTCACCAGTTGCTCCTGGGCCAGGTCCACACGGCCCTTGATCACGTAGGCCTCGCCGAGGTATTCGCGCACTTGTGCATAGTTGGGGTCCAGTGCCACGGATTTCAGGTAGTAGCTGATGCCTTCATCGGTGCGGCCCAGCTTGCGGGTGGCGTAGCCGCGGTAATTCAGCGCTTTGGCCGTGTTCGGGTCTTGCAGGGTATCGAGCAGTGACAGGGCTTCTTCGTAGCGCCCATCCTTGGCCAGCCGGTAGGCGTAATCGGTGCGGTCGGCGTCCGATGTGGCCTTGCTCGTCTGCAATACGCACTTGCCGGTCTTGGTGTCCCAGACCTGGCCTTTGGGGCAGTTGGGCTTGGGTGGCGCCGACTCGTCACCGGAAGCGTGAGCCTGGCCGGCCAGTAGCGCTGTGGCCATACAGGCACCGAAGAACAAAGCGGTGCGGTAACCAACGGCGTGTTCGTGGCGATTCTTCATGGTTGTAATGCTCCGTAACGATAGGGAAAGTACAGCAGCAAACTCAGTGTTGAAGGTCGCCCCGAGGGCCGGGCAGCATGCGGCGCAGGGTGCTGTCACGCTTGATGTAGTGATGCCACAGCGCGGCGCAGGCATGCAGCCCCGCAAGCACAATGATCGCCCACGCGACATTGTTGTGCAGGCCACCCAAGGTGCCGCGCCACTCGTGATCGATCACGAATGGCGCCGGGATGGGGAACAGTCCGAAAAAGTTGAAAGGCTCGCCCTGCGCCCAGCGAAACAGGAAGCCCAGGAGCACCTGCGTCAGTAGTAACAGGTATAGACAGCCGTGGGCGATTTTGGCGGCCACGTTCAGCGCCGGGTGGCTGTCAGCCTTGGGGTGATTGCCACCGAACAGACGCCAGAGGATACGAGCAGCAATCAGCACCGCCAGGGCGATGCCCAGGGAGATATGGACGGATTGCAGGCCCTTGCGCAGCGGCGTGCCTTTTTCCAGGTTTTCCCAGATATGAGCGCTGGCGAACATGAAGATCACCAGGGCGGCGGTCAGCCAGTGGAAGGTGCGGGTCAGGCGGTCGTAGCGGTCGGTTGGGGTGTTCATGGGCGTTTCCTGGGTGGTCTGTATGGTGAACACCGCAGTAGAGGGAGTTATTCGGTCGTGGTTGAAGGTTTATTTGAGTGCGTTCGGATACACCCCTTTCCGACAGAGGGAAAAAACACCCAGAAACCAAATCCCTCGCCTCCCGCTTCGCGCTTTATGAGACCTACGGCTTATCTAAACATGACCCATCGGATGAAACGCACTTGAAGAAGTCCCATGCTGGGACTAGGATCATTAATGAGAATCGTCGCTGTCAGTCACCTAAAGGCTTTTTGGCAAAAACACTTGGATGCAGAGCAATCATTCCTTGCATGGATAGACGAGGTCAAGAAAGCGGACTGGAAGAGCCCGGCTGATATCAAGGCTCAATTTCGTCACGCCAGCGTTCTAAAAAGCCGCAGGGTCGTGTTCAACATCAGAGGTAACGACTATCGGCTCGTGGTCGCCGTGGCCTATCGCTACGGCGCCCTCTACATCAAATTTGTCGGTACGCATAAGCAGTACGACGTCATTGATGCCGATACCGTTGGAATGGAGTAAGCCATGAATATTCGCCCTATCCACACCGAGCAAGACTACCGGGACGCGCTGAAGGCTGTATCGCCATTGTTCGAAAACGAGCCGGAACCCGGGACGCCTGAAGGCGACTATCTGGATGTGATGATTACACTCATTGAAGTCTACGAAGCGAAGCACTTCCCGGTGGACTTGCCCAACCCGGTGGATGCCATTCGTTTCAGAATGGAGCAGTCGGGGCTATCAGCGGCTGATCTGGTCCCTGCTATTGGCCGACAGAATCGGGTTTATGAGGTCCTGAACGGTAAGCGGGCTCTTACGCTGCCGATGATTTGGAAGCTGCATGAGATGTTTGGGATCCCTGCAGAAAGCCTGATAAAGCCAGTAAAGATTGCTTGACCTCAGAAACGAAAAAGCCCCGTAGTTTATTTAACTACGGGGCTTTTTCTATGGTAAGCGGTCCATAAACCCCACCGAATTCAAGATGAGTGGCGCTTTTAACTAAGCGATGTCGGGGAGCAGTTCCACGGCAACTGGGCTTCGTAATCTTCGACAGAGGTCGCCCTGGGCAGGCGCTCCAGTGCGTGGCGCAGCCACGCATAGGGCTCTTGGCCGTTGGCTTTGGCAGTCTCGACCAAGCTATAAAGTTGAGCGCTGGCCTTGGCGCCTCTGGCCGTGTCGCTGAACAACCAGTTCTTTCTTCCGATCACGAAGGGGCGGATGGCTCGTTCAGCGGCATTGTTGCCGATGGGCAGGTAGCCTTCCTCGACGTACCGTTCCTGACGACCATTTTTGTTCACACCCGTGGAGTCTGGATAAAGGCAGTGACCGAGTTGTTTCGGCGCAATACCTAATTCGCTTTCAAGCCAATCAAACACCACATAGACAGCGTGCCGCTGCGTATCCAGCAGAGTACACAATAGGTGGGCTGGGTATAGCTTTGCGCATCTCTAGCAGGAATGAGGCGGCATAAGGTGCGTACAGGTTGGTGATCAGCGCGGGCAGACTTTGCGATCTGGTCAGCGCATCCAATTGTATTGTCTTAACCAGACGCACATACCCCTCATGAAGAGTCTGCACAGCCGCCATGATGAAGTGCGCAAAGGTTTCTCCGGCTCGTTTTGATAGGGGATTCCATATGAAGTCTTCACGAAGCTGAGGGATAAGTTGCCAGTCGAAATCCCCCTCCCTCGCCAGACGATCAATCTGACGGCTACCAGATTTTGTGTCTAATGCCCTCGCAAGTAACCGATAGCATTCGCCGAGTCGTGGGTACGGTGGTTGTGGCGAGTGGTTGCTGGCCATTGGCAGGGATTCCATCAGGTGAATTTTTAACTGTTCGCATCCTTGCGAAAGACAGTCCATAAAGTCGTTATGCCTTGGGTCCCTGACCACGATTGCGTCCGGATTGTCCACCATGGACCTTACTGGGCCAGTTCCCTCCTGGAAATTGGTTAATACCCGTTGGACGCGCGCCGCCTTTCGCGTCGCCACTGGACGGTTTGTTCGCAGTACCCTTTGCCATGTGGCAGATGATTCCGAGGTGGGGCTTTTGCATGATTCGTCTCCTAGATAAGTAGCGACATGGCTACGGACACGAATGTAGGAAATTTCTATACAGCTGGCTGCGCGCAAGTGGTCAATTTTTCTCCCACCGGCTGTTTGAACGTCGAACCCATCGACAGATATCCCACGAGGTGTTTTGCGAGAATGAGCATCGAATAGAGCTTTCAACTTCATCAAGATACAAATGTCGACGGCGTTTCGCGAAGATGGCACAGTGACACACGCCTAAAAAACTGAGGTGGTGCAGCTGTAGACGTCGTCGATACGTCTGTACTGCGTTGCATGCTTTTGAATCTTCAGCATAAGGATTTGCGTCAATGACCGCGTTCACTCCTGCTGTAAATCCCATAAAAGCCTGGCTCAGCGAGTTTTTGCTCACCCGCGAGCTATTCAAAGGACCTAACGGCAAACCTCTGTACAGCTACCAACTGTCCGAACACGAGTACGCATCCTTACGCGATTTACTTCAAAAGTACCTTCGCCTAGCGTCCAGTCCAGTTCAGGTCATACACCTGGGAGCATGTTTTTGTTTATTCGTCAGTGAGCAGTACCGTAGAAATTACAACAGCTCATGGTCCTGGTCAGGCGCTGAGAGTGAGTTAGCCGTCTCACTTTCACACAACCAGCATGCAACCTTGACCAGTAAAGGACTGGAATACTGGAAACGCCCTATTCGGTACCGTGAAAACGGTAGGGATTGGCTAGGGTCCCTTTTTGCAGAAGGTGGGCTACCTTGGCCCCTGGTTCAAAAGGAATCGCATGGCTTTGGCAAAGCCGTCAATCGAGGTATTAATCTCTTCAGTGCAGGGAGCAGCCACCGAACAACTGCTGACCTAATAGCGGCGCACGAAGATGAATTGCCAATTCCCTTTCGAAATCTAGAAACCAGGCAACTGCTTGCCGGCATTGTTGAACAGTTGATGCATCTGGCTGGGCAATATCCGCTTAAGGATCAGAAAGACCCTGCTGCTTACCTGGATAAAGTCGCTCCTGAGTGGACAGAAGCCTTTCCAATCCCTCTCGATGAAACTAACGCTAGAGGCCTGATTAATGATTGGCTACATGATGCTGGCAAGCAGCGGCTTGATAGAACAGAGGCCCTAATTCAAGCCAGAGCATTCACCTGTGAGCATTTTCTATTAGGCACACTGCCGGACTGGAGGATTAGGACAGAGCTGGCCTTGCCAAAGGAACACTCATTTGACATTGATCCCCAGCAGTTGGGTAGCACTCGGCTCGATCAAGCCTATTACGAAGGTGAGCACATATTAGCTCGTGGGCCTGCGGTGTATGCCCAGCTGAACGAGTCGCGTCTGACGATCCGCTTCTCCAATCCCTCAATATCAATAGAACGTCGCCGGCTAGGCGAACCTGTCACGCTGCGCTTACTCGACAATGGACGAGTTGTTCAATGTTTCCAATTCGACGGCAGCGAGTTGGATTACGAAGAAACGCCGTTAGTTTTTGAGCAGCGGGTTGATTGCTGGCAATTGGTCGGAACATCTTCTTGCGGTGTCGCTGGTGAGTCCGCACGTATTCGCATTCCGACCAAATTTAGTTTTTCGTCAGACAGCCTCGCACCATCGCTGCTGACTACCGACAAAGAGAGCGGCCAGTGGCTGGATCTACGGGCCGATGTATCGCTCCAAAACGGCCCTGACCTCTATCGAATCGAATTAAATCAAAATCAAAACGAACATCGAAAGCCCGCTCTGGCCGGTGTTCATGGGCTCTATGACAGTAACCCAGGTGTTGTATATTTGGGTTGGCCACGACTTGAGTTGCCCGAAGACTATGAGTTTGGTCTGGGCGATATTCTAGAATTTGCCAATGGGCAACCCCTGGACACTCCTCGCCGTACCGGGCCCTTCGGTGTCGTTCGTTACACCTTGAAAAACCGCACGGGAAAAACGCTTTTAACTCGCCGCTTTGCCGTACTACCCAAAGAATTCAGTACCTCGTTGCTTCCCGCAACCACCGAAAAACCTGCTCGATTGCAGGTCAAAGGTGCACTCCAGCTTGACTTAAAAATCGACAGCTCGCTGCTAATGGCCAAGCGATTGGAGTCTGAACACTCCGCAACCACTTTCAACCTTATTCATCGAAGCGATACACCTCCTGCTGGTTTTACGCTGGAGATCGACCAGAAAAGCAGCAATCAGCCACTACGACTTCGCCTCCCGTACCCGTATCAAGGAGCCCGGCTTATTGGACCAGACGACCGGCCCTCACGAGCACACGAACTTACGTTACCTGAGCTTATAGGACATCGCATCGCATTGACCTCAGGGCAAACTCAAGGGCAAAGTTTCTACATGCAACTGGAACTGGTGTGCGAGGCGCTGCCACATCCAAAACGGCACTATGAGATCAAAGTAGGCTCATCGCCCACGCTGCTAAATTTATTTAGCTACCAAAATGACATGCTGCAAATGCTGGGAGCTGTCGACGAACAAGACGCGTTTATTAAGCTCACCTTAGAAACCGAACAGCGCGCGTTCAGCCTGAATATCAGACGGTACAACGGCCGCTTGCAATGGGAAAGTCGAGACACATTCACGATCTGCGAAATAAGTAACGCGACAATTTTGAATGACACCGAAGTTGAAGCAATGTTGCTTTCTGATCCTAAACAAGCGCCAGTCAAAATTGAAGAACTCAAGAGCCAGGATGTTGGCACCGGGCGATTTATTATACCCAACACCATGCAACGTGATGGCCCATGGCTAATCTATCCAGCCAAAGATAGTAAAACTCAATTTCGCCCTGCACTGTTCGTGTCGACTTCGTCGATTACTGAAATTCAAACTGAAGTTTTTTCCCTGCACAGGGCGACACAGGTTTTTCACCCCAAAACCAACGCAAACGCCATCAGTCAACAAATCACCGTCATGGCAAAAGAGTTCGGACACAGTGGCTGGCAATATTTAGCGGACTTAAAGCAACACTACGCGCACCTGCCATTGTCCTCATTTGAAAGCTGGAAGGCACTGTCAAAGCAACCAGAGGCGCTGGCATTCGCGGTGCTCCGACTAGAAATGGACGAAGCGTTCTGCGCTCGAATTCGCGATGAGCTGGCGGTGATCTGGGAAGCAATTCCTCTCCCCATCTGGGCCGAAGCGCATGCACGATTTTTACAAGGGCTGATCGCATGTGGCTTGCCGGAGATTCTTATCAAAAACCTTGAAACGAATCGCGCGGCCGTGTTGCGACTTGTGGTTTCCGGCTTTGATTATTTGGGCGACTACCTAAGTACTGGCAATAAAAGCAGTCTGACCAAAATCCCTCCCCAACTGGTGGTACCGGGCTGGAATCAAGCCTTACGCCAACAACACGCTACCGACAGACAGTGGCCTACCGATCTTACTGCGGAGTTGACTAGCTGGATCATTCAGAATCCGATACCTGCATTCTTGAGAGAGATTACCCCTGTTGGTTTCACTAAAGCGGTTTCTTACTTACCAATTTTTTTGGCCTATGTGACGGCAGGCAAGGCCACCCTAAATGATCTTCCTGTTCCGATGGCGTACCTAAAATTCGCCATTCGATTGGTTTCTGATTTTGACCGTCAGGGATGGTTCGCACCTACTCACGCACTGATGGTTTCGTATTTGCTAGCCTCCGAAGACGAGGCATAAGGAGTTCCGATGCGTTTTTTCACGGATTTAATTGAGCAAAGCCTTAACCGCACGCGGGAAGCAACCTTAGGCGTCCTAGGAGTTAACGAACCAGGGCTTCGCCGCCATCTGAACGAAACAATGGTTGATGAATTGGGCGCCGATGGCTGCTTTTTGGCTCCGCCGGTTTTCGAACATACGTTTGGTTGGAAAGAGTCGGAAAAACGTCTTCTCGACTTAGAGGGGTCATTGCTCTCCAAAAGCCTGCTCAATACATTACAAAACGCCCATGCGTATGACTTTCCAAGAGAAGCCCATCCCTATACGCACCAGCTTCAGGCTTGGCGAACGTTGCTTAACGAGAAACCTCGATCTGCCATCATTACCAGTGGCACCGGCTCGGGAAAAACAGAATGTTTCATGGTGCCTATCCTTGAAGATCTAATCCGGGAGCGTGAGCGAAATCAGTCATCCTTGATTGGGGTGAGAGCGCTATTTCTCTATCCTCTCAACGCCCTAATCAACTCTCAACAGGAGCGATTAGATGCATGGACCCGTGCGTACGGTAAAGATATTCGGTTTTGTTTATACAACGGTAAAACTGAAGAACGCGAAGGGGTCATTCGTAAGATTCAAGAACAGAAACCCAACCAGGTTTTGTCACGTGAGCTTTTGCGCAAAGAGCCCGCGCCAATATTAATGACCAACGCGACAATGCTCGAATACATGCTGGTTCGTCAGGTAGACAATCCTATCCTGGAGATTTCAAAGCAACAGCAGTCTCTACGCTGGATTGTCCTCGACGAGGCACACACTTACGTTGGTTCTCAAGCCGCAGAAATGTCTCTCCTGCTGCGCCGCGTCGTTCAAGCATTCGGTAAAAATCCTGAGGAAATTCGTTTTGTCGCGACATCGGCCACCATCGCCGGGGGTGAGGCCGAAGAAAAGTTGAAACGCTACCTTGCAGATCTCGCAGGAGTGCGGCTAGAACAAGTCGACGTCATTGGAGGATCCCGTGTTTGGCCGGATATCTTGTTCGACTCGAAAGTCGAAAAGGCCTCGCTGGAGGTCGTGCAGTCTATCGAGGATGAACAAGAAATATCACCGACCCGTTTTGATGCTTTAGGACGCAATTCAATAGCACGCTCGTTAAGGCATGCGATTGTTAACTCGACGAAACCGTTAGATTTAAATGAATTACTGACGATACTGAAATCCGAATTGATGCCCGGCTCGCGGCTGGAGCAGCAACGAGAAGTGTTAGGTTGGCTCGATGTATCAACTGGCACCCGACGCCATAAGGACGAACCGCCGTTTCTTAAGCTACGGACCCATCTTTTTCAACGAATGCTTCATGGACTATGGTCCTGCATAGACCCCAATTGCACTGTCAAATCTGCCAGTCTGAATGAATGGCCATTTGGCAACGTCTACGTTCATCAACGTGCACGCTGCGAATGCAACGCCCCAGTGTACGAATTAGGATTTTGCGATGACTGTAAAACTCCGCATTTGATTGCGGAAGATCGCAACGGGGTTCTTCACCAATTGAGCCCGTACGCAGGAGATGAGTTTTCTCTGAGCTACGAAAGCGGCGAAGAAGAGACGTCGCCTGAAAGTGAGGTAACCGGCCCCACTACTAGTCGTACTTATGCACAACGTTTGGTAATTGCCGGTTTACAGGTCGCACAAGATCCCTTTTTCAGCGTCAGCCTCGATCTCGACACCCACGGCTTATGTGCTACTAACTCAGCGCGCCCTATCAACATTACTATCGCTGAAGAGAAAGCGGCTTGCTGTAGTCACTGCGATCACGAACTTCCAAACAAAAAAAGCTTTCTGAGAAAAGCGTACCTGGGCGCTCCGTTCTATGTTGCGAATGCCGTCCCGACGGTGCTGGAGTTTTGCCCAGATGCCGACAAAAAAGACAGTAATGAGCGCTCCCCAGAAGAATTACCCGGTCGGGGGCGCAAGCTAATTACGTTCACCGATAGCCGTCAAGGTACGGCACGTATGGCCGTACGCATGCAACAAGAAGCCGAGCGTTCGCGGTTGCGTGGCTTGGTATTTGAAACGCTTCGTAACGTTCAGGCCAAAGCTGATGCGGAACCTAAAGACGTTCCTACCGGCAACTATGATCTGCTGATGCGCCACGCAGAAGGCTTAGAACAGTCAGGAATGAGTGTCATGGCGGCTGATCTTCGCAGACAAGCAGCCGCGCTACGATCCGGCAGCGCCCCACAAAAACGAATCATCAACGTCGACTGGGCAAGCATGGTGCATGAGCTAGCGGCATCCAAGGATGTTGAACAATCAATCTTGCGCTACAACCGCTACGCCAACCCGGTCCTTTTTGACGGGAGCCAAGGTGGCGCAACCATGGCTCGCTTACTTTTGGCTAGGGAATTTTCCCGACGCCCAAAAAATCAAAACAGTACCGAAACTCTCGGCCTCGTAAAAGTAACCTACCGAGGTCTCAAAGAAATTAGCTCTACACCGCCGATGTGGACGGAAACAAACGCGGTACCGGCGACAGGACCATTTTCGGCGCCTGAAACTCGGTTAACTCTTGAGGACTGGCACGACTACCTTAAAGTTGCACTTGATTTTTACGTGCGCGAGAACACCTTTATAAACATGGATCGCGACATGCAATCCTGGATGGGTAGCAGGTTTACCCCCAAATCGCTGTTTTCTCCAAAAATCGAGATGGAAGAAAGCACAACAGTAAAAAAATGGCCTCAAGTAAAATCTGGAAATCCGCATCGGTTAGTAAAACTACTGGAACAAGCCACCGGATTGAATCGGACGGTCGCTACAGATGCGGACAAAATCAATGCTTGGCTAGAGGCCGCATGGTCTGCTCTGACACAGGCTCTCATCCTGGAGCCCGCAGACCCAGGGCATCGCCTGAAACTAGAAACCCTGACCTTTTCTCTATTAGAAGAGGGGTGGCTCTGCCCGATAACGCACCGAATTTTTGACTCGACTTTTCGTGGGCTAACCCCCTATTTACCCATAAAGTTGCGTCCGCAAGACTACCGTTGCCAGAAAATCCAACTCGCCTCGCTAGCCAACCTCCAGATAGATGGTAGCGCCGTGACCAAGCAATTGCAGATCCGGTCGCAGGTCTTACAAGATCCGGTCATCCAGCACCTTCGGTCTGAGAATCTCTGGACCGATATTAGCGACCGTACCGTGGAAGGCGGATTTTACTATCGAACCGCAGAACATTCGGCTCAGCAGTCGGCGCAGAGACTCGATGACTATGTTGATTTGTTTAAGAAGGGTGATATCAACGTACTCAACTGCTCCACGACTATGGAGATGGGCGTAGACATTGGGGGCATCTCTGCTGTAGTGATGAACAATCTGCCGCCCCACCCTGCCAACTATTTGCAACGGGCGGGACGCGCCGGACGCCGTAGTGAGGCACGCGCGATAGCCTACACCTTATGTAAAGCGGACCCTCATAACCAGCGCGCGTTTGCACAGCCTAAGTGGCCATTCATTACCGCCATTCCCGCTCCCACCATTACTTTAAGCTCTTCTCGCATTGTTCAGAGGCACGTCAATTCACTGCTCTTGTCTATTTTCCTAAAGTCAAAAACCAGTAGTGACGGTGACCGAACTAGGCTGACTCTCCAATGGTTTTTTGGCGGAGACGACTCACCCTGCCAGCAATTCAAAAGCTGGCTGATTAGTAGTCAGACAGAATTCGCAGACCCAATCAAACGCCTTGTCAGCGGAACTTGCTTAGATGGCTGCCTGCTTAGCACAATCTCAGCCGAGACTCAGGAAAGCGTACGTATTCTGGAGGACCGGTGGCTTGAAGAGTCTCGAAAGCTCAACGCTAAGCTGCAAGCGGCGACAGATTTACCGTACAAAAAAGCGCTAGAGCTGGAGAAAAAACGTCACGACGGTGAGTACTTGCTTCGCGATCTCGCGTCCCGTGCGTTCCTTCCAGGATATGGATTCCCTACCGATGTCGTGACACTCAATACCTACAACATTGAGGACTTCAAGCACCAGCGAACTCATCCTGAGAGTCGTGAAGACAGCATTTTCAACAACAAAGAGCTTCCGTCTCGCGGCTTAAACATTGCGATCCGAGAGTATGCACCTGGGTCGCAAGTGGTAATCGATGGGCGAGTCTATCGTTCGGCAGGAATCAGTTTGCAATGGCATGCGTCAGGCCAAGTGAACGAAGCACAAAAATTTGATATCGCCTGGCGATGCTCAAATTGTGGAGCGACAGGCGTAATCGAAAACGCCTATACCAACAGCTCCGAGCTAACGTGCTCACACTGCATGCACGCAATTCAACCAAATGAGCGCCGAACCGTCCTTCGCCCTGGCGGCTTTGTAACCGACTTTTATGAGTCCACAACAAACGACATCACTTCTCAGAAGTTCATCCGAGTCGAACGACCTCGCATCCAACTGACTGGCGAGACGATCTCGCTGCCCGACAAGCGGTGTGGTTTCGTTCGATTTGGTCACGATGGCAGTGTGTTTCATCATTCATCCGGTGAACACGAAAAAGGTTACGCCGTGTGCCTAACCTGTGGACGTGCAGATTCAATGCTCGCCTTCGGTGACATTCCTAAAAATCTGCTCCCAGATCAGCTACACCGGCCAGTGGGCGGGATCACAGGCAGTCGTAAAGAGTTCGACTGCCCCGGCACGGCAGTTAAGCCTAACCTGTTCTTGGGCTATCAAATTCGCACTGACGTCATGGAGCTTTACTTAAGAAGTCCCCAGACAGGCCTGTGGCTCGGAGATAGTCTGGCAGAGCAAACTATAGCCACGACTCTTGCCGTTGCGCTACGCGACGTAATCGCCGAACTCTTAGGTATTGCCAGCACAGAAATGGGCTTTGGTTTCCGTCTTGATCGCGATATCGAAAGTGGACAAGGGCGAACGGTCATTCAGCTGTTCGATGAAGTCAGCGGAGGAGCCGGGTTTGTCCTGGCTGGCTTAGCGAATACAACCGAGCTATTACGTAAAACGTTAGGGAAGCTGCATTGCCCGGTTAACTGCGAAAACGTCTGCTCGCACTGTCTTGCAGGTCAAGACAGTCGAGTGGAGCGAGAGGAGCTAGATCGTGGACGCGCCATGGAGTGGCTGACTGTGTCGGGCCTAATCGAACATTTAGACTTGCCCAGCGAGTTTGAAACTGTGGTGGGGGCTAGTTATTGCTCGACCGGCCCGATCCGCTATTTGTCCTCTGCGATCAATTCAGCGGATCGCAGTGAAAACGACACCTCTATTTGCTTGGTGATGAGGGGAGATGCAGAGGACTGGGACCTAGATCACCCTTACTTCCGTGAAAAAATCCTCACTTGGGCAATCGCTGACAAACTCAAGGTGAAACTGGCAATTCCTTCAGGAGCGTCGCTAAGCAAAGAACAGAAGAACACCCTCTTTGACCTGGCTAGTCTTGGGGTTGTGATTGAGGATATGGACAACTCCCTCCCACTGATCAAGCCTTACCTGGTGGCTCAAATTCGTTCCAAGTCGGGCATCAAGAGTCTTTTTAGCAGCGATGCCTCCGCTGCGACTCCAGGAGCCGGATGGCTGAGTAGCAACGATGGAATAGTATGGGCTGGAAGCGACTGTGTTTCTGATTGCGGTGGTCAGCCTATCGACGTCCGGACCTGGCGCCAATTTGAGCAGGGTGCACGGGTCATCGAAATCACCCACGAACTTGACGGGCCTATCAGCAGCTTGCATAGACGTCTCGCTACTCTCATTGAGAAGCACGCGCCCGAACTGACTGAGTTGATTGCCACAGACCAAGCAGCAGTGGTCAGCTATTCCGACCGTTATTTGAAATCACCATGGTCGTTAATGTTGTTAAGCGGTTTTCTTGAACTTTTCAAAAATGAAAAACTTAAGTCGCTGCGAATTCAAACGCTAGCATCCAGTGGCGATCAGTCCAGCAATCAAATTAGTCATGACTGGAGGTTCCAACTTGATCAAGAAGCTCTTCTTAAGCTTTGGTTGGGTAGCCAGTTCTCCATCTCACCTGAAGTTGAAATCAAAGAACGAAGCCGGGAGCTTCAACACGCGAGAGTGATAACAGTAGATTGGGTATCGGGTAAGCGCAGCAAAGTTTTCCTTGATCAAGGAATGGGATACTGGCGAGGTAGAATGCCGTATCGCGACCAGATGGGGTTTGACTTCCGCGCTAACCACGAGAGCCAAGCGCTACAAATGCTGGAGAAATATAAAGTGGCGCAAATGTGTCCTAGCGGTGAGTGGCCCACTTACATGAGCCTGCTCGTGAGCTAAGCCAAGCACCCAATGAGCCAGAGAACGGTGTCCACCTAAGACAAAGTGGACACCACTTTTCTGTCTTCAAAGGCACTCGAAAATAAGGTGCGTCAAATTTCTTTAGGCCTAGACCTCTACTCCAGCTGTCACGTATGGGGTAGGTCGAGGTCAACATAAGCGAACAACGGCAGGTCATACAGATCACCGAACAGTTGATAGATCTTCGCAGAGGCGTTGATCAGTTTTTTTACACTGCCAGCGTGATGCGTCAGGTTTATACGCTTGTTGTGGTCCCGGCTCATCGCACTTAACGCCTCATAGACCCGAGCATCCGGCACACAGCAGAACTCGCCTGGAATTGATGGATAAAGCTGACAACGCAACTCTCGCATGACCAGAGGGATCTTGATCAGCATGCTTTTCTGGCCGGTCCCCAAGCCTTTTAATGAACGCATAAAGTCGAAAAACGCAGCGTATTGGCTAGTCGTGATCATGACGTTGATGGCACGTTTGATGCCGTCCCAGTTGTGGGCAAGGACTTTCACACTCGCGTAAACATCTTTCCTGAAACTGACCTGCTTCCTAGTGTCGGGATCGAGGCACTGACCTAAGGTCTGCACCATGGAGGCCTTACAGTTACTGCGCTCTATTTCGACAAACGCGTCGTTTGTCCATAAAGCTGGTGCGTCTTTGTGAGCCAGCTTCATCCAGGCCACAAAATAGACGGCATTCTCCCAAGGGCCTGTCCGAGACCAAACCACCGCCAAGACAAACAGGAGAAACAGATCCTTCTCCTCTCGTAGATCCAGCTTCAGTGAACGACCATCCAACAGAGGAATTTTGAAGTCAGCAACCCATCCTCGATAACTTCCAGCCTCGTTGAGGTTGGCATAGGCGAGGTTCGGCGACGCGGCCTTGAAGCGGTCGATCAGCCATGCGGCCGCCTCCATTTCTTCATTTCTAGGCACAGTGCTCGTGGGTGCCTGAGTCTGTTCGTAACGAGGTTTGGAAATCACACTCAGCCCAGCGCAACGATACCCGGTTGATGGACATTTCATGTCTACGCGGTCAAAACGACCAGAAGCAAGCAACTGATCAACCACTTGCGCTTCCGCTTGCATCTGGTCTTTTCGGTTGGCTCCATTGGTTCTAATCCAGTAATCCAACGAGTCCGGCTTCTTGTGATCGGTCAACCCTACTTTGATGGGACCCAACACCATGGAGCCACCCAATCCCTCTACTTTTGTAACCAAAGCATCAATGCTGAATGAGCCGCCGTCTCTCAACGTAATCATTACGCGTCCTTAATTTTTTCATTTAAAACACTGTTGAATACTAGGGTCACCAGTGGATTTCCAGGTAAACAGTAAACCAGGGTTTCCCCTTACGAGCCCTACATACATCAACGTTCCCGGCACTCAAACGCGTCTCGCAGACCTTCGGCATACGAGGCCCAAAATAAACGCATACGCCCCTGAGGATCCGGCATGTACAGCGCATCCTCATAAAAATACTCCAAGGCATCAGCCGCTGCGGCATCACCGCTGAGCGCAGCTCGCTGCAACCAAAAAAGCCCCTTTGAGACGTGACGCGAAACGCCATTGCCCTCCAGGTAACTCTTCCCAAGGCGTGCAAACGCCGCAGTGTCGCCGGCACGAGCGGCTTTTCGGTACCAACGAAATGCCTTCCGGTTATCGGCATCAACCCATGAGGCTTCACAACTGCCTTTTCGATCCCGCGCGTCGTAAAGCCACGCGACCTCCAAAGCAGCCTCGCGGATCCCACCTTTAAACGCCTTTTTCAGCCATCGCTGGGCCATTTGCTCATCGACGGCGATACCTATTCCGTAGGTATACAGCTGCCCTAGATTGAAAAAGGCTTCAGATAAATCGTCCGCCGCAGCCAGCCGAAAAAGGTGCAGAGCAATCGCTGGATCCTCGATCAACGTGCACCCATCCAGCCATAACCAACCGAGGTCATTTAGCGCATCTGCATCATGTCCGAGTGCTGCTCGTCGAAGCTGCGCATATAGCAGGAGAAATGATTCTCGTGCCAAGGCCGCTTTTAAAGGATTCATGGCCTTCACTTCAGCGTATGACACAGCCCCATGACGCTCAGACATTTCAACAATCCGCAGAGTCGGCATGCCCAATCCCGCCCCCAGGCCGTCATGTTCACTGGATTCACGGAGCTCCAGCATTTCAGGCTCGGGCAGAAAAGCTTCAAGTATGTTGACGACATTTGCAGGCTTGGGCATCGCCATTTCTCGGCTCCGACATCAGATTGATTTCTCGAAAGGAATCATCCACCCTCTGAGCGACAAACTGTGTCGCAATAGAGGAAGCATGGAGATGTCAGGAAAACGCCTGGAAGAGAGGTTTCGCCTAGATCTACTCCTGGCAATGATTCCCACACGGGGCGGCACGGCAACGCCGTCCGGCTTGCGCGTGGCACAGTTCCAAGAAAGACTTCGAGCCCAGTCCATCGAGGTGGACGACCGGACGATTCAACGCAACCTCAAAGCCTTGCTAGAGGATAAACGCTACGGTGTTAAGCGAAAAAAAGAAGGTCGAGAATACGTGTATTGGGCCGACAAGGAATTGTCGAGGTTCGTGCTCAAACCCACTGACGCAATGAATTTGATCATGGTCATCGATCATGCCCGCCCGTACACCAGCCGCACGCTAGGCGGTAATCTTCAGGAGCTGTACGAGCACGCCCAGTCGATTTTGAACAAACATTCCCACCGACTTTATGACTGGACCAAGAAGGTGGTCAGCAACACCCGTTTTCTGAATTTACAGCCGGGATTGGTCGAGCCGCAGGTCTTTCAAACCATCCAGGACGCCTTGCTGGAGGGAAGCATGCTGGATGTGCTGTACCAGCCACGCGGCGCGCCATACCCCAAGCCTTACCGATTGACACCGTTGGGCCTGTCCTTTCAGGACGCCAACATCTACCTGTCACTCGTCGTGGATGGCAGAGACCAGGACACGCCTTATGCCTGGCCAATACACCGTTTCAAATCCGCGAAAGCGGCAGGGTTTGAACCCGCTCAGGTACCCGCTGAGTACGACATTCGTAACACCAGTTCATTGAAGAGCTTGATTGGGCTGGAGAACGAACATCCCATCCAGCTGGAGTTGCTGATCGATGAAAAGATGTTTCAGCGCCTGAGCGAGAACTGGCTCAGTCCGCAACAGGTTTTACAGCCCTACGATACGGAACGCTGGCACCTGAGTTGTGAACTGCATTTGAGCCAAGGGTTGCGACTTTGGATTTTGAGTCAAGGTGCCAGCGTTGAGGTTCTCAAGCCGTCTGTACTCAGAGGGGAGATCCTTGCAGAAATCGAACAGATGTCGGCGCTGTATCGTGTCAAAAGCGCGGATACCTAATGCTTGTTCGATCTACACCGGACCGCGCCTGCACCACAGCAAACAACACCGGCAGAATTCTTTCACCTTGCGGGCGTACCACCCCACCCGCAAGTGGGTCCGGTACGCCCTTCGGCTCATTCAAACGCAACCCTCAGCTTTCTTCGTGCGCGGCGGCCGCTTCCCGCTGAATTTGCGCGTACCCAATGAAAGTCTTCAGCGACCAACGTGCCTGGGCAAACTTGATGAACCGTTGCTCTTGATGGTCATTTAGCTCGCCATGAAGGTCGTGATAAAAATTGATCGTCCGCCTTCTGCCATCGAAACTTTCGATCAGCGAATACGTGTCGGTAGCCATTTTTCGAACTTGATGAAGTTCTGTAGTCGGTTCTTCCCCTAGACCCTCGCAGTAGCGTGGAAGCTTGTCTTCCAGGTCATCGTTGTTTCCCTGAATGTTCAGGCGCAGTTCCAGTAAGACAAAATTGCCTAGTCGGCGCCGTTGGTACTTATCTTGTTTACGGTTGTTTTCCCCCTCACGATTTCTATTTTCAGTAGCCCAGAGGTGCTCCACCGAGTAATAGTCTGAGGTTTTACCCTCCGAAACCCCGAGAAGAATTTTATCAATTTGAATCGTTTTTCGCGGTTGGAGCTTTGCCTCGTAGTTCATGAGAAAGTACCGCAAGCCACGCCATTTGTAAAAATCGTCGGGGCTGTCAGGGTCCAGAGAGAAGGACTTAATAAACCGGTGATCCGCCGCTAGCCAATTGATAAAATTAACGAGCCGATACTCGAACGCATCCTCATCGGTTTCCAAATGGATGCGCCCGACCTTAAGCTCTTCAGGGGGAAGCGCGGCCAAAAGCTCAGAGTGGTAGTAACGTGCCGCGTACCCATAAAGATCGCCTTGTCCGGTGTCATTACGTGACGTCATGTTCCGCGCCATGTAGACCCGAAAATTGAGGATCTCCAACAACCGAAGCAGTTTATGCAGGCGCTCGCCCGAGCCCTGCAATTTGATCACCATCGCCAGGAACAGCGGCATAATGGACGCATGACGTGCCTGCGCCCGGATTTGATCAAGAAGCACCACTATCTCAGGCTCTAAACCTGCGTGATCACGCCCATACAGGCGTTGATACCAGAGCGCGGCGGTTTTCATAAACTGCACAAAGGCGGCAATTTTTTTGATCACCGGCTCGCGTGGTAAATCCTCAGTCAGACAGCTGTCGAGGTTTACTCGCTTTTTCAGCTCTTCATAACCGTATTGGCTATCGGTTTTATTCAGTTTGAAATGGACGACTAGGCAGTAACGAAGGAATGCACTTTCGTCGCCGGCTGAGGTTTTGCCAGCGATGTTCAAGGCCCTCAGGATTTCTGACCAATCCTGATCGATTGTGTCCCTGAGCGAAGCCGCAGAAAGCTTCACACAGCAGTAAATCAAATAGTTTTTAACCTTCTCCAACTCGCTAAGCGGTTTCCCCCTGTTGTTGATGACCTCGAACATGATCCCTGTTTCAGCATCTTCTTCAGGCGCGAACACCAGAAAGCCGAGCCGGGACTCAAGGATGTCCCTGATCCGCTGTGGCTCAATTCCCAAAGCGATTTTGTCCTCAAGCCACTTCTTAATCGAACCTCTGGCGCTGAGTAATCGTTGATGCGCCTCAAGTTTAATTGGACTGTTATCGAGGTTGCCTTCAGCCATCACCACACGTTCGAAAAACGACCGTGTATCCGAGTTTAAGCGCAACACAGCCCGATCATTGCCAAGCTCACCACGGCGTAAATACAGCGCGGAAAACGCTGCCCGTTCTTCGATAGGCAGCGACTCACACAGCAGGTACAGAAAAATGGCGAGTGTGGTCAGCCGCTGCTGACCATCCACGACGTGGAAGGCGTTGTCTGTTGCATGTTTCGGGCGACTGAGGACGAGTGTGCCGGTGTAGTGACGTAATGCGGCGCCATCTTGCATCAGATGATCGACGTCCTTGAGCAGTTCGTCGACCTGCTTTTTGTCCCACGCGTAGCCACGCTGATAATCCGGAATGGTGAAAAGCCGATCCGAAAAGATGCTCGGCAGCGTCAGCAGTTGAGCGCCAAATCCTTGTGTGGTCATTGCGGTGTATCGCTCCTTGAATGGGGGGCGTGCAGAGAACGTGAGAGATCACGTGCCCACTCAACGCCATCAGTAACCTTAAACCTGCTGGAGCCGCCAACGACTGAATGATCGTTGTAGGCAGTAAAATCGGCCCGGTTGAGCAACCCCGACGTGGCGGGCGAACCATGATGCCACTATGCCGCCATCGCACTCAGCGGTAAATTTTTATTACGGATTGGGTTTGGGTGTTCGCTAGATGCGCCAGCCCAGCCGCGACCAATACGATTTCCCAGAGGGCGAACGTCAATCGGCAATGACTGTGAAACACGCCGCTTGACGGTCAATGCAATTCAGCCAGGGCTGGGTGGTGGGCAGTCGAACCGTTGTGCGCATAACACGGTATCGGTTAAACGCCGGACGACTCGCGGCGTGGCGCGGCCACCGGCCCTGCGGTTTGATCCCGCCCCCCGCCGACTGATAGCCTAACCCCACAGGCCATTCCCCAACACCGAGGCTCGATGCGGTGACCGACACCAAGTTGTTGGCGACACTCCAGGCGGAGAACGCGCGCTTAATTGCCTTGCTCGACGCGCACGGCATCGATTGGCAACCGCCTGTCGAACCTGTGCTGATCCCCCTGGCGCCCGTTGATCCGTCGTCCGCCCTGGACACCCGCAGCAAGCTCGCCCTCTTTCGTAGCTTGTTCAGAGGCCGTACCGACATCTACCCGCTGCGCTGGGAAGGCAAAAGCGGGAAGTCCGGCTATGCACCGGCCTGCGCGAACGAGTGGCGTCCGGGGATCTGCGAGAAACCACGGATCAAATGTGGCGACTGCCACCAACGCCAACTGCTGGAAGTGACCGACGACGTCATCTTTCGCCATCTGGCAGGCGCGGTCGTGGTCGGCGTATATCCGTTGCTCAAGGACGATACTTGCTACTTTCTGGCCGCCGATTTCGACGAGGCCGAATGGCGCGATGACGCCCGCGCATTCGTGGAGTCCTGCCAGGCCCTCGGTGTGCCCGTCGCCTTGGAAGTCTCACGCTCGGGCAACGGCGCGCATGCCTGGATCTTCTTCGAGGACAAGGTACTGGCCAGCGATGCACGCCGTCTCGGAGCCGCCATCATCAGTCATGCCTGTGAACGCACGCGGCAATTATCGCTCAGTTCCTACGACAGGTTGTTTCCCAACCAGGACACCCTGCCCAAAGGCGGTTTTGGCAACTTGATCGCGTTACCGCTGCAAAAACGCTCCAGGGCGCAGCATCACAGCGTCTTTGTCGATGACGCCCTGGTGCCCTATGCCGATCAGTGGGCGTTCCTCGCCACCCTCCAACGCATGAGCCCCGAGCGCCTCCACCCCGTCATTACTCAGGCCACGGGCAACCGCGACCCCGTCGCCATTGCCTACGCCGATGAAGACGAAGGTGCCCAGCCATGGAAAGTCCCCTCGCCTCGACCACAGAAGCCCAACGGCCCGATGCCTGCCACCCTGAGCATCACCCTGGCGAACCTGATCTACTTTGAAAAGGCCCAGCTGCCTCAACCCTTGGTCAACCAGTTGATCCGCCTCGCGGCATTTCAGAATCCCGAGTTTTACAAAGCGCAGGCCCTGCGCCTGTCAGTGTGGAACAAACCCAGAGTCATTGGCTGCGCGCAGAATTTCCCCCAACATATCGCCTTGCCCCGCGGCTGCTGGGACGCCGTGCAGGTGCTGCTGGCGGAGTACCAGATCACGCCACTGGTGGAAGACGAGCGTTTCGCGGGCCATCCGTTGGGTGTCAGTTTCCTCGGCACTCTGCGTCCTGACCAAGAAACAGCTGTTAGCGCCATGCAAGCACATGACACCGGTATCCTCTGCGCGCCAACGGCCTTCGGTAAAACCGTGAGTGCCGCAGCGCTCATTACCAGGCGGCGTGTGAATACCTTGGTACTGGTGCACAGGACCGAGCTACTCCGGCAGTGGCAAGAACGCTTGCAGGCGTTCCTCGGCGTCGGCAAAGAAGTCGTCGGCACCTTGGGCGGCGGCAAGCCCAAGCTCACCGGCCAGATCGATATAGCCGTCATGCAATCGCTGTCGCGCAAAGGCGAGATCAGTGACCTTGTGAAAAATTACGGCCAGATCATCATCGACGAATGCCATCACCTGTCGGCGGTGTCTTTCGAAGCGCTGTTGCGCAGTTCGCCCGCGCGTTACGTGCTCGGGCTGACGGCGACCCCGATCCGCCGCGATGGGCAGCAGCCCATCATTTTCATGCAGTGCGGACCTATCCGCCATACCGCCGCGCGCCCAGCCAGCGCCCCTCATGATTTGTCCGTGAGCCCTCGCATACTGTCCGCCCCCCTCATCGTCCCTGAGGGCTCGGGTATCCAGGAAGTATTCAGGCGATTGGCAGATGACTCACAGCGCACGGCCACCATCGTTTCTGCTGTGGTGCAAGCTTACCGCCAAGGCCGAAAAGTCCTGGTGCTTAGCCAACGCACTGAGCATGTTGAGACGCTAGATGTTGCGCTCAAGGAGCATGTCGCGAATCTGTTCACGCTCCATGGCCGCATGCCGAAGAAACGGCGGGCGTCGCTGATCAGTACATTGGAGTCTCTGCCCGAAGATGCGCCTCGGGTGCTCGTGGCCACCGGTACGCTAATTGGCGAAGGGTTCGATCACCCTGCACTGGATACCTTGGTGCTGGCCATGCCCATTTCCTGGCGCGGCATCCTCCAGCAGTACGCCGGACGCCTGCATCGCCTACACACCGCCAAATCCGACGTACAGGTGATTGATTTCGTAGACGAGGGTAACGTCGCAGTGTTGAGGATGTGGGAGAAGCGCAAGGCCGGTTACAAAGCCATGGGCTATCGACTGGTCGATTCATCCACCACACTTTCACTGCTGTAGGCCTGTCGCGTGAAAGGAAAGAACTGGCATCAGCCCGATTGAAGAGCCATCTGAACGAACCGACATCCGCTACCCTGATATCGGTTTCGAACTGAGATTCGACTCGCTGAAAGGACCTTCGCAATGCAGGAACAGTACGACCGGGCCAAACTGCTGGATGAGGTTTGGACAGAAGCGGTGACGATAGTCGCACCGCGCTACCAGCTCTCTGACGTAGGCCTTAAGAAACTCTGTGGACGACTACAGATCCCAACCCCGCCTCGGGGCTACTGGACACGACTGAAGGCTGGCAAGTCGGTGCCGCCGCGCCCCAAACTCCGCGAATACGTTGGCCACCCGATGAACCTATTTCGCACGCCGGCCCCGCACACCGAGGCTGAGCCCAAGCCAATGGATGAGCGGCTGGTACCGCTGCTGGCCTTTGAGCGAGCACCTGGCAACCAGATTATCGTCCCTGATCAAGTGAAGCGTTGGCACCCGATGACCAACGCTGCCCGCGTTGCATTGAAGAAACCCGTCATTGATTCACGCGGCCAGCCCAGCGCGCGCGCCTGCGTTAAATATTTGTGTTTCACCCTCCTTGCAGGATCGCGCGCTAAGGCTCGTGGATACCCTCCTAAAAGCACTGGAAACACGTGGCTATCGTATCGAGCAGAGCAAGAAGCAGGTCGACATCCTCATCATGGGCCGAGGTTATCATCTGCGCGTGTTCGAACCCTGCAAGCGCAGCCCATATGTGCCAACGCCAAAACAACTGGAGGACAAGGCTCGCGGGCGCTGGAGCTACTGGCCTAATTGGGCATATCAACCGACAGGGAAACTCTACCTGCTAATAAATGAAGGGTATGCAGGCAAAGTTACCGACTCACCGGGCCAACCGGTCGAGATGCAATTGAACAAGCTGCTCGAACAGGTCGTTACAAACGCCGTCGGGGAGCTGGTGAATGCAGAGCAGCAGGCCATTGCCGATGAAAAGCGTCGCCAGCTGCGCGAAAACGCTGCCGCGCGAAAACGCATACAGAATGACGAACGAAAACGCTTAGCCGCCCTAGAGTCCGATGCACAGAACTGGCGCCGCGCCCAGGTCATCCGCGACTATATCGACACCCTTCAGCGCACGTCGCTATCGGGAACCCACGGCATAGAGCATACGAGCTATTTGCAATGGGCGGGCGCCAAAGCCGATTGGCTAGATCCACTGATACGAAATGTGACCGATATACTGGACGAAGATATCAAGATCCCCTATTAGCCAGCACTTTCATGAGCGATGAAACGAAAAAAACCTAAGACTTAATACATACATTTGACGAGATAGTCGCGTTGAAAGACGCACAACAGCGCCAAAAACTGGTAAATGATCTTGCCCAGGCCATGCCTGCTATATTCGACAGGTTCCCAATAGAACTCGCCTTTGGTGACGCCAGTCCCGCCATCGGCGACTGGTCGGACCCAACCGACTCGGGAATGCTGGTCACCGGCGATGGTGTTGGGTGCAAGAGCGGCGTGTATTTTTTTGGTACCCCTGAAGCGCAAATCCTCTATATCGGCAAGGCAACCCGGAACAACCTGCACCATCGGGTCTGGGACCATGTTAAGCCGCCCAGCATCCGAGAAGACGGTTGGCGAACCTTTCCCAACCATCGGTTCACAGGGTTTGCGAACGACAAAAATCTAGTGCCTCACGTTCAAGACGGTGAAGCACGGATTGCAGTCATTACGGTCTCTGACCCGGTGATGGTATCTCTCATTGAGGTCTATCTACTGACGGCCCATGAAACGGCACGGTGCATTGCCAGCTTTCAACCGACAAATTGGCTAGTCAACTGACTGGCATTGCTTGTGGTTGCGTCGCACTGACACTTGCACACTGCAACTCAGGCTGACCAGACAGCTCAGATTTGATCAGCTCGACAGTGCGCAGCACCTCCGTGACCAATGCCATGGGGTCAGACAAACAGTCAATTTTTCTGGCAACGTTGTCCTGGTAAAGGCATGAGTACCATTTGAACGCATTCCAATTCCGCCACATCAGGTACAAAGGCAATTGAGGCGTTTGCGCCAACAATCCTCCATCGCTCGCCAGTTTCCCGCTACTGACCGGCACCACGCCATAATGCAGCGCATCAGTGGCAACCTCGATTCGTAGCAGCATTCCCTCGACACCAATGTCGAAAAACTGCCCCACGTGCTTCAACCTCAATGCCTTGGGCAAGAACCACTTGCGGCAATTCGCCTCGCTACTGTCATGCCCGGTAAAGTCAATCGGCGATGACACGGGCGTACAACGTTCTGACAATGCGTGTCGCACAGCATCAAAGAAGCCGAACAATACTGTCCCCTTCGCATGGGGCAGTGCCTGGGCGATGGCCTCGGCAGCCTGCAAATTGTCGTCGGCAATGAGAAGTTCGATCAGTGCATTTCGTGTGGTATGGGTCATGGCTCGCCCGGTGATTTTCTGGACCAGATTCTTGTACTGGATCAATGCATGCTGAAGTGCCGGCGTCGCGCTTGAGGTGCTGACGCACCGCTCAAGCCAGTCGAGGATGTGTTCCTGGTACGACAGTCGACGGTAGCTCACGCCGCAATGACTGCTTGCGTGCGCCTCCGTACCTTTCTTTGTCAGGTACCACAACTGCCACTGCTTGCCTGAGGCCTTTCCAATATCGTCATAACGCTTGAGTTGTTGGTTGCCGTCGAGGGCTTCGATCTTGTTTTCGATCAGGATGAGGTGATCCCTCAGGTGAATCACCACATCCACACGACCGTACCCCGCGAAAATCTGCTCCTTTTGCACCCTGGCGTCGCTGAGGCTGCATTCGTGTTCGAAACCCATTGTCGACAGGAACAGTTCAAGAAAGTACACACCTTGACCGTGACGGCCCTCGGGGCTCAAGAGTTCTGCGATCATGGCCGAGTGAGTGTTGACCTCGGCCCGCTCGATTCGGGTGATGGAGAAGAGGTTGAACAGCTCACCGCTTGCTGCGAGTTTGGCGTTCGTCTCCCTCACCAGGCTGCCGACCTGATTCAACAACAGTTGTACTTTCTCCATGCTCACTGTTTCCCCAGAATCGGATTCAGTATTTTTCGTAGTTCAGACTCGATTAACCCAACCCCGAAGTAAGATGTCGGCGGCGCCTCGAAACTCTGATAACTATATGTAATTTCCACATCACGAATTAAGTGCGGTCTTGCCCGAAGCTTAAGTGCATACGTTCCGGACTCCAAGAGCGATTCGACGTGATTTTTGATTCGATCAGCTATCGACTCTCGCTTCCCTAAATAAAATGGAATCGGTTTGCCTGCTGCCAATGCCGCTAAGTGATGCTTCACCCGACTCGGGTAATAACGAGGGATTTTTCCGTCATGCGCTTTGGCCCGTATTGCTCCCCATCGCTCACCAAATTCGCCAAGTTCCGCTGCTGTGGAAAACTTAAATTTCGCTTCGAAGTAATAAATCCCAGGCTTTTGAGGCAGGACAGGAAGCTCATCATCCTCACCGAGATCAAGCGTTTTTTGGGTTTCTCGCAAGCGTTGGGCAAGTGCAGTAATTGGCGCATGTTCAGTCAGTTTTGAATGAGCACTTACCAGTTGCTTCAAAGCCGCTTCAAGTCTTTCCAAAGGTCACTCCCAAGTTCTGAGCACAAAGAGGCACCCAAGAGTGCGTGTTCATGGTGGTGTCCTCCATGTTGCTGGAGGGTAAGGGTGTATCAGTCTCAGTGCGCCGTTGCCGCTATTCGTCCCGTAGCTACCGGTCACAGATCCGGCATATTCCATTGCAAATCAAAGCTTACGTCAGCGCATGACAAGTGCATGCAAGGTATGGAACAGGTGCTCGAGAATTTTTCCAGCGGATGCATCTGTGTCAGGCTTCGAGGAGGCGGTCGTGAACGGCCTGTACCCCGGGTAAAACGTATCCTGCAAGCTCAGCGCTTGCACTTTCTGTAATCGCGTGGGCATGCAGGGTGCGGTGCTGGAAAGCACCAGGCAAAGGATCGCCGCCTCTCGCAATGCCCCCCTCGGCCGACCGTCATTCGATCTGGCCAATGCCTCAAACAACTTATGCAGGAAGCAAGACAGGTGAAACAGTTCGTCTTCGTCCAACTCAAGCACGTGGCGCCAGGAGACTTTGACGTGACAATTGAAGCGGTGCCGTTTGTCGATTTCGGGTAGAGCCCGTCCCAGAAAAAGACACTCGCTGGCTGCCACCAGCACATCAGGCTGTACGTCCTCGACGACAAAGGCAAAGCCCTCCAGTAGATGTGCTTCATCAGGATCTGCCGGGTTGTGATGCAACATCACCGATGGCAAAACAGGCTCTTTGGATGACGCGTCACACAACTCGGCCTTGATAAAAAAGCCGAGTGCGGCCAAGCCGTTCAGTGCCCGCAGAATGATCTCGACCAGTTGCTGACGGTAATCCCGGTTGAGTTGGCCTTGATGGTCGAAGATGTGACCGTCAACTTCCTTGATCTCCCACAGGATGTTATGCAGATAACCGGTTGTTTCGTGATACCAGTATTTCAACCTCCGCGCGTCCTCGCCAACCGGCTCCATCAATGCCAAAGGAGGTTTGGTTTGCCTCAGTTCCTGCAATTCGCCTTGCAACCGTATGACTTCCTGCTCGGACGCCTTGAGCCTAGCTTGAAACTGCCGGTCGCGAGACTTGAGGCTGGCGGCGAGGTCCTGCCCCACCGCGAGCTTGCCCAGTCGGATTTGCCCCGGAACTGGATTATCAAAACGCGCAACCGGAAGCCGCTCGCCCGGCCCCAGTAGCTGGTCACACCAGTGAGCGAAGGTCAGGTCCTTCGACGCGATCGCAGACAAGCGGCCCTTCAGGGCACGGTCAAGCACCACCTCTTCCACGTTGGTAAAGTCTGCCAATACACCATATTTGCTCAGAACACTCAGTTGAGCTGCCTTTGCCTTGCTCTCTAAACCCACAGTCGCTCTCCCTGCCTCAACGCTGTCTACCGACAAATCGTCGAGAGCATGCCAGCAGGCTTGGCAAACTGCCAACATCGCGTGAGCTGGGTGTATTGGCCGATTAACTCTGCCATCCGTACTGGAAGATCTGAATAGGGTTGAGTTGGCTGCTGAACGACAAACCTCTTATCACTCGCCACTGGATAAGTCGGACGCGACGCACTGACTTGGTCATCGAGCCCCCCCCCCTGGACTCCAGATTCCAATTGCCTTGCGAGTCTTCTGGCGGTTAGCGCCCGGACCCACGACTAAATACTCGCCTTCACCGACACCATGAAATTACGCGGATTCCCATAGTATTTGCCAAACGTCTCAATGCCGATAGTCGAGTAATAGCGCTTACCGGCGAGCGTCAGCGTCTGTCCATCTGCCGCCTATCATCGCGGGAAGCTGCCGGCCAGAAGCGGTCTTTCAGTCCTACTAATGAATGCTGCCCCTCCATCTCGCTTGCGTGCAAGATTCATTAAAGCTTTTCAGCAAATGGCAGATACCGTATGACAGGCATGATGGCCGTCAATGCGTTATCACAGCTACAGTCGTCGGAAGAGGATGAGCCATGGGCGAAGGACCGCAACCAGTACAAACGCTTGTCGTGCAACACGCATCAAGCACTTCAATTGTATTTACTTGTACAAAATGTGGGCTGTGCTGCAAAAACCTAGATAAATCTATGGTTTATGCACATTTGGACCGCGGTGATGGTACTTGTATAAATTTTGACAGCCACAGTCATATTTGCAAAATCTATAGTAGCCGCCCATTGATCTGTCGAGTGGACGACTTTTATGAACAAAATCTGTCCGCGCACGTAAGCAAAAACGAATACATAGCGGCCAACTTTCAAGCATGTGCAGATGCACAGCAAGCACACAGAATCGACAATTCTCCTACACATAAAGAGGGATCTTAAAATGCCACTTCCGTTTATTTTATGGGGTGCTGCTGCTGCTTTGGCGGCAACGGGTGTATTCAAAGGCGTTGAGGCATCCAACAACTTTGATAAAGCCAAAGGCATCGGCGAAGATGCAGAGCTTGAATTTAAAAAGGCATCTAAAGTACTTGACGGTGCACGCGAGGAGACCCAAGCCGCGCTGGCGGCACTCGGCAAGTTAAAAATTCATACATTTAGCCATCAAATTAAATACCTCGTTGAAGCGTTCAAGAAGCGAAAAGACACTAAGAGTACCCTGAAAGGGTTCAATGAAAACTTTACCGTCGAGGAATTGAAGTCTTATGAAAAGCTGGTGCTGAACTCTCTGGAAATTGAGAGAGGCCTTGCATCGGGAGCGGGCGGCGGAGCGTTGGCGGCTATTGGGGCCTATGGTTCAGTAGGGGCATTAGCCAGCGCCTCCACAGGCGCGGCTATTTCCGGGCTTTCTGGCGCAGCGGCCACTAATGCCACCTTGGCTTGGCTTGGCGGAGGCGCATTGAGCGCCGGCGGCTTTGGAATGGCCGGAGGCATGATCGCCTTAGGCGGAATTGTGCTTGGCCCAGCGCTCGCTATCGGCGGGTTCATGATGGCAAGCAAGGCTGAAGAAGCATTGACTAAAGCTCATGATTACCAAGCCAAAGTCGAAACCGCCATTGCTGAGATGGAGGTGTTGAAAACTGCACTTAAGGCTATAAGAACGAATGCGGCCGAGATGGCCAAAACCATTAACGAGATCGTAACGCGCTTCGAGCTGATCAAAGTAAAAGACGACAGCGATCCCAGCGCATTCGAGAAGATGGTGGTGCTTGGTACAGGGCTTAAACAAGTACTTGATATACCAATCATCACGCCAGACGGTTCGGCGGCAAAAAATATCAAAAGCACTATTTCCGGAATTTTGTCCTTGAGCTAAAACATGAAAAAGCACATCCAAACTATCATTCAGAAAGCGCCCACCATTCCGTTGCAAGCGGCCCAGTCTTCCCTTGAGGAGCTAATGTCAGCTTGGCTGGAATACAAAAAGGTTGCCGAAGTTGAAGGCACCAAAAGAGCAGCTATATCCGCATTCAAAGATGTAAAACTAGAACAGATCGGTGCCCAAAGAGTTATTCTGGAGCAGTACCTGGCTAAAACCTTCGAAGAGCGAGCGACAACGATTCATAATTTCTTCGAAGTACTCGACAAGGGCATTCAAACTGGCGATAGCACTTTGATAAGCGGTGCAATCGGCGCCATTGTCGACATTTCCAAGCAATCTCCACTTGCTGGGGCGCGCGAGCTTATCGGTGCCTTTTACGATCCAGATATCAAGACGATCGAGATTTAGGCTCTCTACGACACAACTGGCGGTAGCCGCGGCCGTAAGGCCGCGTAACCGGCGCCTCATTATGACGGGGGACCTAAGTAGCATCGATTTATCCGGGTGTGACCCTGTGACCGGCTGCTTTCGGCCCCGAGTGTGTAAAAACGTTTCGCCAAAATTGAAGTGTGCACGTCTACGTTAAATCTAAAATTTATCGGCACGTCAGCAGATGTGGATTTCGCGTAGAAGCGCGATTTACAGTCCGGTTTTGAGTACCTGTCGCGCTCAAAAACGTTTTTACACAGCCTCGGCCAAAAGCGGTCAGTCGTTGGAGTTGACGAAAACAGAGGCAATTCAAGTTACGGGTTGGAAATGGTATTCGGCGCTCGCCAGGCGAAGCCAGGGTCGGAGGCCCGCAGTGGTACTGTTAAAATATTGTGGCCTATTTCTACTTCAAAGGTGCTGCTGACTGATGTTCACTCCGCCATCGCTGTGCTCTCTATTACGGAAAATTGATTTCCAAGCAACCCAGCCAACTACTAACTTTAATAAGGATGCGTCGTATGGATATGGACAAACACTTGCAAGAATTTCTAGAGGCGTGCTTGTTTAGAGGGAAAATAGTTGATCGCCGTGAAGGGCGAGGTGGGTTGATTTATATTGTAGATCAAGAAAATAGCTTTCCGAACCGAGTGGCATATAAAACCATCAAAGAATTCGAAAACAACACCGCTGAACGAGTTAATGGCTTTATTCGCGAAGCGCACAACTGGGTGGATTTTTCCGGTCATTACTCCATAATCACGCCGCACTTTATAAAGTTTTATAACGGGGTACCTTTGGTATGTATGCCATGCTGTGACGGGGATCTTCGTGACTTAATAGAGTTAAAGCCTGATCTCGTCGCCGTCATAAATATTGGTCTCCAAATAGTAAAAGGGATGATCGTTGCGAATAGTCGCGGAATGGAATACCACCAAGATATAAAGCCTGAAAATATTCTTTATTCAGATTTGAGCAAAAAACTTCGTGACTTCCCTCCGTCACATATCGATCCTTCTGTGAGGTATTCGGTAAAAATTGCTGATTTCGGTGTGGCTAATGCATGGTTCGATGATCACTTAGGCGGCACTAATTCATACAAAGCGCCTGAGCAGTATGTAGTGGACAAGACGAAAGCGTTCGCCCCTGATGTTTTTGCGGTGGGGATAGTTATTGCAGAACTGTATCAAGGCTATCACCCAGCAGTGCAATCTTCGACGATTGACCCTGGAAAAACATGGAAGGGTTCCAAGTTGAAAAAGTGGGCTGGCAGCGATATCAGAAACTTCTCTGAACCCCAGTCGCCAGCAGCTGAAGCTCTAATAAAACTTTTAGGTGACATGCTCTCCGCTGAACCAAGTGCGCGCCCTACATTCTCTAGATGTTACGAAAGACTGGCAGAGTTGCTGGAAACGCTCAGTCCAATAACACTCAATCAAATGGAATTGCTATTTGATTATTATGACTGCAATGCAAACCATCAAAGCCTAGAGTCGGACCTGCATGGACAGTTAAAGCTCTTGGTTATTCCTAGCAAAAGGCAATTTGTGAAGGATAAACTAGCGAGAGACTTGAGTTTTTGTCTCGGTACGGATTCGGAAGACTTAGAAAACTTTCTTGAGATTCATCATAGAGCGAAAGCATTGCAGCAAGCATGCAGAGGGGATATTGATAGCGCTCAGAGAGCACTTCTTATTGAGGCTTCCAGAAAGGTTGTGTTATTTGTGCTTTCATCCTGCGAACTAATCACCTCGTTTAATCTTTGGTCGACTCCTGCATTCAAAGAACCGCCCCCCGAAAAAATAGGTAGTGACTTGGAAGCGAGGTCGGAAATACTTTGCACAAATATTGAGCGCCTTATTTATTTAAAATCATACGACCAAGAACTAAAAGGACAAGTTGAGTCTGGCGGCAGTGAAATTAAAGCATGCCTTTTAATGAATGAGGCGTCGAATGAGTGGATTGCGAATAGGTGGAGCAATGCCCGAGCGCTGCTAGGCCGGGCCCTTCAGTTGGCTACATCTGAGCCGGAGTTGGATGTGCTTTATAAGAACTGGCTATCCGTGGAAAAACTTCATTCTGAACCGGACGCATAGCGCCTTAAATTACATTTCTTAAATTCACTGGTCGAATAGATGAAAGCAAGGATCAGCGCTCGCCGATTCTTGTGGCAACCAATCTCATCGTGGTACACCACGACAAGATCAATGGTGTGTAACGTTCATCTACGTAGCCCATTGAGAGTGGCCGCAGTGGTTCAGCATGAAGGCCGATTCACTCATGCATTCGTAGACTCTCCGAATGACAGCTTTTGGCCGATTGTGTTGAAAAAGTCGGCTTTCCCGAAACACTCGAATATTGATGGATGAAAACACCTCAGTTGCACGCGGCTACGTGAACTCCGAGTCCTGAACGTTCTGCCGAAAATTCAGATTTCAATCTCAGGCGCGTACTTTTCTCGCGCAGAATTCGAAGCCGACTTTTTCAACAGAATCGGCCGGTTTCAGTCCTTCGCGACAGGCAGAAAGCGGCGAAATTCGGTCATCAACTATCAGATAGCTGGAGTCTTCGGCTAAAGCTGCTCTGAAATCCATCTGCCCCGGAGCACTGCGTCCAGCATTATTGTTGCGACACTAATGACCATTTTCTCAACTGCCACGGACCCGCATTTGGTTCTAAAGAGCCAACCCCTCGAGCCTTGGCTGTAAAGTAATGCTGAGTCAGCAACTCTAGACGTACTACCTGACCAACTGATACATAGGATGGCTTTTTGAGATTATCGTAAACAGGAAGGCAGTCGGGATGCGTGAAAACGAGACTCACGACTAGCGACAAGCCTAGCGTCATCGGCACCCCAGAGAAACACATAGAAAGCAGAAGAAGTGAGGGTTTAAACATCATGCGCCTCCGCTGGCTTCATTCTGTGTAAGCAAGTCGCGATAGCAGCCGAGTGTAATAGGAGAGCCCATGGTACGGTTTTGAAACAATACCGACACTGGTAGCTCGGCTGCATGACCTCTTTCAGCGCACCGCCACTCATCAGCGTGCAGTCACCGAACCAGCCTTGACGAATGGTAGCTATGAAAATCAGGCACATTCTTACAGACGAAAAAAAGCCCGATCACGGGATCGGGCTTTTTACTTAGTGGGATCATTGTGGGATCACCACTAAATTCGTTCCCTTCTCAAAAGTCTGAAAAATATCAAACCCTCAATAAATAATGGCGGAGAGATAGGGACGCTCTGCGAAATGCTCTACAACCCCCAAAACACAAGCACCACAAGGGTTACACCTTAGTTTTGGTACAAAACACTGGTACAAATGGAAATGATCCACCGTCCATATTGAAAACATTCCTAGCAGCATGCCCCTATGAATTTAGGTCTCCAGATTAGCCCAAATCACTAACAACGTCACCCGTGCTCATACCCACTATACGAGCGATACGCTGCGTCAGGTCATAAACCTCTGCAGAAAGCAGTCGATACTCATCCGTAACCTGCTCCTGGCTTTTGTTTGCCAAGAAGAACAGCTTGCTGGCTGACTCGTATACCGCTTGGGACAAAGCCGAAGATGAAGCTATGCCATTTACTTTAGTCCAGCGATCGATAGCCCCACTAGAAAGCCCATAAAGCTCCTCTTTCCAGGCGAGGCCATTAACGAGACCTAGCACCTCACGCTGTGCATCAATACGGTTGTTGAACTCTCTCGCAATCATTGATAACTCCGCAGCCTCTGCATCCACTGGGGTACGGTAGTGACCGCCTTGATTACCGTGGTTATCTCGTCTTGCATAATTTTTTCTCCATAACCTCGTGTCGATAACAACCGCGCACGCATGAGGATCGAGAACACTTCTGGATCTATGTCGAGGCACGGGCTCACTAGTAAAGGGGACATTCTGGAAAAAATTGGCGACCCGAGTGAAAGCGAGTGACAGGTTGCAAAGTTTCGGACGGCCAAAAACATACAAGACAAGTTAAATATAGAACTGTTAGCAGAATGCTTTAACGCCTCAAAAGACTTCTCAAAAAGCAACTTAAACTTATCACAATCACTATCACAAGCGACATAGCGTGCAGGCACACCCAAATCACTAATGAAGTCCGAATTATCGGAGGAAAAAAGCAACTTAGACTCCAGATGCAGGTGCCAAGCGAATGGATTGCCTTCTATCCAAAGAGCCTGCAGACGCTCATAGCGATACAAGGAAAACTTTTCGGGATCCATCTGCGGAGCCGGACCATCGACGCAGGCTAAAAGGTCCACGTCCGAGCCACGGTCGACCTCTCCCCTACAAATGGAGCCAAAGGCATAGATGTGCATTTTCATCTCCGCCCGAACCGTTTTACGAGAATAGCCGTCAGGAAAGCAAACCCGATCAAGCGAGTAGCAGCAATGGCGGACGAGAACCACACAGGGTAATGGTCCGTATGCGGATTGGCGATACCGAAGAACACGCCGGGGGACGCAAGAAAACTCGCGAGGTAGTCCTTGAGACTCCAAACGTCACCAAACATATAAGTGTCATAAACCGCGATAACAAGATGAATCACTACGATAGAGCGCAGTAGCTTAAGTGTGTTTTCGCCATTCCCCCAAATCGCGTCAAGAACCCTAAACTCAAGCCACTTCCCAAACTGGGGTAACTTCTTCCAGCCAGGATATTTATTCCTGTAGTAAGTTTCACTCGACGACCACGACTTCTTTAAGTAATTAGAAGTAGCATCTAGCTCTAGTGAAATCGCCTTATTGACCGCTTTTGCATCTCCAACCTGCTGAAAATTCATACGGAGCGATCTGGCGAACCGCATTTTCAGATTCTCTTTACGAGGCGCTTCACTATCGAGTATATCGTCATCAATCTGACAACGCTCAAACACTGCATATTCGAAATTACATCCTGAAAATTTTGTTTGATGAAAGTTACAACCGACAAACCGACAACCTGTAAAATCGCAGGAATCAAAAACACAGTTATTAAAATAGCAACCGTCGAAGACACTATGCAGGAAGGAAACATTCCTGAAAATAGTCTGCTTAGTCGCATTAAGCCTAATATATACTTTGAATGCGTAAGCTTTACTTTCGTTCTGAACGGTCTCATCGACATAGAAGTCGGTGACGACCTCTCGATTCCCCTTCAAAAGCGCTTTATGCGGCACCTTAAAACACCCAACAACACTCGTGCCCTGGGGGGGCTCCGCAGGAGGTGGCATTTCTGCTGGCAATTTCTCGTCTGTCATTTTTGGCTTACGCACTTCATTGTGCACAATTGGTCTGAAGCCTCATATTGAACGAAAGCTAGCGCTCCTTCAATGTTACAAGGACTGATCGTCCTCACGATTGATGTAGCCGTGAGGACGTTTCGCACACGCCCAATCTACACGCGACTCCCTTATGATGAAACGCTCTGAAACAGACCATACCAGCCGTTGAGAGCGTCTCAAAGGGACGGAGCGCCGTCAGTAGCCAAGCGCATCCTTGGTCTGCTTGCAGCTTCCTAGCCGACCTTTAACCTGACCAGTCAACAAACGTGTCTGCGTGGACTGATAGGCTTTGGTAGTGCCGTAGTGCTTCTTCACAGTATCGAGCTTGTCTTTCGCCAAGATCATCTGTGTCACACAGTCATTAATGTCCTTCTTCGACAGGGTTAGCGTACCAGCCACATTAGGCGTTCCTTGAGGACGATTCTCGTACAACTTCTGAACCTCACCAAGGCTTGCCAGTGCAGCAGCTTCGTCTTCATTGCTTGCGGCCCATGCAGACGCACACATAACCACTACAACTATTGCTGTTACACATTGCTTGATCAATGAAGTCTCCCTTTGTCATTGATAGGGTCCTAGCCTGCCGCTTGCAGTACCAGTCAGCGACGGGCATAGAGCTACTACCTTCAAGCCAAGAGGGCTTTGAGAGCGTTGCTCTGTCAGCCTAAAAATTGGCAGAACGAGTGATTTGGTTAAATACTGAACAAAAAAAGCCCCGATCCGTAGATCAGGGCTATTTTTTGGTACAAAGCGCTGGTACAAAATCGCTTCGCTAAAACCCTCACAACCTATTGATTTATAAGGGTTTTTAATATGGCGGAGAGATAGGGATTCGAACCCTAGGTACCGGTGAAGGTACAACGGATTTCGAATCCGTCCCATTCGGCCACTCTGGCATCTCTCCAACGGCGCGCATCATAACAGCCTGTTTCCTGGAAGCAAAGCGCCAAAGCGATTTTTTTCCGTGCTATCAGATGCTTGCGTCGATTACAGCGGTACGCCAAGACGGTTGGCGACTTCTTCGTAGGCTTCGATGACATCACCGAGGCCCTGACGGAAGCGGTCTTTGTCCATCTTCTTGCGAGTGTCTTTGTCCCACAGGCGGCAGCCATCCGGGCTGAATTCGTCACCCAGGACGATGGAGCCGTCGTGGAACACACCGAATTCGAGTTTGAAGTCCACCAGCAGCAGGCCGGCGTCGTCGAACAGTTTGCTCAGGACGTCGTTGACCTTCAGCGACAGCTCCTTCATGCGAGCCAATTGTTCAGCGGTGCCCCAACCGAATGCCACTACGTGGGATTCGTTGATGAACGGGTCGCCCTTGGCATCGTCTTTCAGGAACAGTTCGAAGGTGTAAGGATTGAGCTTGAGGCCCTCCTCCACGCCCAAACGCTTCACCAGGCTGCCGGCCGCGTAGTTACGCACGACGCACTCGACCGGGATCATGTCGAGTTTTTTCACCAGGCATTCGTTGTCGCCCAGCAGTTTGTCGAATTGGGTCGGAATGCCGGCCGCTTCGAGTTTCTGCATGATGAAGGCGTTGAACTTGTTGTTCACCATGCCTTTGCGGTCGAGCTGTTCGATGCGCTTGCCGTCGAACGCCGAGGTGTCGTTGCGAAACAGCAGGATCAGGCGGTTGGCGTCGTCGGTCTTGTACACCGATTTGGCTTTGCCGCGGTAGAGTTCTTCACGTTTTTCCATGATGGGCTCCGCTTGCTAAGTAGGTGGGCTAGGCGATATGTCGCCAGTCGAGCCCTGAATCTTGATCGGCCAGTTGCAGCCAGTCCGGGTCGCACCCAAGGGTGTCGACAAAACATTGCCGGGCAAGCGTCGGCAGGTTGTTCTTGCTGCTCAGGTGGGCCAGGACCAGGTGTTGCAGGTCTTGCCAGCCCAACTCATACACCAGGTACGCCGCCTGGTGGTTGTTCAAATGCCCAAACTGCCCGCCGACCCGCTGCTTGAGAAAGGCCGGGTAGTGGCCACGCGCAAGCAGGTCGCGGCAGTGGTTTGACTCGATCATCAATGCATCGAGGTCGCGATAGCCCTCCAGTACCTTGGCGCAGTAGGAGCCCAGGTCAGTGAGCAGGCCGAAGCGCCGCTCACCATCACTGAATACGTATTGCGTCGGTTCCTGGGCATCGTGGGCCACTTCAATCACATCAATGCTCAAGGCACCGATCTGCAATTGCTCGCCACCAGCGAGCAACCCTGCGGGTTCAATCGGTTTGCGCATCCCGCGCAAGGTACCGCGACTGAGGTACACCGGAAGATTGTAGCGCCGAGACAGCAAACCCACGCCATGCACGTGGTCGGCATGTTCGTGGGTCACCAGAATCGCGCTCAGTTGCGCGGGGTGAACCCCCAGGCGCAGCAGGCGTCGCTCGGTTTCCCGCAGGGAGAAACCACAATCCACCAGGACGTACGTGTCGTCATGGGCTACAAGCGTGCCGTTCCCTTGGCTACCGCTGCCGAGAACGGCAAAACGCATCGGATCAGCCCAGGTTGTCCTGAATCACGCCCAACACTTTGCGCGCCACTTCTGCCGGCGCCACGGTGTTGATGTTTTTCTCGACGGTGACTTGCACGCTGTCGCCAACCTTGCTCAAACGAACCTGATAGCGATCGGCGCGAGTTTCGACCTCTTCCTTGGTCGGCGTGCTGCCGAACAGCTTGCTGAAGAAACCTGGCTCTTCGTCTTTCTTCTCGGCTTTTTCGGCCAAGTTGATGTAGTACAGGCCCAGGCTGCGGTTGATGTCTTCAACGCGCCATTCGCCGTGCTCCAGCGCGCGGCCGACACTCGACCAGGCGCGGTCCAGGTCTTCACCCAGGTTGAGCACCACGTTGCCGCTGCCGTCTTCGCTGAGGCTGACACGGCTCGGTGTATCAAAGCTACCGGCGGCGAGCAGGGAGACGGAACCGCCCTTCTCGGAGATACGGCTCATGCTGGCGAGCATTTCGTCGACCAGGGCAGCGTCCACACCGGTGTTGACCGAACGCGGGGTGAAGTCGACGTTAGCGGTGCTGCCGGCAGGGCGCTCGGCGCTCACCACATAGACTTCACTGGTATTGCGTTGCACGCCTGGCTCGATACGCACGCGGATGCGGGCTTCGCTGTCATTGGCTACGCCGCCGGCCTGCAGGCGCTTGGCCATGGATGCCGACAGTTCGCTGGTGTGCTGCCACGCGGTGGTGAACTCACCGGTCTGCGGGCGTTGCTCGTCGATGCGAAAACCATTGTCCTGGAAGAACTGCACGGCCACCGGCCAGACTTCGGCAGGTGGGCGCTGGGCCATGACCCAACGGGTATCGCCGCTCTTCTGCAGGCTGTAGTCGCTGGCATCGGCCACGGCCGACAGCGGCTGTGGACGCGGTACTTGGTATTCACCCTTGAAGGTGTCGTCGGCCACGTTGCGCGGAATCGGCAGCAACGGGTCAAGGCGCTTGGCGACATTGACGTCCGACGGCAATTTCATCGGGGCGGTTTGTTGGGCTTCCAGGTAATCGCTACCGCGGTCGCGGAAGTAGCCTTCCGGGCCCCAGATCCAACCGCAGCCACTGGTGCTGGAGATAATCAAGGCAAGTGCGGAAAGTCCGGCCAATCGCTTCATGCGTAGTGCTTCCTCAATTAAACCAGGACGCCGGACTGGCGCAGGGCCTGTCGCAGCGGTTCGTGACAGGCTTCGCTGAGCCAGGTGAGCGGCAGACGGATACCGTCCGGCATCAGGCCCATCTCATGCAGCGCCCATTTCACGGGGATAGGGTTGGATTCGATAAACAGGGTTTTGTTGAGCGGTGCCAGTTGTTCGTGGATCGCCCGGGCCTTGACCGCATCGCCGGCAATGGCCGCGGCGCACAGCTCGCTCATGGCGCGCGGTGCGACGTTGGCCGTTACCGAGATATTGCCTTTGCCGCCCAGCAGGATCAGTTCGACCGCAGTGGCGTCGTCACCGGAATACACCAGGAAGTCGCTGCTGACGCCGGCCAGGATGTCCTTGGCGCGTTGCAGGTCACCGGTGGCTTCCTTGATGCCGATGATGTTCGGCACGGTGGACAGGCGGATCACGGTCTCGGCCTTCATGTCGCAGGCGGTGCGACCGGGCACGTTGTAGAGGATCTGCGGGATGTCGACGGCTTCGGCGATGGTGCGAAAGTGCAGGTACAGGCCTTCCTGGGTCGGCTTGTTGTAGTACGGCGTCACCAGCAGGCAGGCATCGGCGCCGGCTTTCTTGGCGTTCCTGGTCAATTCGATCGCTTCGCGGGTCGAATTGGCGCCCGTGCCGGCGATGACAGCAATACGCCCTGCCACGCGCTTGACCACGAACTCGATCACTTCGATGTGTTCTTCCACATCAAGTGTGGCCGATTCACCTGTGGTGCCGACCGCCACGATGGCGTTGGTGCCCTCTTGCAGGTGGAAGTCCACCAGTTTGCCCAGGCTGTCCCAGTCGAGATTACCTTGTGCATCCATGGGTGTGACCAGTGCCACCATACTGCCCGCAATCATGCAACCGCTCCTGCCGGAAAAAGAGAGCGGTAATGGTACTGGCGCCAAGATGCTTGTACAAGCGAAGTACCGCCTGAGGATGCGTTCTGGATCAACTTAGTTCGCAGCAACGCCATCATTGGGCCAAAGCGGGGTTTGATGACGCTGTTTACGTAATGAAAACGCCACCTCCTAGCCCTTGGCGATGGTTTTCGCTACCCTTCATGCTTTGATTGATACTGCTTTCATCGTATCGACCGCTCATCGCTTTAGGAAGGCTGCATGTCCACCCCCACAGTCCGCGAACAATTCCTTGTCATCAGTGCCCTCGGCGCCAACCCCATGGAGCTGACTAACGTCCTGTGCCGCGCCAGCCATGAAAACCGCTGCGCCGTCGTGACCTCCCGCCTGACCCGCCACGGCGAGTGCAGTGCGCTGGTCCTGCAGATTTCCGGAACCTGGGATGCCCTGGCCCGCCTTGAAACCGGCTTGCCGGGTTTGGCCAAGAAGCACGACTTCACCGTCAATGTGGTGCGCAGTGCGGCCCTGGAGAACCGTCCCCAGGCCCTGCCTTACGTGGCCTATGTCAGCTCGGCCTACCGCTCGGACATCGTCAACGAGCTGTGCCAGTTCTTTATCGACCACAATGTCGAGCTGGAAAACCTGACCTGCGACACGTATCAGGCCCCGCAGACCGGCGGCACGATGCTCAACGCTACCTTTACCGTGACCTTGCCGGCCGGCGTGCAGATCAGTTGGCTGCGTGACCAGTTCCTGGATTTCGCCGATGCCCTGAACCTCGACGCACTGATCGAGCCATGGCGCCCACAGAACCCAATGTAAGGAAGCCTTCATGGCTGTAGTCATCGACACACCCGTAGCCGACTTCGAAGCCCAGGCCACCAGCGGGCAGACCTTCAGCCTCGCCGGGCTCAAGGGCAAGCAAGTGGTGCTCTATTTCTATCCGAAAGACAGCACCCCGGGCTGCACCACCCAAGGCCAGGGCTTTCGTGACCAGCACGCAGCGTTCAAGGCAGCCAACACCGAGGTGTTTGGTGTGTCCCGCGACAGCCTGAAGTCCCACGAGAACTTCAAGGCCAAGCAGCAATTCCCCTTTGAGCTGATCAGCGACAAGGACGAAGCGGTTTGCCAGCTGTTTGATGTGATCAAGCTGAAGAAGCTGTATGGCAAGGAATACCTGGGCGTTGATCGCAGCACCTTTCTGATCGACAAAAATGGCGTGCTGCGCCAGGAATGGCGTGGCGTGAAAGTGCCAGGCCATGTGGATGCAGTGCTGGAAGCAGCGCAGGCGCTGAACAAGGCTTGATTCACTTGCGGGCTTTGAAATAGCTATCGCAGGCAAGCCAGCTCCCATACGTGATCATTGTTCGACAGGGCAACTCAGTCAATGTGGGAGCCGGGCTTGCCCGCGATAAGGCCTGCACCGGCACCACAAATATCAGAGTAACGGCGCTACAACAGGCTCCTGCCGGGGCCACGCATCCAGCACCGCCTTGAACAGCGTCGCCAGGGGAATCGCAAAGAACACCCCCCAAAAGCCCCACAACCCGCCGAACAACAACACCGCACAGATGATCGCCACCGGATGCAGGTTCACCGCCTCCGAGAACAGCAGCGGCACCAGCACGTTGCCGTCCAGCACCTGGATGATGCCGTACACCGCCATCAAGTAGATGAACTGATCACTCCAGCCCCACTGGAACAGCGCGATCAACATCACCGGCACCGTCACCACCACCGCGCCGACATACGGCACCACCACTGAAACACCGACCAGCAGCGCCAGCAAGGCCGCGTAGTTCAGCCCCAGTGCGACAAAGCCGATGTAGGTCACGCCACCGCAGATAAAGATCTCGATGACCTTGCCGCGAATGTAGTTGGCAATCTGCCGGTTCATTTCCTCGGCGACCCGGGTAATCAGCGCCCGCTCACGCGGCAGGTAGCCACGCACCCAACGACCGATCATCTCGCGGTCCTTGAGGAAGAAAAACACCAGGATCGGCACCAGCACCAGGTAGATCATGATGTTGACCAGCAGCGGCAAGCTCGAAAGGGAAAAGGTCAGCGCCCATTGCCCGAACTTTCCGATTTCACCGCGCGCCACTTCAATGGCCTGCAGTACTTGCTCATCCGACACCAGGTGCGGATAACGCTCGGGCAACAGCAGCAACAGCGATTGCCACTTGGCGAGCATGCCCGGTAGTTCATTGAACAAGGTGATCAACTGATGCCACAGCAGCGGCACCACGATCACGATGAACACCAACAAAAGGCCCATGAACAAGGCAAACACCAGGCCCACCGCCGCCCCGCCTGGCAAACGCAAACGCTCCAGAATGGAAACCAGGCCTTGCATCAAGTACGCCAGCACCATCCCCGCCAATACCGGCGCGAGCATACCGCCCAGGGTGAGCACGGCCGTAAAGGCCAGAAACAGCAGGACGGCCAGCACCACGGCTTCTTCGTCGGAGAAGTAGCGCTGAATCCAGTCACGTAACACTTTGAACATCAATAAACCTCAGGCGATAAGAACAGCATATTCAAGCGATTCAGGCCTTGCGCAACCAGTAACGATACACACCGGCATCATCTTCTTCATGCAGCAGGGTGTGGCCGGCCAGCTTGGCAAACGTACGGAAATCCCGCTGGGAGCCTGCGTCCGTGGCGATCACCTTGAGCACCGCGCCGCTGGCCAGTCGATTGAGTTCCAGCTTGGCCTTGAGCAATGGCAGCGGGCAGTTAAGGCCACTGGCATCCAGTTCGGCATCGAAGGCTACAGCGTCGGTCATGGTTTTGCTCCGGGTGGGCGTCGGGGGCGCTTAGAATATCTGGTCCGAAGCTCAGTGTCCGGCTACAGTAAGGTCTTTGTCGAAAGGCTTTGTGCATGACTTTTTTGCGCCCTACCCTGCTGACGCTGGCTTGCCTGCTTGCCTCTCCAGGCTTCGCCGACGACCTGCCGTCACTTGGCGACGCCAGTTCTGCCATTGTCTCGCCGCAACAGGAATACCAACTGGGCCGAGCATGGCTGGCCTACCTGCGTGGCCAGGTCTCGCAGCTCAACGACCCGCAATTGAAGGATTACGTCGAAACCAGCGTTTACAAGCTGGTTGAGACCAGCCAGGTGAATGACCGGCGCCTGGAGTTCATTTTGATCAACAGCCCGCAGTTGAACGCCTTTGCCGCACCGGGGGGCATTGTCGGGGTCAACGGCGGCCTGTTCCTCAACGCCCAGACCGAAGGCGAATACGCCTCGGTGCTGGCGCACGAATTGGCTCACTTGTCCCAACGCCACTTCGCCCGAGGCGTAGAAGCACAGCAGCGCATGCAGATCCCGATGATGGCGGCGCTGCTCGGCGGCATCATCGCTGCTGCCGCTGGCGCGGGGGATGCAGGCATTGCCGCGATTGCCGGCAGCCAGGCCGCCGCAATCCAGGAACAACGCCGCTTTTCTCGGCAAAACGAGCAAGAGGCTGACCGCATCGGCATTCTCAACCTGGAGAAGGCCGGCTACGACCCACGTTCCATGCCGACCATGTTCGAGCGTTTGATGCGCCAGTACCGTTTCGATGCCAAGCCACCGGAATTCCTGTTGACTCACCCGGTGACCGAATCGCGGATCGCCGACACCCGCAACCGTGCGGAGCAGGCCAAGCAGGGCGGTATTGAGGACAGCCTGCGCTATCAACTGATCCGCGCTCGGGTGCAGCTGTATTACGAAGACACGCCTGGGCTGGCAGCCAAACGCTTCCAGGCCCAGCTGGATGAGAATCCGAAAAGCGACGTGGCGCGTTATGGTCTTGCCATCGCCCAGATCAAAGGTTCGCAGTTCAACCTGGCAAGGGAAAATCTCAAGCCCCTGCTGGCCAAGGCGCCCAACGACATCACGTACAACCTGGCGCAGATAGAGCTGGACATGACTAACAACCGCCTGCCGGATGCCCAACAGCGTACGGACCGGATGTTGACGCAATACCCAGGCAACTACCCGTTGAACCAGGTACGGGTAGATCTTCTGCTCAAGCAGAACCGCACGGCTGACGCGGAAAAAGCCCTCGAAGGCCTGCTTAAATCACGCTCGGACGATCCGGATGTCTGGTATCAGGTCGCGGAAACCCGGGGTTTGTCAGGCAATATCATCGGCCTGCATCAGGCGCGCGCCGAGTACTTCGCGCTGGTGGGTGATTTCCAGCAAGCCATCCAGCAACTCGATTTCGCCAAGCGTCGCGCGGGTAGCAACTTCCCGCTGTCATCACGTATCGATGCACGCCAGCGCGAGCTGATCGAACAGGAACGCCTGGTCAAAGGCATGATGAGCTAAACCTTGCGGCCACAAAAAAGCCCCGCTCTCGTGCATCGAGAGCGGGGCTTTTTATTGGACTAGCGGATTACTCAGCCAGCTTGAACGTAATGAAGCTTGCACGGCCCTGACGCAGGACGCGCATCGACACCGAGCGATTCTTCGGCAGCGCCTTGGCGATGTCGGTGAACTCTTTGGTGGAGTTGATAGCCTGGTTGTTCAGGTGAGTAATCACGTCACCCGGTTGCAGGCCGATCAGGGAGGCAGGACCGTCCTGGACTTCCTTGATCACTACACCACTCTTGAGGTCGAAGCTTTTCTTCTGCTCTTCGGTCAATTCGACTACGGCAATGCCCAGGCGGTTGCTGCTGCGTTCGGCACCCGGCTTGCTGTTGCCCAGCGCATCAAGCGCCGCGCCTTCTTCCGGGATCGCGCCTACGGTGAGTTCGACATTCTGGCGTTTGCCGTCACGAATGACTTCCAGCTTGGCTTTGCTGCCGGCCTTGAGCGCGCCTACCAGGTGTGGCAGGTCTGCAGACATGACGATTGGCTGGCCGTTCATGCTCAGGATCACGTCCCCCACTTGCAGGCCGCCTTTGGCTGCCGGGCCATCGTCCTGGATCTGCGCAACCAGAGCACCGGCTGGCTTGTCGAGGCCAAAGGATTCAGCCAGATCCTTGTTCACTTCCTGGATCACCACGCCCAGCCAGCCGCGGCTGACTTTGCCACCGGTTTTCAGCTGGTTGGAAACGTCCATCGCCACGTCGATCGGGATCGCGAAGGAAACACCCATGAAACCACCGGAGCGGGTGTAGATCTGCGAGTTGATACCGACTACTTCACCCGCCAGGTTGAACAGTGGACCACCGGAGTTGCCCGGGTTGATCGGCACGTCAGTCTGGATGAACGGCACGTAGTTTTCGTTCGGCAGGCTGCGGCCGATGGCGCTGACAATGCCTTGGGTCACGGTGTGGTCAAAACCAAACGGCGAACCTATGGCGACTACCCACTGCCCGGCTTTCAGGTCCTGGGATTTGCCCAGCTTCAGCACCGGCAGGTCTTTGCCTTCGATTTTCAGCAGGGCCACGTCGGAACGGGGGTCGGTACCCACCAGCTTGGCTTTCAGCTCACTGCGATCAGCCAGGCGCACCAGGATCTCGTCGGCATCGGCAATCACGTGGTTGTTGGTAAGGATATAGCCGTCAGGCGAGATGATAAAACCCGAACCCAGGGACTGAGCCTCGCGCTGGCCACCACCGCCACGCGGCGTGCGCGGCTGGGGCATGCCGCGTTCAAAGAACTCGCGCAGCATTGGCGGCAAGCCTTCCAGATCAGGCATCTGCTGGTTGGAGACTTTGCGATCAGGCAGCTTCTGCGTAGTACTGATGTTCACCACGGCAGGCGACGCCTGCTCCACCAGTTGGGTGAAGTCAGGCAGCTCGGCCGCTTGCGCGGTAACGGCCTGACCCAGCACCAGCACCGTGGCGACTATGGATAGGTAAGACTTCAAACGTGGTATCGACATACAGCTCCCGTTACGACGAGCAGGGTTGAGCGACAGGGTTCAATAAATGCCGAAAAAACTGCGACCGACATTTTTGTTCCGCGAACAAAACAAGGCCAAGGCCGTGAAGCCCTGACCTATAAAAAACATAGGGGATATTAGCAAGTGAAAAAAATGATCCAGACATTTCATGCTCTCGGCAGAAGCAGGCATCGGCTTTCTCCTGCACAACATTGAAATATCAGGATGAACATAGGATTAACAACTCACGGCGTGGCCGGCGTGGCGCCGCTACGTACAGACAGCGCAATTCGCTCGGCGGTACCGATCGGGATTTCTCCGACGACCGTCACCATCACCTCGCCCTCTACAGTGTTCAGGCGCCGCGATACCGCAACGGTAGGCCCAAGTTGGGTACGCGTCTCGGTAACAGCCGCGCCGTTGAGCGGCTCCAGAAACACCGAGAAACGTGCAAGCCCATCGTCATACATCAAGCTGCTGACAACCACCTTGGTGTGGGAATCTTTATGCGCGCTGCTGCTGGACAATTGAAAGCCCGGCGGCAACCAATCCAGGTGCCAGGCCTGAGGGGCTTCGGCTTCTGATGCCTTGGCAGTGGAAACAGCCACCGGCGTGCATTCTCCACTGGGCTGTAAATCCCGATCATCGGGCACCGAGGTGTTGAGCTGGGTAAACTGGAATCTCTCAAGCAACTGGCCCTGGTCATTGAGCAACAACGACTTCAGTGGCAGCGCGGTTTCGCGGTCCAGATGCAGTTCAAAACCATAACGGTATTGATCACGGGGCGTCACAGAGACAATGATTGCGTTTCGACCAGCCACGCGCGATTTGCCGGTTACGGCAAGATCGTAGAAAACCTTGAGTTTTTGCGGGTCAAAAGCGCGTGCAGGGGCGTTGGAGGAATCTCCAAGACCGGCAACCAGCGTGCCGCTTACGCATTGGGTACGACCGTCAACGCGCAAGACTTCCTGGGCAGAACCATCGAGCTGTAAAAGCCGCTCACGGACCAAGCCATTCTGGACACGATGCCAGATGTCATGGGTAGAAAAACTACCGTTACGCTCGTAGATAAAGGTGCCCTGGAAGCTTTGTTGCTGCTCCGCCCGCCCAAGACGAGTCAGCCAGTCTTGGGCTTCGTCGGCATGGGCAGGGACTACAAACCAGCCACTGAGCAACAGCGCAAGGAGCGGTATGGCACGCATAAAGCTCCTTGGCGGACTAGCGGTTTTCCAGGCTTGCAGCGCGAGCGTATGGCAGAGCGCTTTCAGTGCCTTTCAGGGCAGATTCCTGTGCGTGTTGGCGCAGGTAGCCCGGAAGACGCTGATCCTGCCAGCCGGATTGCCCTTGAAGTACACCGTTGGCCATAGGCCCGGTGGTATCGGAGCTTTCTTTGTAGCCGGCCAGTACGGCTGGGCCCTTGACCTGCGGACCGGCCATAACCGGTTGCTGAGTCTGTTGGGCCAGTTCGGCACCGGCGATCTCGTCCTGGTTGTACAGGCGAACACCGGCCAATACAGCAACGGTCACCGAAGCGGCCACTGCCAAACGACCCAGGCTACGCCAAGGACCGCGAGCAGCTTTTGCCGGAACGGCTTCATCAGCCAGTGCAGCAGAAACGGCCGCAGCAATATCCAGACGAGGGATTAGTAGATCCTTATGCATCACCGCCCGAGCGACTTGGTAACGAGACCAGGTATCACGGGTTTCGGCGTCATCAAATGCATTAAGCACCCGACGAAGTTCCAGTTCATCCGCTTCGTTATCCATCACTGCGGACAGCGATTCCTGCAGGGCATCACGACTCATGGCGGTTCCTCTCTTGGCTGTCGCCGCTGTCTCAGTTTTCCTGCAACAACGGCTGCAGGGCTTTATCGATGGCTTCCCGAGCCCGGAAAATCCGGGAACGTACGGTACCCACCGGACATTGCATGACGCTCGCAATGTCCTCGTAACTCAGACCATCGAATTCACGTAAAGTTAACGCCGTACGTAAATCTTCTGGCAGTTGCTGAATAGTGCGATGAACGGTGCCTTCGATCTCGTCGCGCAGCAGAGCACGCTCCGGCGACTCGAGATCCTTGAGGCCGTGATCACCATCATAAAATTCAGCATCTTCCGAACTAACATCACTATCCGGCGGGCGGCGACCGCGAGAAACCAGATAGTTCTTCGCCGTGTTAATGGCGATGCGGTAGAGCCACGTGTAAAACGCGCTATCACCGCGGAAATTACCGAGTGCACGATAAGCCTTGATAAAGGCTTCCTGTGCAACGTCCTGCGCTTCATGGGTGTCGTGCACAAACCGCACGATCAACCCGAGAATTTTGTGCTGGTATTTCAGCACTAGCAGATCAAATGCCCGCTTGTCGCCGCGTTGAACGCGCTCGACCAGCTGCTGATCCTCTTCCTGGGTTAGCATGAACACTCCTCGTTGTACTTGAAGGAGGCTTGCATAACTAATCGATCAGGCTTGCAAACATAGACTCGGACTTTTCGCAAAAGTTCTCCCCCTCCAAGCAAGTTTCCGGTACGCACTGATTTGGCACACACGAAAAACGCAGCGCGGGCAATGCCGGCTGCGCGAATAATCTGTCGCCAGTTTCCTGACACGCCTGCAAGAGGCGCCGACCAGTAAATCCAGCGTGTTCCCAGCTTTCGGGCATCCTGCTATTGAGTCGGGGCCTATGCAAAAAGTTCCCATCTCGATCGCTGTCCGTTTCATGAAAGCCGTGCAGTTCGTTGACCGTAGTCTCACAATGCCACGAATGCCCGGCTATTGTGCCGCTCCCCCCCTCTATATACTAGTGGGCCGTGTGACCCTTTGATTCGCCGATCCAGGCGTCCTGTTTGCGCCCCCTTCGGATCGCTTTTTGCGGAATCCTTCAAATGAGCCAACAGTTTCAACACGATGTCCTGGTGATTGGCAGCGGCGCCGCGGGCTTGAGCCTTGCGCTGACCTTGCCGGGCCACCTGCGCATAGCCGTTCTGAGCAAGGGCGACCTGGCCAATGGCTCGACATTCTGGGCCCAGGGCGGTGTCGCCGCGGTGCTCGATGACACCGACACCGTACAATCCCATGTCGAAGACACCCTCAATGCCGGCGGCGGCCTTTGCAATGAAGAGGCGGTGCGCTTCACCGTCGAGCACAGTCGCGAAGCCATCCAGTGGCTGATCGACCAGGGGGTGCCCTTTACCCGCGATGAACATTCCGGTACCGACGACGGCGGCTTCGAGTTCCACCTGACCCGCGAAGGCGGCCACAGCCACCGGCGCATCATCCACGCCGCCGACGCCACCGGCGCCGCCATTTTCAAGACCTTGCTCGACCAGGCCCGGCAACGCCCCAACATCGAATTGCTGGAGCAGCGCGTCGCCGTCGACCTGATCACCGAAAAGCGTCTGGGCCTCTCGGGTGACCGCTGCCTCGGCGCCTACGTGCTCAACCGTGCCAGCGGCGAAGTCGACACCTACGGCGCACGCTTCACCATTCTCGCCTCGGGCGGCGCGGCAAAGGTGTACCTCTATACCAGCAACCCCGATGGCGCCTGTGGTGATGGCATCGCCATGGCCTGGCGTTCGGGGTGCCGGGTGGCAAACCTGGAATTCAACCAGTTCCACCCCACGTGCCTGTATCACCCACAGGCCAAGAGTTTCCTGATCACCGAAGCCCTGCGCGGCGAAGGCGCACACCTGAAACTGCCCAACGGCGAACGCTTCATGCAGCGCTTCGACCCGCGTGCCGAGCTCGCGCCGCGCGACATCGTCGCCCGGGCCATCGACCACGAAATGAAGCGCCTGGGCATCGACTGCGTCTACCTGGACATCAGCCACAAACCCGAAGCCTTCATCAAGACGCACTTCCCGACGGTCTACGAGCGCTGCCTGGCGTTCAACATCGACATCACCAAAGGCCCGATCCCGGTCGTCCCGGCGGCGCACTACACCTGCGGTGGTGTGATGGTCGACCAACACGGCCGCACCGACGTGCCCGGCCTGTATGCCATCGGCGAAACCAGCTTCACCGGCCTGCACGGCGCCAACCGCATGGCCAGCAACTCGCTGCTGGAATGTTTCGTCTATGCGCGCTCCGCCGCTGCCGACATCCTTGAACAACTGCCCCGCATCCCGGTACCGGCCGCCCTGCCCCGCTGGGACGCCAGCCAGGTGACCGATTCGGACGAGGACGTGATCATCGCCCACAACTGGGACGAGTTACGGCGCTTCATGTGGGACTACGTGGGCATCGTGCGCACCAACAAGCGCCTGGCGCGGGCACAACACCGGGTTCGGCTGCTGCTGGATGAGATCGACGAGTTCTACAGCAACTATAAAGTCAGCCGCGACCTGATCGAGTTGCGCAACCTGGCGCAGGTGGCGGAACTGATGATCCGCTCGGCCATGGAACGCAAGGAAAGCCGGGGCCTGCATTACACCCTCGACTACCCGCAGATGCTGCCCGAGGCGCGCGACACTATTCTGGTGCCAACCACCTACGGCGGCTGAACTTCAGGCGCACCCGCAGGCGCCGATGCACATCGGCGGTCTGCGAATCGCGCGGCACACACACCGAACGCACCCGCCAGTCACCCTGCACGCGAAAGCGCAGCACCACGATCAACGGCAACGCCAGGCTGTCGGGACGCAGTTGCACGCTGTGCCAGCCACGCGCGGTGCTCCACAACTGCCAACCGTCTTCATCGCGGCGCAGGCCACGGATCGACGAACGGTGAGTCAGCAGAATATGGCGCGGCAGCACCCATCCGCCGTGCGCCAGGCACAGCAAGGCGCCGAAAGCGGCAACCCACGGGGGCACATCGAGAAACCACAACGCACCCAGTGCGAACGCCAGGGCGAAAAGATAAGCCGCCAGCAACTGCCCGGAGGCGTGCCAGCGGCATTCGAACGTATTACTTGGGCTGGACACGATCCAGGATCATCCGAACCATGCGTTGCAGCTCCGGGTCTTCCGATTCGGCGCGCTCCATGAACCAGCCGAACATGTCCTGATCTTCGCATTCCAGCAGCTTGCGGTAGCAATCGCGGTCGACGTCGTTGAGGTGCGGGTAGACCTCCCTGACGAACGGTACCAGCAACACGTCCAGCTCAAGCATGCCGCGGCGGCTGTGCCAGTAGAGGCGATTGAGTTCTACATCTTCGACCATGGAGCGCTCCTCAAATAGAGCGCAAGTATACAGGCCGACGCTGCCTGGAACAGTCGGCTTTGGTCGGCCATACCGAAACTATCCATTTGCCGGGCGCCCCTCTATGATGCACCCATGACTCTTTAACCTGCGATGACCCATGGCTGACTCTGCTTTCTTCTGCTCCCTGCCACACGAAGGCGTTCTCGCCGTCCGCGGTTCCGACGCTGCCAAGTTCCTCCAGGGACAACTGACCTGCAACCTCAACTACCTGAGTGACACCCAGGCCAGCCTGGGCGCGCGTTGCACCCAAAAAGGGCGCATGCAGTCGAGCTTCCGTATCCTGCTGCAAGGTGATGGCGTGCTGATGGCCATGGCCACCGAACTGCTGGAGCCGCAACTGGCAGACCTTAAGAAGTACGCCGTATTCTCCAAATCCAAACTCACCGACGAAAGCGCCGCCTGGGCGCGTTTCGGGGTGTCGCAAGCTGACCCGGTACTGGCCAGCCTCGGCCTTGAGCTACCCGCCGAGACCGACAGCGTGGTGCGCAGCGACGACTTGATCGCCATCCGCGTATCCCCAGGCCGCGCCGAACTCTGGGCCCCTGCCGCCCAAGCCGAAACCCTGCGCAGCCAACTCGGCTCGCAATTGAACGAAGTTGAACTGAACCATTGGCTGCTGGGCCAGATCCGTGCCGGCATCGGCCAGGTCATGCCCCAGACCCGCGAACTGTTCATCCCGCAAATGCTCAACCTGCAAGCCGTGGGTGGTGTCAGCTTCAAGAAAGGCTGCTACACCGGCCAGGAAATCGTCGCGCGCATGCAGTACCTGGGCAAACTCAAGCGTCGTTTGTACCGCCTGAGCCTGAATGCCAGCGAATTGCCAGAGCCCGGTACGCCACTGTTTTCCCCGACTCACAACAGCGCCATCGGCGAGGTGGTGATTGCCGCCCGTGCCGACCAGGCGATTGAACTTCTAGCGGTGCTGCAAGCCGAAGCAGCAGAGAGTGGCGATGTGCATGTAGGCACGCTGGAAGGCCCGGGCCTTCAACTGCTCGACCTGCCTTACCAGCTGGACCGTGATCGCGAGATCCAGCGCTGATCGTCGTACCTTTTTGCAACACCCTAGAGATCTTGAATGAACAAGCTGGCGGAAAAAGTCCAACAGGCTTTGGTTGTGGCCATCGATAACGATGACCTGGTTCTGCCAACGCTACCGGAGGTGGCCCTGAAGATTCGTCAGGCCGCCGAAGACCCGGACATCAGCATCAGCCACCTGAGCAAAGTGATCGGCCGAGACACTGCCCTGTCGGCACGGCTGATTAAAGTGGTCAACAGCCCGCTGTTGCGTGCGACCCAGGAAGTCACCGACTTGCACACCGCCATCACTCGGCTGGGCACCAACTACAGCAGCAACCTGGCGATTGGCCTGGTGATGGAACAAATCTTCCACGCCCGTTCCGAAGTGGTCGAACAAAAGATGCGCGATGTGTGGCGGCGCAGCCTGGAAGTAGCCGGCGTGAGCTATGCGCTGTGCCGCAACCACAGCCAATTGAAGCCGGACCAGGCAGCCCTCGGCGGCCTGGTGCACCAGATTGGCGTGCTGCCGATCCTGACCTACGCCGAAGACCACTATGAGCTGCTGGCTGACCCGGTCAGCCTGAATCACGTGATTGAAAGCATCCACCCATTGCTGGGCGCCAAGCTGCTGCGCCGCTGGGACTTCCCGGAAATGCTGGTCAACCTGCCAGCGCAATACATGGACCTGGAGCGCGACTCCGAGCGCCTGGACTATATCGACCTGGTCCAAGTCGCCGTGCTGTACTGCCATCGCAACACCGATCACCCTCTGGCCAGCGTGCCGGTATCGACGCTGCCTGCGATCAGCAAACTGCGAATCGACCCCTACAACGACGCCTTGCGCGCCGAGCTGGATGAAGCGCGGTCGATGTTTTACTGATTACCCGGCGATAAAACTGACCCGCACCTTCAACCCCGCCAGCTCACCATCATGCAAGCTGATCTGCGCCAGGTGTGCCCGGCAGATCTCGCCGACAATTGCCAGCCCCAAGCCCGAACCCAGGCCCTGCTGGCTGCGCCGATAGAAGCGCTCGAACACCCGGTCCCGCTCATCCAGCGGGATACCCGGGCCGTCATCTTCCACCTCAAGTACCGCTGGTGCCGTGACCCGCAGGATCACGTTGCCACCCGGCGGTGTGTGGGCCAGAGCGTTGTCCACCAGGTTGCTCAGTAATTCGTTCAACAACGTCGGCTCGCCCCGCAGCCACACCGGTTCGTCCGCCTCCAGTGCCAACGCCACACCGCGGGCATGGGCCAGCGGCGCCATGGCCATGCCCAGCTCACGGGCCAACTGGCTCAAGTCCAGCAACTGCGCTCCGCCTTCGGCAATTGCCCGGGCGCCGTTTTCGATGCGCGCCAACGAGAGCAATTGATTGGCCAGGTGAGTCAGGCGATCGGTGCCTTGGGCGGCGGTTTCCAGGGTGGTGCGCCAGGTGGCCGGGTTGTCGGCGCGCAGGCCGAGTTCCAGGCGCGCCTTGAGCGCCGCCAGCGGCGTACGCAGCTCATGCGCGGCATCGGCAATGAACTGCGCCTGGCGCTCGAACTGCCCGCGCAGGCGTTCGGTGAAATGGTTGAGCGCCCGCACCAGCGGGCCCAACTCATGTTGCACTTCCACCAGCGGCAACGGCCGCAGGTCATCCGGCTGACGCTCCTCTACCGCCGTGCGCAAACGCTCCAGCGGGCGCAGGGCCGCACTCACGGCAAACCACACCAACAGCAACGCGCCGACGGCCAGCATGCCCAAGCGCAGCAACGTATCAGCCATCAGGCTGCGCGCCATGGCGACTCGCGCCTCATCGGTTTCGGCCACGCGGATTTCCGCCATGCCGTTCATGTTCGGTTCGGACACCGGCTTGAGCAGGCTCACCACCCGCACGTTCTGGCCCTGATACCTGGCGTTATAGAAACGCGCCAGCGCCGGGTAGTCATCGGTACGTGGCGTACCCGGCGGCGGGCCCGGCAGGTTTTCGTAGCCAGAAATAAGCTTCTGGTGAATATCATTGACCTGGTAGTAAATCCGCCCGGCGCTGTCATAGGCGAATGTGTCCAGTGCCACGTAGGGCACATCGGCACTCAAGGTGCCGTCGCGATGAGACAGGCCGGCAGCAATGGTCCGTGCCGAGGCCAGCAGCGTGCGGTCATAGGCCGTATCCGCTGCCTCGCGCCCATTCCAGTAAGCGCTCAAGCCGCTGGCAATCATCAACACCACCAACAGCAACGCCAGGTTCCACAGCAGGCGCCAGCGCAGGCTGCTGGGCTTATGCATCGCGGGCTTCCAGCAGGTACCCCAGGCCACGGAACGTGACAATGGCCACTGGCTGGCCGTCGAGTTTCTTGCGCAGGCGGTGCACGTAGATTTCGATGGCATCGGGGCTGGCCTCTTCATCCAGGCCGAACACCTGGGATGCCAGTTGCTCCTTGCTCATCACCCGGCCGGGACGTGCGATCAGCGCCTCAAGCACCGCCTGCTCGCGGGAGGTCAGGGTCAGCAGTTCACCGCCCAGGGTGAAGCGCCGGGTGTCCAGGTCGTAGATCAGTACGCCACAGGCCTGCTGCCGCTCACCGCCGAGCACGCTACGGCGCAGCAGCGCTTTCACCCGCGCTTCCAGCTCAGTCAGTTCGAACGGCTTGGCCAGGTAGTCATCTGCGCCGAGGTTGAGGCCATGCACCCGGTCTTTTACGTCGCTGCGAGCCGTCAGCATCAACACAGGCAGATTTTTCCCACGCGCCCGCAACCGTGCCAGCACCTCAAAACCGTCCATGCGCGGCAGGCCCACATCAAGGATCGCCACTGCGTATTCCTCGCTGCTCAGGGCCAGGTCCGCCGCCACGCCATCGTGCAGCACGTCGACGGTCAAACCCGTGCTCTTGAGCGCCTGGGCAACACTTTCGGCTAGCTGCAAATGGTCTTCGACCAGAAGGACACGCATGGGTTTTTACCTCGTTCGGGGGTGGTCGGCGCCACGCTTTGCCGGGGAGTTTACAGGCGCCGCCTGTGCTGTGAAGCCCGAAAACATTGAAAGGCCACTGAAAGGTTAGTGAAAGCTTCGCCCTTTAGCATCCAGCCACGGTGGGTTTCGCCTGCCGAGCTATTTCACCCATAGCGCCCGAAAAACGCCTCGAAGCGTTTTCGCCAAAATAAGAACAATAACGGAGTACACCCACGATGCTGCGCACACAGCCGCCTGCTCGTTCTTCTCGTCTCATCCAGACCGCCCTTGCCAGTGCCGCCGCCCTTGCCGGCTTCTCGCCTGCAGGCCAAGCTGCCTTTTTCGAGGACAGCACCGCCACCCTCGAAACCCGCAACATGTACTTCAACCGCGACTTTCGCGACGGCACCAGCGCGCAACAATCCAAGCGCGACGAATGGGCCCAGGGCTTCATGCTCAACCTGCAGTCGGGCTACACCGACGGCACCGTCGGCTTTGGCGTGGATGCGCTGGGCATGCTTGGGGTCAAGCTCGACTCCAGCCCCGACCGCACCGGCACGGGCTTGCTGCCGACTCACGATGACGGACGCGCTGCCAACGAATACTCCAAACTCGGCCTGACCGGCAAAGTGAAGATCTCCGCCACCGAGCTGAAAATCGGCGCGCTGATCCCCGAGCTGCCGATCCTCAAACCCAACGACGGGCGCATCCTGCCGCAGACGTTTGAGGGTGGCCTGTTGAGTTCCAAGGAGTTCAAGAACCTGGTGTTTACCGGCGGCCGCCTGAACAAGGCCAAGGACCGCGACGACACCAACTACGAAGACATTGGCCTCAACAACAAGAACAGCCGCTTTCTCAGCGGCGCCACCGGCAAGCATTTCGACTTCGGCGGCGTGGACTACAAGTTCGCCGACAAGATCACCGGCAGCTACCACTTCGCCCAACTTGACGACGTGTACCGCCAGCACTTCCTCGGCCTGGTGGCCTCGCGCCCGATGGGCCCCGGCACCTTCGGCGCCGACCTGCGCCTGGCCGTCAGCGATGACACCGGTGCAGCGCGCGGTGGCAAGATCGACAACACCTCCCTCAACGGCCTCTTCAGCTATGCCCTCAATGGCCATAAGCTAAGTGCCGGCTACCAGCACATGTCCGGTGACAGCGCCTTTCCCTACGTGGATGGCAGCGATCCTTACCTTGTCAACTTCGTGCAGATCAACGACTTTGCCGGCGCCGAAGAACGCTCCTGGCAGGCACGCTACGACTACGACTTCGCCAAGCTTGGGATTCCTGGCCTGAGCTTCATGAGCCGTTACCTGTCGGGTGACAACATCAAGCTCAAGAACGGCGAGACCGGCAAGGAGTGGGAACGCAACAGCGAGATCCGTTACGTAGTACAGAACGGCACCTTCAAGGATGTGGCCGTGCGGCTGCGCAATGCCACCTACCGTTCCAACTATTCGGCCCGTGATGCGGATGAAGTGCGCTTGCTGGTGAGCTACAGCGTCGCGCTTTGGTAACAGCAACCTCATAACAACAATGATGGAGATGAACATGACCCTTTCACTGCGTAAATTTGCCCTGACGGCCAGCTGCATGCTGTTCGCCAGCCAACTGTTGGCCGCCGAGCCCAAGCGCCCGGAATGCATTGCCCCGGCATCCCCGGGCGGCGGGTTTGACCTGACCTGCAAACTGGCGCAGAGCGCGCTGGTCAACCAGAAACTGCTCAGTAAGCCGATGCGCGTGACCTACATGCCCGGCGGCGTGGGCGCGGTGGCCTACAACGCAGTCGTGGCCCAGCGCCCGGCAGACGCCGGCACGTTGGTGGCCTGGTCCAGCGGTTCGCTGTTGAACCTGGCCCAGGGCAAGTTCGGCCGCTTCGATGAAAGCGCCGTGCGCTGGCTCGCCGCCGTCGGCACCAGCTACGGTGCCATCGCGGTCAAAAGCGATTCGCCCTATAAAAACCTCGACGATCTGGTCAAGGCCCTGAAGAAAGATCCAGGCAGCGTGGTCATCGGTTCCGGCGGCACCGTCGGCAGCCAGGACTGGATGCAAACCGCATTGATCGCCAAGGCTGCCGGGATCAACCCGCGCGACCTGCGTTACGTGGCACTGGAAGGCGGCGGTGAAATCGCCACCGCCCTGCTGGGCGGCCATATCCAGGTGGGCAGTACCGACATCTCCGACTCCATGCCACACATCCTCAGCGGTGACATGCGCCTGCTGGCGGTGTTCGCCGACGAGCGCCTGGACGAGCCGGAAATGAAGAACATCCCGACCGCCAAGGAACAAGGCTACGACATCGTCTGGCCAGTGGTGCGTGGTTTCTACCTCGGGCCAAAGGTCAGCGACGAAGACTACGCCTGGTGGAAAGACGCCTTCGACAAACTGCTGGCCTCCGACGAGTTCGCCAAGCTGCGTGACCAGCGCGAGCTGTTCCCGTTCGCCATGACCGGCCCGGAACTGGACACCTACGTGAAGAAACAGGTGGCTGACTACAAAGTGCTGGCCAAAGAGTTCGGCCTGATCCAGTAATCGCCCCTTGTTCGCGCGGCCACGCCCTTGCGCATCGGGGGCGTGGCCCAGGAGTTTCACATGCTCTTACAACGCATTTTCGCCTCAGTGATGTTGCTGGCCTGCGCCGGCCTCGCCCTGATGGCCTGGCCGTATCAGGCCTCGTTTTCCTACGAGCCGGTAGGGCCCCGGGCCTACCCGCTGCTGATGCTCGGGCTGATGGGCCTGGGTTTGATCTACATGCTGTTTCGCCCACAGCCCACCAAGCACACGGAAGAAGAGCCGGCGCTGGACCGCCACACCCTGGTCAAGATCGGCATCTGCGTTGCGCTGTTGCTGGTGTTTGCCGGCACCTTCGAACCCCTGGGTTTTATCCTCAGCAGCATGCTGATCGGCATTCCGATGGCCCGCCTGTATGGCGGCCGCTGGCTACCCAGCGTGGTGATCGTGACCTTGATGAGCATCGGCCTTTATCTGTTGTTCGACAAAGCCATGGATGTACCGCTGCCGCTCGGCCTGCTTGAAGTTCTGGAGAACTGATATGGATACGTTCAGCTATTTGGGCCAGGGCTTCGGCGTTGCACTGACCCCTTACAACCTGATCACCGCGCTGTGCGGCACCTTGATCGGCACCGTGGTCGGCCTGCTGCCGGGCCTGGGCCCGATCAACGGCGTGGCGCTGTTGATCCCCATCGCATTCGCCCTCGGGCTGCCGCCCGAGTCGGCGTTGATCCTGTTGGCCGCCGTGTACCTGGGCTGCGAGTACGGCGGGCGCATCAGCTCGATCCTGCTGAACATCCCGGGTGAAGCCTCCACCGTGATGACCACCCTCGACGGCTACCCGATGGCCCGCAAAGGCCTGGCGGGCGTGGCCTTGTCGCTGTCGGCATGGAGCTCGTTCATCGGCGCGTTTATCGCCACCTGCGGCATGGTGCTGTTCGCCCCGCTGCTGGCCAAATGGGCGATTGCCTTCGGCCCGGCGGAATATTTCGTACTGATGGTGTTTGCCATCGTGTGCCTGGGCGGCATGGCCGGTGACAAACCGCTGAAGACCTTCGTGGCAGCCTTGATCGGCCTGTTTCTGTCGGCAGTGGGTATTGATGCCAACAGCGGTGTGTACCGTTTCACCGGCGATAACATCCACCTGACCGACGGCATCCAATTCGTGGTGCTGGTGCTGGGCCTGTTCTCCATCAGCGAGATCCTGTTGCTGCTGGAAAAAACCCACCGTGGCCAGGAAGCGGTAAAAGCCACCGGACGGATGATGTTCAACCTGAAGGAAGCTTCCTCGGTATTCGTAGTGAATATTCGCTGCGGCCTGTTGGGTTTCATCATGGGCGTATTGCCGGGCGCTGGCGCCACACTGGCCTCTGCCGTGGCCTACATGACCGAGAAACGCCTGGCCGGCGCCAGCGGTAAATTCGGCCAGGGCGACATGCGTGGCCTGGCCGCTCCGGAAACCGCGATCGGCGCTTCTGCCTGCGGCGCCCTGGTGCCAATGCTGACCCTCGGTGTACCCGGTTCGGGCACCACAGCGGTAATGATCGGCGCCCTGTCGCTGTACAACATCACCCCCGGCCCGCTGCTGTTCCAACAGCAACCGGACATCGTCTGGGGCCTGATCGCCTCGTTGTTTATCGCCAACATCATGCTGGTGATCCTCAACATCCCGATGATCCGCATCTTCACGCGCATCCTTGCCGTGCCGAACTGGGCGCTGGTACCGGTGATTGCCATCATCACCGCGATCGGTGTGTACGCGGTTCATGCCACCACCTTCGACCTGTTCCTGATGGTCGGCATCGGTATCTTCGGCTATATCCTGCGCAAGCTGGACTTCCCGCTGTCGCCGGTCCTGCTGGGCTTTATCCTCGGCGGCTTGATGGAGCAGAACCTGCGCCGTGCGCTGTCGATTTCCAACGGCGAACTGCAAATCCTCTGGTCGAGCCCGATCACCTTCGGTGTATGGGTGCTGACTGCGTTGATGCTGCTGTTCCCGCTGGTGCGTATCTGGCGCAAGCGTTCCCTGCAGCGTCGTGCCGTGGCCGATGTCTGAGGTCACGTTCAGAAGCTGGTGGGCAACACCGCTGGTCGGTCTGCTGGGCGGGTACCTCGCCAGCCAGATCGGCTGGCCACTGCCGTACATGGTCGGCTCGTTGCTGGCGATCATCCTTGTTCGCTGCCTTACACCCTGGCAGCTCGCAGAAATCCCCGGCGGCCGCAAATGCGGCCAGTGGGTGGTCGGCATCGGCATCGGCCTGCACTTCACCCCAGTGGTGATGGAGCAGGTGATGAGCCACTTCGGCCTGATCTTCTTCGGCGCGCTGGTCACCAGCCTCTCCAGCATTGTGGGGGTGTGGTTGATGCGCCGCAGCGGTGAAGACCGCGCCACCGCATTTTTCTCCAGCATGCCGGGTGGTTCCGGCGAGATGGTCAACCTCGGCGCACGCAATGGCGCGGTGCTCAGCCGCGTCGCGGCGGGCCAGAGTCTGCGGGTGTTGGTGGTGGTGCTGTGTGTACCGGCGGCGTTCAAATACGTGCTGGGTGAAGGTGCTCCGCAGTTTCATCCAGCCAACGTCGATTGGACCTGGCTGGCGGTGCTGTTCCCTGTCGGCGGCTTGGTGGCCTGGGGTTGGCAGCGCTTGCGCCAGCCAAACCCATGGCTGTTCGGGCCGTTGCTGGTGAGCGCCGCCGTCAGCATTACCTGGGACTTGCACATCGGCCTGCCCGACGGCGGCAGCCAGATCGGCCAGTGGCTGATCGGCAGCGGCCTGGGTTGCCACTTCAACCGGCAGTTCTTCCGGCGTGCACCGTTGTTCATGGGGCGTACGTTGATCGGTACGGCGTTGACCATGTTGATCGCCACGCTGGCGGCTGTGGGCTTGAGTGCGCTCACACAACTGGATCTGCGTTCGCTGACACTGGGCATGATGCCAGGCGGAATTGCGGAAATGAGCCTGACGGCGGAAACCCTGCAACTGTCGGTGCCGTTGGTGACGGCGATGCAGGTGATGCGCTTGTTGTTTGTGTTGTTTCTGGCGGAGCCGTTGTTTCGGCACTGGAACCGGCAACCAGACAAAATCTAAAGCCTGAGAGACGTTCAATAGTGGGAGCTGTCGAGCCCAAGCGAGGCTGCGATAGTGGTGGGTCAGGCAGCATTATGCTGACTGTGCCGCCGTCTTCGCAGCCTCGCTAAAGCTCGACAGCTCCTACATTGGATCTATGTCAAACCGGCGGCAATCGCCACTCGATCGGCGTCTCGCCATTCTGCTCCAGAAACTTGTTGGTGCGGCTGAAATGCCCGCAGCCAATAAACCCTCTATACGCCGACAGCGGCGACGGATGCACCGACGTCAGCACCAAGTGCTTGGTGGCGTCGATCAGCTTCTGCTTGCCCTGCGCATGGGCGCCCCACAGCAGGAACACCAGGTGTGGCTGGTGCGCGCTGACAATCTCGATCACCCGGTCGGTAAAGAACTGCCAGCCCTTGCCTGCATGGGCGTTGGCATTCGCGCGCTCTACAGTCATGGTGGTGTTGATCATCAGCACACCCTGGTCGGCCCAGCTTTGCAGGTGGCCGTGGTTGGGGATGTCGATGTTCAGGTCGCGCTTGAGTTCTTTATAGATATTGACCAGCGACGGCGGCGCCGGCACGCCCGGTTGCACCGAGAAGCACAAGCCATGGGCCTGGCCGGGGCCGTGGTACGGGTCCTGGCCGAGGATTACCACCTTGACCTTGTCCAGCGGCGTTGAGTTGAGCGCGTTGAAGATCATCGGGCCCGGCGGGTAGATCTCCTTGCCGGCCGCGTGTTCCTGACGCAGGAATTCACGGAGCTGGGCCATGTACGGCTGGTCGAACTCGTCACGCAGGGCGTGTTTCCAGCTGGGTTCGAGTTTGATACGGTCGTCGGTGGTCATGGTTGCATCCAGAAAAAACAATGGTGCGAACCCTAGGAAAGCCCACCCTGCTTGTCAATTGATCTGACGCAGAACCGGCACTTTCCCGCGAAGCGATCATACTCAACCTTCACTTTCTCGATTGAGGTCATGATGAACCTGCACTTCGAAGAACTGATTGGCACCGACGGCGCCCGCATCGGCGTCGCCAGCCTGGACGCGGAAAAATCCCTTAACGCCCTGTCGTTGCCAATGATCCTGGCCTTGGGCGAACGCCTGGATGCCTGGGCCAAAGACCCGCAAATCGTTTGTGTGCTGCTGCGCGGCAATGGCCCCAAGGCGTTTTGCGCCGGTGGCGAAGTGCGCAGCCTGGCCCAGGCCTGCCGTGCACATCCCGGCGAGGTTCCGGCGCTGGCCGCGCAATTTTTCGCCGCGGAGTACCGCCTCGACTACCGCCTGCACACCTACCCCAAACCGTTGATCTGCTGGGGCCACGGCTATGTGCTGGGCGGCGGCATGGGCTTGCTGCAAAGCGCCGCCGTGCGCATCGTCACCCCGAGCAGTCGCCTGGCCATGCCGGAAATCAGCATCGGCCTGTACCCGGATGTGGGTGCGAGCTGGTTCCTGTCGCGCCTGCCCGGCAAGTTGGGTGTGTTCCTCGGCCTGACTGGCGCCCACATGAATGGCCGCGATGCCCTGGACCTGGGCCTGGCCGACCGTTTCCTGCTGGATGAACAACAAGACGAACTGCTGGAAGGCCTGCTGCAACTGAACTGGCAGGAACAGACCGACATGCAGCTCAACAGCCTGCTCAAGGCCCTGGCCCAGGAGGCCACCGGCCAAATGCCCGAAGCCCAATGGCTACCGCGCCGGGCGCAGATCGACGAGTGGCTGGATGTGGGCGACGTGCGCTGCGCGTGGCGAGCCTTGAGCCAGTTGCGCGACCACACCGACCCGCTGTTCAGCCGCGCCGGCAAGACCCTGAGCGAAGGCTGCCCGCTGACCGCACACCTGGTGTGGGAGCAGATCCAGCGGGCGCGTCACCTGTCCCTGGCCCAGGTGTTCCAGATGGAGTACACCCTGAGCCTGAACTGCTGCCGCCACCCCGAATTCAGCGAAGGGGTGCGGGCGCGGTTGATCGACAAGGACCAACAGCCCCACTGGCATTGGCCGGACATCAACCTGATCCCTGAGGCGGTGGTGCAGGCGCACTTCCACAAGGTCTGGGAAGGGCGCCATCCGCTGGCAGATTTGTCCGACTACTGAAAGCCCTCAGCGGTGCCCGCCACCATGGCCTCCACCCTGATTGCCGCCCCCCTGGCCACGGCCACCGCCATTACCCCAGTGGCTGCCCCAACCCTGGTTGGAGTAAGGCCGGTAACCGGCTCGCGGTCCCGCAGGATAATACCGCGGCGCCGGCTGGTAATACCGCGGCGACGGGTAATAGCGTTGCGGCGGCGGGTAGTATCCCTGACGGTAGTGATAGTACGGGCCACCGCCGTAGTAATACGCCGGCGCAGGCGCCGTGTAGACCTCGGAACCGTAGTAGGCCTGGCCGCCACCGTAATAAGGCGCGCACGCAGAAAGGGTCAAGCCGAGCAAAGCGATGAGAAGCAGTCGACGATACATGGCGGCCTCCTGGACCGCGGAAGAGCACACCCAGCGACGCTGGGGGGCGGCAAACAGCTTTCACTGCCTGACGAAATATCTGACATCAAAATCGGAATCTGGTGCGATTCGGACATAGATTGATACATCTGCCGGTCGCCTCATTGCAGTGCAACCTCGCACCAGCACAACGCACGTTCCGCGCGCGCTGCGCTGTTCTTATCTCGCCAACCCGCGCCGTTACTGCGCCCATGCCACTTGGCACGACTCTCGCTTTACCTCCTCCGTGCAGGAGTCATCACAGGTTCGCGGCACCACAATTTGCAATGGCTGACTAGGGTTCCGGCTCGCTAAGGCGAGTGGCTGGTCCGAGAGTTGGCGACCTCCAGTTGAGGTTACACGGCGGGATAAAAGCCCGGGAGACAAGCCACCGTTTACGGTGCCGCGTTGCTCCTGCTCGCCCTATGATCAACTGGAGAAGCACCCATGCCCTCGATACGTTTACCCGCCCTGCTCGCCGCCGCCTTCGCCGCCGTGGTGAGCTTTTCCGCCCAAGCCGCCCCCAAAGACCATTTCAGCGTGTGCTGGACGATTTATGCCGGCTGGATGCCCTGGGAGTACGCCGGCAGCCAAGGCATCCTCGACAAGTGGGCCAAGAAGTACGGCATCAAGATCGACATGGTGCAGCTCAACGACTACGTCGAATCCATCAACCAGTACACCGCCGGCCAGTTCGACGGCTGCACCATGACCAACATGGACGCCCTGACCATCCCCGCCGCCGGTGGCGTGGACAGCACCGCACTGGTGGTCAGCGACTTCTCCAACGGCAACGATGGCGTGGTCATCAAGGGCGAAGGCAAGACCGTCGCCGACCTCAAGGGCATGAACGTCAACCTGGTGGAACTCTCCGTGTCCCACTACCTGCTGGCCCGCGCCCTGGAGTCGGCCGGCCTCACCGAAAAAGACCTGAAAGTGGTCAACACCTCCGACGCCGACATCGCCGCCGCCTTCAACACCGACCAGGTCAAGGCCGTCACCACCTGGAACCCGATGCTCTCGCAGGTCTTGGCCAAGCCCGGCGTCACCGAAGTGTTCGACTCCAGCAAAGTGCCCGGCGAAATCATGGACATGATGGTGGTCAACACCCAGACCCTCAAGGACAACCCCAAGCTGGGCAAAGCGTTGACCGGTGCCTGGTTTGAAGTGGTCGCGCTGATGAACGCAAAAACCGCCGCCAGCACCGAAGCGCTGGAACACATGGCCAAGGCCTCCGGCACCGACCTCAAGGGCTTCCAGTCGCAACTGAACACCACCAAGCTGTTCGCCACACCCAAGGAAGCCCTGGCCTTCGCCACCAGCGCACAGTTGCCGGCCACCATGGGCAAGGTCGCCGAGTTCTCCTTCCAGCACGGCCTGCTGGGTGAGGGTGCAAAAGACACCAACGCCGTGGGCATGAGCTTCGCCAACGGCGTGACCCACGGCGACACCGCCAACCTCAAGCTGCATTTCGACCCCAGCTACGTACAGATGGCCGCCGACGGCACGTTGTAAGAGGACCCGGCCATGCGCCTGATCAACCGTCACCCGGAACGCTCCAGCCGCTTGCTGTTGGTGCTGCTGCCTTTCGCGCTGCTGCTGTTCGCCTACTTTGTGGGCTCGGCCGAGCGCCTGGCAGACAACCCCAACGACAAGCTGCTGCCCAGCGCCGCACAAATGGGCGACGCGTTGAAGCGCCTGGCCTTCAGCGCCGACAGCCGCACCGGTGAATATGTACTGTGGCAAGACAGCGCGTCGAGCCTGCGTCGCCTGGCGATTGGCTTGGGCATCAGCGCCCTCGCCGGCCTGTGCCTGGGCATCGCGGCCGGCACCTTGCCGCTGTTCGGCGCGCCGCTGTCACCGTTGCTGACGGTGCTGTCGATGGTGCCACCGCTGGCTATCCTGCCGATCCTGTTCATCGTGTTCGGGCTGGGGGAGTTGTCGAAAGTGATGTTGATCGTGATCGGCATCACCCCGTGCCTGGCCCGCGACCTGGAACAGCGCGCACGGGAAATTCCCGTCGAGCTGCTGGTGAAAGCGCAGACCCTTGGCGCCTCCACCTGGACCCTGATGCTGCGCGTGGTGCTGCCGCAATTGCTGCCGCGCTTGCTGATCTCCCTGCGCCTGATGCTGGGCTCGGCGTGGCTGTTCCTGATTGCCGCCGAGGCCATCGCCTCCACCGACGGTTTGGGTTACCGGATTTTCCTGGTGCGCCGCTACCTCGCGATGGACGTGATCCTGCCCTACGTGGTGTGGATCACCCTGCTGGCCTGGCTGATGGACTGGGGCCTCAAGGCCCTGACCCGGCGTGCGTTCCCCTGGTATGAAGGAGCGCGGGCATGAGCTTTATCAGCGTCAACAATGTGTGGCAGCGCTATGGCGACCAGGTGGTGTTGGAGCGCCTTAACCTGCAGGTGGCCGAAGGCGAGTTCTGTACCTTGGTCGGCACTTCCGGTTGCGGCAAATCGACCTTCCTGCGCCTGCTGCTTGGCCAGGAAACCGCCAGCCAGGGCCAGATCCTGCTGGACGGTAAACCGCTGGCCGCCGAACCCGACGCCAGCCGTGGCGTGGTGTTCCAGCGCTACTCGGTGTTCCCGCACCTGACGGTGCTGAACAACGTTGCGCTGGGCCTTGAACTGCCGCGCTCACCGCTGCTCGGCCGGCTGTTTGGCAGCGCGAAAAAACAGGCGCGGGAACAGGCCGCAGCCCTGCTGCATAAAGTCGGTTTGGGGCACGCCCTGGACAAGTACCCGGCACAGCTCTCGGGCGGCATGCAGCAGCGGCTGGCGATCGCCCAGGCGCTGATCATGAAGCCGCGCGTGTTGCTGCTGGACGAACCCTTCGGCGCCCTCGACCCGGGCATTCGCAAAGACATGCACCTGCTGTTGCTGGAGCTGTGGCGCGAAACAAAACTGACGGTGTTCATGGTCACCCACGACCTGAGCGAAGGCTTCAGCCTCGGCACCCGCCTGCTGGTGTTCGACAAGGTGCGCCTCGACCCGCACGCCCCCGGCGCGTATGGCGCCCGCATCACCTACGACATCCCTTTGAACAGCGAGCGCCGCAAGGCGCTCGCCGCCGAACTTGGAGCCACTTCCAAATGACCGACTCAACCCAATTGTTCCCACCCTTCGCCGAAGAAATGCTCCCCGGCGGCGGCCACCGCTCCTTCGTGCTCAAGCGCGGCCAACTGCTGCGCCTGACCGACATTCGCGGCGGCGCCAACGTCAGCCTGACCCTGCTCAACGCCAATGAAAAAACCGAGCGCCTGAACCTGCCCGACAGCCTCAAATGCCAACACACCGCCAAGCTCACGACGGGCCATTGCCTGTACTCGGACATGGGGCGTGTGCTGGCCGCAATCACCGCTGATACCTGCGGCTGGAGCGACAGCATCGGCGGCGTGTTATGCGCCTCCGAGGTCGCCGAAAAATATGGCAAGGGCCGCTATCAAGAACTGCGCAACGGCTTCTATCGCAACGGCACCGACAACCTGCTGGTGGAATTGGGCAAGTGGGGCCTGGGGCTTTGCGACCTGCTGATGACCCTCAACCTGTTCAGCAAAATTACCGTGGATGACGCGGGCACGCTGCACTTCGCCAAGGGCAATTCGAAGGCCGGCGACTACATCGAACTCTACGCACCGATGGACACACTGGTGGTGCTCACCGCACTGCAACACCCCATGGACCCGAACCCCGAATACGCGCCGCAGCCGCTGAAACTCAGTTGGATGAACGCCGACAAAAGCGTCGCCGAACACTGCCGCACCTCGCGCCCGGAGAACGAGCGCGGCTTTATCAACACCGACCGTCTGTTCGCCTGAGGACCTGCCATGTCTATCGCACTCGCCAAACAACCCGACGCGGCCGTGTACCGCGCGACCATCCCCGCCGGCGAACCCTGGCTGATGGAAGTCAAGGCCGGCCAGACCCTGCGCATCCTCGACCTTGAGGGCAACCAGGCGGTCGACACGCTGTTCTACAGCCTGAAAAACCCCAAGGAACGCTACGACGTACAGCGCACCTTGCGCCGGCAAAACAGCGTGTACCTGAGCACCGGCAGCGTGCTGTATTCCAACCTCGGCCAGCCGATGCTGACCATCGTCGACGACACCTGCGGGCGTCACGACACCCTCGGCGGCGCCTGCGCCCAAGAGAGCAACACCGTGCGCTATGCCCTGGAAAAACGCTACATGCACAGCTGCCGAGACAACTACCTGCGGGCCTGTGCCCACGATGGCCGGCTGGGCAAAAGGGACATCGGGCCGAACATCAATTTTTTCATGAATGTGCCGGTGACGGCCGAGGGCGGGCTGACGTTTGAAGACGGTATTTCCGCCCCCGGCAAATACGTCGACCTGCGGGCCGAGATGGACGTGATCGTGCTGATCTCCAACTGCCCGCAGTTGAACAACCCGTGCAACGGCTACAACCCCACCCCTGCGGAGTTACTGGTATGGAACTGAAAATCAAGCGGTTGCGTCAGTGGTTGTTCACCCTGTGCCAGGCCCGGGCGGGGCAGTGCCTCCAAAAACGCTGAAGATCAACTGTGGAAGATGACCTGTGGGAGCTGGCTTGCCTGCGATAGCGGTGGGTCGGCCAACATATGGCGGGACTGACCCACCGCCATCGCGGGTAAGTCCGGCTCCCACAGTTGATCTCCATTGGTGTTGACATTTGCGCTCCGGACGACCGCAGCGCCACCCACATTTGCGGGACGGCCCGCATCCCAGGACAAGGCCGAGCAATCATCGGCCTGCGGGGTTTTGTCATGTTCGAAAAACTGTTGATCGCCAACCGTGGCGCCATCGCCTGCCGCATCCTGCGCACCTTGCGTGAGCTTTCGGTCAAGGGCGTGGCGGTGTATTCCGAAGCCGATGCCGCCAGCCTGCATATTCAGCAAGCCGACGAGGCTTATACCCTGGGCGAAGGTGCGGCGGCCGGTACCTATTTGTCGGTAGAGAAAATCCTCGCCGCCGCCAAGGCCAGTGGCGCCACGGCGATTCACCCCGGCTACGGTTTCCTTTCGGAAAACGCCGCCTTCGCCGAAGCCTGCGAAACCGCCGGCATCGCCTTCGTCGGCCCAACGCCGGAACAGCTGCGCGTGTTCGGCCTCAAGCACACCGCCCGAGCGTTGGCCAGGCAGCACAACATCCCGTTGCTGGAAGGCACCGAACTGCTCGACAGCCTCGACGCCGCACTGCTGGCCGGCAAAAGCGTGGGCTATCCGATCATGCTCAAAAGCACCGCCGGCGGTGGCGGCATCGGCATGCGCGTGTGCAACAGTGCCGATGAGTTGCGCGACTGTTTCGAGACAGTCAAACGCCTGGGTCAGAACAATTTCAGCGATGCCGGTGTGTTTATCGAGAAGTACATCCAGCACGCCCGGCATCTGGAAGTGCAGGTGTTTGGTGATGGGCATGGTGAAGTGATCGCCCTCGGTGTGCGCGACTGTTCGGTGCAGCGTCGCAACCAGAAAGTGCTTGAGGAAACCCCGGCACCGAACCTGCCCGACGGCATGGCTGATGAGCTTTGCAGCGCGGCAATCACCCTGGCCAAGGCGGTGAATTACCGCAGTGCCGGCACTGTGGAATTTATCTTTGATAGCGCCGATGGCCGCTTCTATTTTCTGGAAGTGAACACCCGGTTGCAGGTGGAGCACGGTGTCACTGAGCAAGTGTGGGGCGTGGACCTGGTGCGCTGGATGGTGCAACTGGCCGCCGGGGAGCTGCCGCCATTGAGCGCGCTGCAACTGAAGCCTCGCGGCCACGCGATTCAGGCGCGCTTGTATGCCGAAGATCCGGGCCGGGATTTCCAGCCGAGCCCGGGGCTTTTGACCTGTGTGGATTTCCCGGCCGCCGAAGGCCTGCGCATCGACACCTGGGTGGAGGCCGGTTGCGAGATTGCGCCCTACTTCGACCCGATGATCGCCAAGCTCATCACCTGGGCGCCGACCCGCGAACAGGCGCGGCTGGATCTGCATCAGGCGTTGACCGACAGCCAGCTGTATGGCGTCGAAACCAATCGCGATTACCTGCGGCAGATTCTGCTCGCCGCACCGTTCGCCAGTGGCAGGCCGTGGACGCGCTGCCTTGAAGATCTGGTGTATCGCGCAGATACATTTGAAGTACTGAGCGCCGGCACGCAAACCAGTGTTCAGGATTATCCCGGGCGCCTGGGTTACTGGGCCGTGGGCGTGCCGCCGTCGGGGCCGATGGACAGCCGCGCGTTGCGCCTGGGCAATCGCCTGCTGGGGAATGCCGAAGGCACTGCCGGGCTGGAAATCACCATGAGCGGGCCGCTGTTGCGCTTCAACTGTGCGGCGGTAGTGGCGGTGACCGGCGCAGACATTGCGCTGCGGTTGAATGATGAAGCGGTGCCGATGAACACCGCGCTGCTGGTTCCGGCGGGGGCTACCTTGAACCTTGGCACCATCGCCGGGGCCGGTGCCCGCAGCTACCTTTGCCTGCGTGGCGGGCTGCAGGTTCCGGATTATCTGGGCAGCAAAAGTACCTTCACCCTGGGACAGTTTGGTGGGCATGGCGGGCGGGCTTTGCGGGCCGGGGATGTGTTGCATTTACTGCCGCTTTCGGACGTTAGCGCGGGCCAACAACGGGTACCCGAGCCCCTTGCCGAGGTGCGAACACTGCGGGTGATCTATGGCCCCCACGGTGCGCCGCAATACTTCAAGCCTGAGTACATCGAGACGTTCTTTGCCACTCAGTGGGAAGTGCATTTCAATTCCAGCCGCACCGGTGTGAGGCTGATCGGGCCGAAGCCATTGTGGGCGCGTACGGACGGTGGTGAGGCAGGGTTGCATCCGTCCAACATCCACGACAATCCGTATGCGATTGGTGCGGTGGATTTTACCGGGGACATGCCGGTGATCCTCGGCCCCGACGGCCCGAGCCTGGGTGGGTTTGTGTGCCCGGTGACGGTGATCGAGGCGGACTTGTGGCAGTTGGGCCAGCTCAAGGCGGGCGACAAAATCCAGTTCACTCCCGTCGATCTACCCACCGCCCGTGACCTCGCCCTGAAATGGGATCACTGTAGGAGCAAGCTTGCTCGCGATTCAGGCACCTCGGTACATCCGGAACACCGCATTGATACCATCGCCGGCAAGCCGGGCTCCTACAGTTCACCTGTGGTCCTGGATATCGGCACACAGGACACCCGCCTCGTCGCCCGCCTGGCCGGCGACACTCACCTGCTCCTGGAAATCGGCGCCCCGCAACTCGACCTGGTGCTGCGTTTTCGCGCCCATGCCCTGATGCAAGCCTTCGACGCCCGAGCCCTGCACGGCGTCATCGACCTGACACCCGGCATCCGCTCCCTGCAAATCCACTACCAACCCGAACAACTGCCCCTCGCCGACCTCCTGGCGTTGATCACCACCGAATGGCACGCCGTCTGCGCCAGCCAAAACCTGCAAGTGCCTTCGCGCATCGTCCACCTGCCACTGTCCTGGGACGACCCGGCCTGCCAACTGGCCATCGAAAAATACATGACCACCGTGCGCAAGGACGCACCCTGGTGCCCGAGCAACCTGGAGTTCATCCGCCGCATCAACGACCTGGCCAACCTCGACGAAGTGCGCCACACCGTGTTCGATGCCAGCTATCTGGTGATGGGCCTGGGCGACGTCTACCTCGGCGCGCCTGTAGCCACGCCGCTCGACCCGCGCCACCGCCTGGTCACCACCAAGTACAACCCGGCACGCACCTGGACCGCGGAAAACTCCGTGGGCATCGGCGGCGCCTACCTGTGCGTCTACGGCATGGAAGGCCCCGGTGGTTATCAGTTTGTCGGGCGCACCTTGCAGATGTGGAACCGCTACCGAGAGGTGGCGGCATTCGACGGCAAACCGTGGTTGCTGCGCTTCTTCGACCAGATCCGCTTTTACCCGGTGAGCGCCGATGAGCTGGTGCAGATTCGCCGGGACTTCCCCCTTGGGCGGTTTGAACTGAACATTGAACACAGCCAGTTGAATCTGACGGATTACCAGGCCTTTCTCACCCGCGAAGCCGAGAGCATTGGCGCGTTTCGCGGGCAACAGCAACGCGCATTCAACGCCGAACGCGAACGCTGGATCGCCAGCGGCCAGGCGCATTTCGACAGCGAGGAACTTGCGGCGCCCTTGGGCGAAGACACGCCTTTGCAAGCCAATGAATACAGCATCGACAGCCACATCGCCGGCAATCTCTGGCAAGTGCAGGTGCGCGCTGGCGAACGCGTTGCTGCGGGTGATGTGCTGGTGATCCTGGAGTCGATGAAAATGGAAATCCCGGTACTCGCACCGTTCGCCGGCACCGTGCGGGAAATCCCGGTGCAACCGGGCAGCGGCATTGGCGCAGGCCAACGGGTGGTCGTGCTGGAGCGTGATTTGCAATAACGCGGCGGGGCTGTATCGTGCAAGGCACACCGGGTTTCACCGGGACTTTGTCCGATACAGCCTGAACCGACCGATGACCACGCCAACTCTCTGCCCCGCCTGCGGCGCCCGCAACGACTGCGCCCTGGCCGACCCGCGTACTGCCGACCAGGCGTGCTGGTGCTACAGCGTCAGCATCGACCCTGCGGTGCTCGAAGCCTTGCCGCCGCAACTGCGCAACAAAGCCTGCCTGTGCCCGCGCTGTGCCCAGGTGGACGAGCAACTGCGCGGCGCCGAGCCCGAGTAATGCGCGTAGACCGCTTCCTCAGCAACCTGCCCCGATTCAACCGCAAGCAAGTGCGCCTGTTGCTGGTGGAACGGCGGATTACCGTCGATGGCCAATTTGTGAGCGACCCGCATCACCCGGTGAGCGAGTTCAGCCGTGTGTTGCTGGATGACGAAGTGCTGCAAACCGGCAAACCCGCGCGTTACTTCATGCTGCACAAACCCCAGGGCTGCGTGAGCGCCACATCCGACCCGCAACACCCCACCGTGCTCGATCTGCTGGGTGAGCCGGACAAGCACGAGCTGCACATCGCCGGCCGCCTGGATTTCAACACCACCGGCCTGCTGCTGATCACCAACGACGGCCAGTGGTCGCGCCGCCTGACCCAGCCACAAACCAAATTACCCAAGGTCTACTACGTCGAGACCGAGCAGGAAATCGGCCCGCAATACGCGGCCACTTTCGCCGCCGGCCTGTACTTCGCGTTTGAAGACCTCACCACTCAGCCGGCCGAATTGGAACTATTGGGCCCCAGAACGGCGCGCCTGAGCATCATTGAAGGGCGTTATCACCAGGTGAAGCGCATGTTCGGGCACTTCGACAACAAAGTGATGCGCCTGCACCGCGAGCGCATGGGGCCGCTGGAATTGGACCCATCCCTTGCCCCAGGCCAATACCGGGCGCTGACGGACGCTGAAATCCGGCAGGTCTGATGACCGTTCAGCCGATGATGGCAAAAACCCACGCCCTCGACTGGCGAACTGGCCCCCATCCTGCTTGAATCAAACGAGCCAGCCGCATTCTGACTGGCGAGTCACCCCTACCTACAAGAAACACTTTGCCCGTCCGCATGTTTGACCTGCGGGCATCTCACGGCAAATTGCCCGCCATAACAACACCCGTCGGCCAGCCAGTATCGGATCGACATGGGCTCTCACTTCCAGGCGTATGCCTACCTGTCACAAAGCTCGTGCAGAGTGATCTGCGCGCATTACCCGCTTGCCAGGAGTCTTACGACATGAGGCCAGAAATCGCTGTGCTGGATATACAGGGTCAGTATCGGGTTTACACGGAGTTCTATCGCGCGGACGCAGCGGCCAAGACCATCATCCTGGTCAACGGCTCAATGGCCACCACCGCGTCTTTCGCACAGACCGTGAAAAGCCTGCACCCGCAATTCAACGTGGTGTTGTACGACCAGCCCTACGCCGGTCGCTCCAAAGCCCACAACCGCCACGAGCAGATGCTGACGAAAGAAGTCGAAGGCCAGATCCTCCTGGAACTCATCGACCACTTCGCCGCCGAACACGTACTGTCCTTCTCGTGGGGCGGCGCCGCGACCCTCGTCGCCCTCGCGCACCGCCCGCGCCGGGTGGAAAAGGCGGTGATCAGCTCGTTCTCCCCGGTGATCAACGCCCCCATGCGTGACTACCTGGAGCGCGGCGTCGACTACCTCGGCAGCCTCGACCGCGACCGCGTGGGCCACCTGGTCAACAGCACCATCGGCAAACACTTGCCGTCACTGTTCAAGCGCTTCAACCACAAGCACGTGAGCAGCCTGGCCGAGCATGAATACGGGCAGATGCACTTTCACATCAGCCACGTGCTGAACAGCGACCGGCTGTGCTACCTCAAGTCGGCGAAGCAGATTGATATACCGGTGCTGTTTTTGAACGGCGAATGGGACGAGTACACCAGCGCCCAGGATGCGAAGCTGTTTGGGCAGCATATTGCGAAAAGCAGCTTCGGGACGATCCAGGCGACCGGGCACTTTCTGGACATGGAGCACAAGGCCGCGTGCCGGGATAGCCGGGAAGCGTTAATGGGGTTTTTGCGGCCGGAGCAGCAGCCAAGTCGGTTGCGGTACCACGCGGCGCAGCCACAGCATGCGTTTGCCGTATGAGCGACGGGGTTGTGGGTGGGCTGGATTTCCCAGGGGATCCGCCTGCCCACGATCGACCGTTGGCACGTAAAACACAGAATTTTCGAAGAAAAACTTCAAATCCGCGAGCACATCTGGTACAAAGTCAGCCGCTCTGAGCGGGTATAGTTTAGTGGTAGAACGAAAGCTTCCCAAGCTTTAGATGAGGGTTCGATTCCCTCTACCCGCTCCACTCAGATATTGGTCTCACGTCAGGATGGTTATGACGGGGGATGTTAAAAAAACCGGTCCTTGGTGGCCGGTTTTTTTATGGGTAGCGTTAAAGCTCCAACTCCAGGGCCAGCAAGTCCGAGAGCGGTTGCCGGCGTCGAATCAATTTGGCGCGCCCCTGCTCGATCAGTACCTCCGGCAACAGCGGGCGGCTGTTGTAGTTGGATGACATGGCGGCGCCATACGCGCCGGTATCGTGTATCACCAACAAATCACCCACTTGCGCTTCCGGCAACATACGGGGTGTGACGCCCTGTTCGTCCTGCGTGAAAATATCGCCGGCCTCGCACAACGGGCCGCCCACTACGCACAGGTGCCCGGGGCGGCTGACCGGCATACCTTGGGCATCCAGCAATGTCATGTGGTGATAGGCGCCATAGAGGACTGGCCGCATCAGGTCATTGAAGCCGGCGTCCACCAGAATGAAATTCCTGCTGCCGACTTTTTTAACCGCGCGAACTTCGGTGACCAGATACCCAGACTCCGCGACCAGGAAGCGGCCCGGCTCGATTTCCATGCGTACCGGATGACCGAGCCAGGCCTCAATCGCCTGTTTGGCCTGGCGCCAGGTGCTCGCATAACTCTGGATATCCACCGGTTCATCTTCCCCACGATAAGGCGTGGCAAGCCCTCCGCCAATGGAAAACGCTTCGATATCGTGGTCAAGCGCCTTCACCACCGAGACCATCGCACTGCCCACTTGCTCAAGGTGCGCGTAATCCACACCGGAGCCGATATGCATATGCACGCCCACCAGCTTCAGCCCGAATTGGCGAATCACTTTGAGCGCTTCTTGCACTTGCTCATGCCAAATTCCGTGCTTGCTGTTTTCGCCACCGGTATTGGTCTTGCGGCTATGGCCATGACCAAACCCCGGATTGATCCGCAGCCACACGCGATGGCCGGGCGACAACTGGCCCAGTTGGCGCAACATATCAATTGAGCCGGTGTTCACTTCCAACTGCAGTTCCACGACACGGCGCAATGTCGCCTCATCGAATAAGTCACAGGTAAAAACAATGCCGGCCGGGTCACCGGCAGTGCTAAAGCCAGCCAGCAGAGCCCGCTCGATTTCACCCAGCGATACCGCATCGATCCGCACGCCTTGCTCGCGCATCAACCGAAGAATATGCAGGTTGGAGCACGCCTTCTGCGCATACCGAATAACGTCGAAACCCTGCAATTGATTGATGCGGGCCCGGATGGTCTCGGCCTCATAACACCAGAGCGGCGTGCCGTGCTGTTTTGCAGACTCGGTCAACGGCTGAAACACGGAATGGTTGAGCATGACGGTATTTCTTCTGAAATTGGGAGAGCAACCATCATGACCAGCGTTATTCATTCAATAAAATACCTATTCTTTGCCACTCGATTCAGTTTTGATATGGGCTTCGTTAAACGAGCGGGGATCAAGGATGGAGATATCCATACGGCATATCGAGGTGTTCCGGGCCATCATGCAGGCCGGCAGCGTCACGGGAGCGGCGCAGCTGCTTTTTACCTCGCAACCGACGGTCAGCCGGGAGCTGGCGCGACTGGAAACGCTTTCTGGCCTGCGACTCTTTGATCGCGCGGGAGGAAGGCTGGTGCCGACAGCCCAGGCGATCATGCTGTTCGAAGAGGTTGAACGCTCCTACATCGGCCTGGAACGAATCAACAGCGTTGCGCAGTCAATTCGTCGCTTTGAACATGGCCAGTTAAGCGTTACGTGCCTCCCACTGTTTTCCCAGACGCTTTTGCCCAAGGTCTACAAGCGCTTTCAGCAGCAGCATGTCGGCATAGCCTTGAGCATTGCGGCGCAGGAAACGCCCTTGCTGGAAGAGTCACTCAGCGCCCAGCGTTACGACCTCGGGTTAACCGAAGGCGAACATGCGCCTCAAGGTACCCAAGGGGAGCTGCTCTTTTGTTCCGACATGGTTTGCGTACTACCAGAGGGTGATCCTTTGCTGGCTAAACCGATGCTGACACTGGAAGACTTTCAGGGTGTGAATTTCATCAACCTGTCGGGCATGGACATCTATCGCCAAACCCTTGATGAGCACTTCCGCCGGGCCGGCGTCGACAGGCACATTGTGGTCGAAACAACCAACGCTGCGTCGGTGTGTGCCATGGTCAGGCAGCAACTGGGTGTGGCGATTATCAACCCGCTGACTGCAGTGGCGGAGGCCGGTAACGGGCTGGCCATTCGGCCGATCAACGTATCGATTCCCTATCGGGTCATGTTGATCAGGCCGGACTATCGACCGTCCTCAATCTTCGTCGATGCCTTCTGCAACGCGCTGATGGATGAGGCGGCGAGTCTGGCGAACAGTCTGGATTTGAGGTGGGAGCGTTCGAGCTAACGAATGACAAAGGAGACAGGACTCATGTACTGCGAACTAAAAGGATCACCGAACAAACTTGAAATAGACAAGCTCCGGATCACCCTCATCCAGATTCTCAATAACGCCACTGCGCAAGAATCCAGCCTTGGATATGAGTTGCTGTGAAGCGACGTTTGAGCTGTTCGTTGAGGTAAAAAGCTTGTTCGTCTTACACGCGAATTCAGCAGCAACAAACAGTATAAGAGCGATGCCTTTGCGCTGATGTGCAGGACAGACAACCACCAACGAAACAAAGCCATTCCCGAAAAAATCGTGGGTAAGTACGAGATAGCCAACAACGCAGCCAGCGTCCACCGCAACCAGGCATTGACCCTTCTCAACGGCCTCGCGAATAAGCTCGACGCGGCTGACATTCGATTTCGCGAAGGCGTCGAGCTCAACCAAGGCACTCACGTCTTCAAGCGTCGCCTCTCGGGTGAACGGGGCTGTTTTTGCTTCGCTGTTCCAGGTCATCGTTGCTGACTCCCAACACATCAAAAATCGGCGGCCCTTCCCTTGGTAGGTGCGGCCTGGAAGGGAAAGCCTTTTATAGAATCAAGAAACGCGATCCACTCGGTCCTGCACGGCTTCTACCAGAAAAAGCCCCAACTCAATCATTTGCTGAATCGCCAAGGCCAGACAGCGATGCTCGTCTGGCAGATTATCGGCAAATTCATTGGTCATTGCCCCCGCTCCCACATTAGAGCCGCGGCGCCCCCAAATCGGGATGCATTTCCTGTGGTAGCCGGGCTTGCCCGCGATGCAGGCGACGCGGTCTGCCAAGTACACCGCAGCGATCCCATCGCAGCCTCGCTAATGCTCGACAGCTCCCACAAGGAACTGAATTCACCATCCGAAAAGACGGCTATCTCTTGAGCACCACTCCCCGCTTCCACATTAGAGCCGCGGCGCCGCCAAATCGGGATGCAATCCCTGTGGGAGCCGGGCTTGCCCGCGATGCAGGCGACGCGGTCTGCCAGGTACACCGCAGCGATCCCATCGCAGCCTCGCTAATGCTCGACAGCTCCCACAAGGAACTGAATTCACCATCCGAAAAGACGGCTATCTCTCGAGCACCACTCCCCGCTTCCACATTAGAGCCGCGGCGCTCCCAAATCGGGATGCAATCCCTGTGGGAGCCGGGCTTGCCCGCGATGCAGGCGACGCGGTCTGCCAGGTACACCGCAGCGATCCCATCGCAGCCTCGCTAATGCTCGACAGCTCCCACAAGGAACTGAATTCACCATCCGAAAAGACGGCTATCTCTCGAGCACCACTCCCCGCTCCCACATTAGAGCCGCGGCGCCGCCAAATCGGGATGCAATCCCTGTGGGAGCCGGGCTTGCCCGCGATGCAGGCGACGCGGTCTGCCAGGTACACCGCAGCGATCCCATCGCAGCCTCGCTAATGCTCGACAGCTCCCACAAGGAACTGAATTTACCATCCGAAAAGACGGCTATCTCTCGAGCACCACTCCACATTAGAGCCGCGGCGCCGCCAAATCGGGATGCAATCCCTGTGGGAGCCGGGCTTGCCCGCGATGCAGGCGACGCGGTCTGCCAGGTACACCGCAGCGATCCCATCGCAGCCTCGCTAATGCTCGACAGCTCCCACAAGGAACTGAATTCACCATCCGAAAAGACGCCTATCTCTCGAGCACCACTCCCCGCTTCCACATTAGAGCCGCGGCGCCCCCAAATCGGGATGCAATCCCTGTGGAAGCCGGGCTTGCCCGCGATGCAGGCGACGCGGTCTGCCAGGTACACCGCAGCGATCCCATCGCAGCCTCGCTAATGCTCGACAGCTCCCACAAGGAACTGAATTCACCATCCGAAAAGACGGCTATCTCTCGAGCACCACTCCCCGCTTCCACATTAGAGCCGCGGCGCTCCCAAATCGGGATGCATTCCCTGTGGGAGCCGGGCTTGCCCGCGATGCAGGCGACGCGGTCTGCCAGGTACACCGCAGCGATCCCATCGCAGCCTCGCTAATGCTCGACAGCTCCCACAAGGAACTGAATTTACCATCCGAAAAGACGGCTATCTCTCGAGCACCACTCCCCGCTGCACCTCCCACGCCAACGGCAATGTCAGCAACAACATCCCCGCCAACACCATCACCGCCACCGGCACGCCCATCGAGTCCCCCAGCCCGCCAAACAGTACCGGCGCCAACGCGCCACCGCCGATGGTGCCGGTGTAGAACACCGCAAACGCCTGTTCCCGTTTACCTGCGCCCGCCAGGTCTGGCACCGCGCCGTAGAGCACCGAAGACGTGCCGTTCAACGCGAGCCCCAACACCGGCAACATCACCATCAACCCGGTCAACGGCAGGTACACCGCCGCCACGATCAACATCGCGGTGCTGGTCTCCGTCAGCCACACGGTTTTCATCATGCCGATGCGTGCGCCGAGGTAGCCGCAGAGCAATTTGCCGAAGGCACCACCGACAAACAGCATGGTCAGCGCTAGGCCAATGCCCGCAGTGCCAGCGCCTTTGGCTTGCAGCAGAAACGGCAAAAACGTGAGAAACCCCATGCGCACGGCACTGTCGAGAGTGCCGGTGACGATCAGCGCACGCAGGCCGCTGACAGAGCCGCTTCCTACCAGTGTCTTGGCAGTTTTGCCGGAAGCAGACGCTGGCGCTTGCGTGGGGATCAGCCACCACAGCAACCCCGCCGCCGCCAACCCCAACAGGCCCAAAAGCGTAACGCTCGCGCGCCAACTGATGACCGTCAGTAACAGTCCCACCAGCCCGGGAACCAGTGTCTTACCAATGTCCCCGGAAAAGTTGTATTGCGACAGCGCCTCCTTGACCCCGCCTCCGCCCTCATAGGTATCGGTGATCATCGAAGAAGCCAGTGGATGTTGGGTGCTCGCGCCCAACCCACCCAACAGCAGCGCCAGCAACAACATGCCCAACCCGGTCGCCTGCCCCACCAACAGATAGGCAATACCGGCAAGCGCCGTACCGCCCACCAGCATCGGTGCGCGCCCCCAGCGTTTGGCGGCGCGGCTGGCCATCAGCTGGAACACCGCCATCATCCCGGAATAGGCACCGCGCAGCAGGCCGATCTGGGCGTAGGTCATGCCGAACTGCGCTTGCCAGATCGGCAGCAGCACGTAGATCACATCGGTCAGGCCATCGTGAATCGCGTGGGCGCTGCAGCCTGCAATCAACGAGCGGCGACGGGCGGAAGTCTCGGGTACGGGCAAGGCAACGGCGTCGTTCATGAGGTCTTGCTCAGTTCAGGTTGGAGGGGCTTCCAGCCCACCAGGGCAATCAGCAAAGACAGTAGCTGGAAACCAATGATCAGCACCACACAGCCCACCCAACCCCAACGCCCCCAGATCAGCGCCGGGACGACGGCACCAAAGCTGCCGCCCAGGTAATAGCAGGTGAGGTACAAGCCTACGGCACCGGCTTTGTTGTGGCGGGCGGTGGCGGTGGTGAAGGCGCTGGCAGCGGCCTGGGCGAGAAAAACGCCGGTGGAGCTGAAGGCCAGGCCCCACACGATGCACCACAGGGATGGCAATAAGGTCAGCGCCGAGCCGCATACACCGAGCGCCGCGGCGGCGGTCAGCAGTTCGGATTGCGGGCGGGATTTGCTCAGGCGACCGGCGATGGGGATCACTACCAAAGCCAGCAAGAACACCATGTAAATGGTGCCTAGCGCCGCCGGGCCAAGGTCAAAGGGCGCTTGGCTGAGGTACAGGCCGGCGTAGGTAAACGTCGCCACTTGGGAGAACAGTACGCAAAATCCTACGGCGTAGGCAGCCAACAGCGGAGTGCCGAGCACATCGGCCCAAATGGTCGAAGCTCGCGCGACTCGGGGAGGATTGTCCGGCAGCAGAAACTGGATAAATCCGCCCACCATCAGGCTCAACACCGCCAACAGCTCAAAGGCTTCACGCCAGCCGACGTACTCGGTCATCACGCCGGTGACAAAACGCCCGGCAAACCCGCCGAGCACGGTGCCGGCCACGTACAGGCTGGTGACTTCGGTCACGGTGCCGCCGCGCCAGCGATCGCCGATGTAGGCCACGCTGGTGGCGAACACCACCGGTATCAGCATGCCTTCAATAAAGCGCCACACCAGCAGTTCGGCAAAGCTGGTGGCATAGGCGGTCATCAGCGCCGGCACGGCCAGCAACAGCGCGGCCACCGAGATCACCGTGCGCTGCCCAAAACGCCCGGTCAGGCGGCTGACAAAAGGTGCGGTCAGCGCCACGGCCAAGGTGGTGACGGTAATGCTCCAGCCCGCTGCGTTGGCGCTCACCTGAAAGCGGGTGGCAAAGGCCTGCAAAATGCTTTGGGTGGCGTAGAGGTTGAGAAACGCCGCGCAGCCACACAGGAACAGGGCAAGACGGGCACAATGCAGGCGCGGTTTCATGAAACCTCTCGTTTTATTATCAGAGGCCTTTATAGAATGACCCGCGCACCCGAGACCAATACCGATTTCGAACCGATCAATACCCTGGGGCCAGGATGCTCGACCTACGCAAGCTGCGTTATTTTCTGACCGTCGCCGAAGAATTGCACTTCGGCCGCGCCGCTATTCGCCTGCACCTGGCCCAGCCGCCGTTGACCCGGCAGATTTCCGCGCTGGAGGCCGAGCTGGGGTTTCGCCTGTTCGACCGCACCAGCCGCACGGTTTCGCTCACTCCGCAGGGGCGTTCGTTCCTGCCCTACGCCCGTGCCGTGCTGGAGCAGGTCGACCTCGCCGAAGTCATCGCCGGCAAGCTGGCCGCAGGTGCCGCCGGGCAACTGGCTTTGGGTTACGTCAGTTCGATTGCCCTGTCGGACTTGTTCAGCCAGGCGATTCAAGCCTTTGCCCAACGTTTCCCGGATGTGCAACTGACATTGGTGGAATGCGCCTCCGGCAGCCTGGGCGCGCAGGTAGCCGATGGCCGCCTGGATATCGGCCTGAGCCGCTTGCTGCCCCAGGATGGCCAGACGCAAGTGCAGGCGTTGTCGTTGGGCGAGGAGCGGCTGGTGGCGGCGGTGTCCAGCGACAGCCCGTTGGCCAGCCAGGCCGAGGTCAGCCTGGCGCAGTTGAGTGGGTATCCGCTGATTCTGTTTCCCACCGATTACGGCTCGGGGCTTAACCAGTCCATCGAGCAGCTTTACCGGCACAAGGGTTTGCCATTGCGTGCCGGGCCAACGGGACGGCAGATCACTTCGATCATTGCGCTGGTGGCGGCAGGGCAAGGTGTGGCGCTGGTGCCGGCGTGCACCCAGAGCTTGATGAACAAGGGCGTGACGTATCGACCGTTGGTGGATCTGGACGCGTATGCGCAGTTGTTGGTTCTTACCCGAGCTGAAGGACGAAGCTTGATGGTTGAAGCGTTCATGACGGTCATTGATAAGTTGCTGCAGGACCGATAATGGCATTTAAGCAAACTCCGACGGCCACAACCCACTGAGGCCACGATGATGCTCACTCGTCGCCTCTGAACAAGGACCCTGCATGCTCCTTCCCGCACAACGCACACCAAGGCCCATACTGCGCAAGGTACTGGGCTGGGTACTGGTCACCCCTCTGCTGCTCTCGTTTCTGACGCTGCCATTTCCGTTCGGGCTCGTGCTTGTGCTGGCGTCCATCGCAGCCTCTGTCTATGGCGCTCGGTTTGCACAACTGTACGCCAGCCGGCGTGTGACCGTGTTTGCCGTGATTATCACAGTGTTCAACATCGCGTCCTTTTTTCTCATAAGCACTGCGTCGGTACTCAAGGCACTGTACTGGCTCTCGTGGCTTTACTGGTACCCGTATTACGCCAATTGGGTTTATTGGAACTTCTAAATATCTTGCGAATTCAACCGCAAGAAACGTAGTTTCACCCTGTACCGGCAGATCTAGAGTAGCGCTGCACACTAAAAAAAGGCGCCCGACCATGTCCTATGAATACACGCTCATGCCCTCCCCCGTCGGCCAACTGACCCTAGTGGCCCGTGACGGAAAACTCACCGCCATCCTGTGGGAAAAAGAGCGTCCCAACCGTGTCCGGCTGGGTGCCCTGCAAGAAGCCAACAACAGCCCGGTGTTGCAGGAAACCACGCGGCAGTTAAAGGAATACTTCGCCGGTACCCGCAACCGTTTCGAGCTGGAACTGGACTTTGCCGGCACCGACTTCCAGAAAAAAGTCTGGCAGGCGCTGCTGACCATTCCGTTTGGTGAAACCCGCAGCTACAGCCAGATCGCCACTCAGATCGGCAACCCCAAGGCAGTGCGAGCAGTGGGAGCGGCCAACGGGCGCAACCCGATTTCGATTATTGCGCCGTGCCATCGGGTGATTGGCGCGTCGGGCGGCTTGACCGGGTTTGCCGGCGGGCTTGAGGCCAAGCAGTACTTGTTGGCGCTGGAGGAGCGCGCCTGAACGCTCTGCCGATAACCGTACAATTTTATTCAAACTTCCAATTGTAAAAAGAAATTTCAAAGCGTGCCTGCGGTCAATATTTTCATCACCCACTTTTAAGGAAAACGGTCATGAAATTCTCCGCAGTCTCGCAGTCCCTGTCCCGCTGGGCAGGCAGTGCCCGCACGTTCTACGCGGCGGTGGCGTTGATCTTCCTGTGGAGTTTGAGCGGGCCTTATTTCCACTACAACGACACCTGGCAACTGATCATCAACACCTCCACGACCATCATCACCTTCCTGATGGTGTTCCTGATCCAGAACACGCAAAACCGCGACAACGATATTTTGCATATCAAAATCGACGAACTGCTGCGCGCTACCAAGGATGCGCAAAACGCCGTGTTGAGCCTGGACGGCATGGATCGCAAGGAACTGGAAAAACTGCGTAAGGAATACAAGACCATCGGCGACAGCGAATCCATCACCGTCACCACCATGGTCACCGACACACCGGATGAACATGGCCGGGCCAAGACCGATTTGAACCAGGCATAAAAAAACGGCGGCTGGAATATCCCGGCCGCCGTTCTTTATAGGTACTCAGGCCGATCAACCGTCGCCTTGGTGGCCTTTTCCGTAAGTCGATGCCAGCGCCCGGGCTTTCTCCAGGCGTTCTTCCAACTTGGGCAACGTCTCGTCCACCAATGCCTTTATTTCCGGGATATCAGACTCGGCGCCTTCCTGTTTGAACAGGGCGATCGCATCTTCATTGGCCTTGATCTGCTGCGCGGTGTAGGCCGCGTCAAACGAATCGCCGTCCTTTAGCTGCGGCATCAGCGATTCGGCCTTGTCGACGATCTTGTCCCGTGGCGCCACCGGCAAATCGAGCTTCTTGGCGATGGCGGCCAGATGCTGATTGGCCAGGGTGCGTTCATTGATGACTTCGATGGTGTAGTCCTTGATCTCCTGGGACGAAGTCTTGGCGTGTGCCATGCGGCTGGTCTCGATATCGGCCATGCCCTTGGCCGAAGCCTGCTCGATGAAATCGGCAGGCGACTGGGCGAAAGCATTGCTGGCGCCGAGGCCCAGCAGCATCGCAAAACTGGCGGTGCGTAACCGGATAGCCATGCGGCTCATGATGGGTTCCTCCAGGTAATAAACAGGCGCAGGGAAACAAGCCCCGCCTTGAATCTGAATTTTCAGCGCGGTAAAGGTTTAGAAAAAACTTCCCGGCGCGACGAACGGTCGTCAGGCCTTGCTGCCAAACAGGCCCGGTAACGCACGGGGCTGGAAGCGTTCTGCCTGTTCTGCTGCTAAGGATAAAACTTCATCCCTACATACGGCTTATCGCGACAGGCTTGCAGCCGTGACGCCAAGTCACCAACGTGAACCTCAAGCTTGTGACCGTCGGGATCAAGGAAATAGAACGAAGCGCCTTCACTGCGGTTGTCGCGCCATTCGGCTACACCGACGGCTCGCAGGCGGGCCACCGCTGAGGCAAAGTCCTCGGCAGCAACGGTGAACGCATAGTGGGTGTATCCGGCAGCGGGTGTACTTAGTGACTCTAAGGACAAGCACAACCAGAGCCCCGGCACCGACAGGTAGGCGCCGTTGTCCCAGGTCGCGTCGAGGCGCAGTTGCAGCAGCTCATTGTAGAAACGGATGCTGCGGTTCAAGTCGGTGACGGAGAGAGTCAGGTGATTGAGACCTAAGAGCATGGAGTTCTTCCTTAAACACTATGTTTATCAAACGCGCTCAGACAATACACCCTGCACCTGCCCATTCAACCACTGCAACGCCGGGTCCCCACCCCGCCGCGAATGCCAGGCCAGCACAAACGCAAACGACGGAATATGAAACGGCGGCGGCACAGCCAACAGTTGCTCATGATCAATGTTGAGCAGCCCGCGAGACGACACGGTAAGAATCAGGTCCGTGCCCTGGATCAACTGCGGCGCGACCCCCCAATGAGGCAAGCTGATCGCCACGTGCCGCCGCTCACGAATCGCGGTCAATGCCCGTTCGATTTCCGGCGTGCCGCTGCCGCGCATTTCCAGCAACACATGAGGCCGTGCCAAGTACGTGGGCAGGTCAAGCGCACCGCTTCGCGACAGGCTGTCACGGTCCACCAGGCACACGTAATGCTCTTCAAATAACGGGGTGCTGCGCAGTTCGGCAGGCATGTCGGGGAACACCCCGGCGGCCACGTCGATGTCGCCATTGAGCACGCCATCCAGCATGCCTTCGCGACTGGCCTGGATAACCTGCAAATCAATCCCCGGCGCTTCGCGGCGCAAGGTGCGCACCAGCCCCGGCAGGAAAATCGCCGCGCTGTAGTCCGACATGGCCACCCGAAAGGTGCGCTTGGCCGAAGCTGGATCAAAGCGATTCGGCGCCAGCAGCGCCTGTACCTGGGCCAATGCTTGCGCCAGCGGCATGGCCAGTTCCAGCGCGCGCGTGGTGGGCACCAGCGAACTGCCTTGGCGCACCAGCAACGGGTCCCCCAGCACATCGCGCAATCGCGCCAGGGCGTGGCTCACCGCCGGCTGGCTCAAATGCAGGCGCTCGGCAGCGCGGGTCACGTGTTGCTCGTTGAGCAAGGCGTCGAGGATCACCAGCAGGTTAAGATCGATACGTCGAAGATCATTCATCGGCTGCATGTTCTGCATAAGAATCTGGAATTTAAATTTGCGCGACGAATAGCCTAGAGTCCAGCAAAACCTCTGGGAGATTGATGATGACGACGATGCATTGGGTAGGTTTGTTGCTGTTGGCCGCGTTCGCCGGGGCGGTGGTGCCGTTTCAAAGTGCGATCAACGCCAACTTGGGACGCGGCTTGGGCCATCCATTGTGGGCCACCCTCGCCTCGCTGCTGGTGAGCATTATCGTACTGCTGCCGGTGATCCTGGCCCTGCGCCTGCCGCTGCCCAACCTTGGCTTTATCACCAAGGCGCCGCTGTGGATGTGGAGCGGCGGTGCGTTTGGCGTGTGCTTTATTTCGCTGGCGTTGATTTTGATGCCCAAGCTCGGCGCTTCGGGGTTCGTCGCCTTGGCGATGGCCGGGCAAATCATCGCCGCGTTGATGCTGGATCACTTCGGCCTGTTCGGGCTGGTGGAGCGCCAACTGACCGCGCCCCGGTTGATCGGGGCGTTGATGTTGATCGGCGGCGTGGCGCTGATTCAGTTCAGCGCCACGCCCACCCGATCATTGGTGACCACCGGCTGATCAGTGCTTGTCGAGTGTGCGCAGCTTCTGCGGCAAGCCCCACAGCAACAGCGCCGCCGCGACCAGCGCGCACACGCCGATGACATACAGCGCCGGCGTGGTGCTGCCGGTCAGGTCCTTGATCCGGCCGACCATCACCGGGCTGACGATACCGCCGAACTGGCCCAACGTGTTGATCACCGCAATCCCGCCCGCCGCGCCCGCACCGGCACCGGCCAACAACTTCGGTGGCAGCGTCCAGAACGTCGGGATCGAGGCGATGATGCCCGCGCCCAGCAAGCTCAAGGCAACGATCAGGAATGTGGTGTGATCGGCAAAGATTCCCGCACAGAAGAACCCCACGGCGCCCAGCGCCACCAGGCCGCTGACGAACTTGCGGCGCTCGCCGGTGGCGTCGGACAAACGGCCGATCACCACCATACTGATAGCGCCGCACACGTAGGGAATCGCCGTCAGCAGGCCGATCATCACCGGGCTCTGGGTGCCCGCGCTGCGGATCAGTTGCGGCGCCCAGAAGTTCAGGCCGTAGGACGCCACCTGGATCAGGAAGTAGATAAAGCCGAGCATCAGGAAGCCAGGGATACGCAGTGCGGCGAGCAACGAGCCGCCGCTCTTGTGGGGCTCATGCACGGCAATGCGGCTGGCCAGCAAGGTCTTCTCCGACGGGGTCAGCCAGTGGGCGTCTTCGATGCGGTCCTTGAGCAGCTTCAGCACCAGGAAACCCAGGCCAACGCAGGGCAAGCCACCCAGCAAAAACAACCAGTGCCAACCGCGCATTTGCAGCACGCCGTCGAGGTGTTCCAGCACCAGCCCGGAGAACGGCGCGCCCACCAGCCCGGCAAACGCCGAGGCGAGGAACAGCATCGAGGTGATACGCCCACGGTAGTGCTGCGGGAACCACAGCGTCAGGTAATACAACACGCCCGGTGCGAACCCCGCCTCCATCGCACCGATGATGAAGCGCAGCCCATAGAACTGCCATTCGGCCGTGACAAACACCATGGCCGCCGTCGCCAGCCCCCACGACATCATGATGCGCGCGATCCAGCGACGGGCGCCGACCTTGTACAGCATCATGTTGCTCGGCACTTCGAAGATCACATAGCCGACCACAAACAGCCCGGCGCCCAGGCCGTAAGCGGTGTCGCTCAGGCTCAGGTCGGTCTGCAACTGGAACTTGGCGAAGCTGATGTTGATGCGGTCAAAAAACGCGAACAGATAACAGACCATGATCAGCGGCATCAGGCGCCAGGCGACCTTGCTCACCAGGGCTTTTTCGGCATCGTGTTCAGCGGCCGGGCGCACGCCGGCCTCCAACGTATTCAGGCTCATTGTTTCTCTCCAGCGGACTGCTCGCAGGCGTCCGATTGTTTTTGTTGTCTGGTGGGCGGTTTACAAGGTCGCGATGTAGGCCGGTGGCGGATGCAGGTCGCAGTTGCGCCCGGCCTTGGCCACCTGGCCTGGTAGTTCGTGGCCAAGCAAGGCCGGCAATTGCCGCGAAAGCTTCAGCAAGTGCGGCAGGTCGATGCCGGTGTGAATCCCGACTTCTTCACACAGGTTCACCAGGTCTTCGGTGCAGATATTGCCCGACGCGCCGGGCGCAAACGGGCAGCCACCGAGGCCGCCCAGTGCCGCATCAAACCGTCGGGCACCGGCCTCGTAGGCGGCCAGCACATTGCACAAACCCAGGCCACGGGTGTTGTGGAAATGCAGGGTCAGGTCGCTGGCCGGAACACGCTCGAGCACGCGCTTGACCAAGCGCTCGACCTGGCGCGGATTGGCCATGCCGGTGGTATCGGCCAGGCTGATGCCCTGGATGCCCAATTCGCGGTAGGCATCGACCAATTGCAGCACGCGGTCTTCATCAATCTTGCCCTCGAACGGGCAACCGAAGGTGGTCGCGATGCTGCCGTTGAGGCGCACCGGATAGCCGCCGGCAAAGCTCACGATGTCGCCGAATGCCGCCAACGACGCTTCGCAACGCATGCGCATATTGGCCAGGTTGTGGGTCTGGCTGGCGGACATCACCAGGTTCAACTCATCAGCCCGCGACTCGATGGCACGCTGGGCGCCCTTGAGATTGGGGATCAACGCTACATAGATAATCCCGGGGCGGCGGGTGATGCCCTGGAACACCTGCTCGCCGTCGCGCAGCGCGGGAATGGCCTTGGGCGAAACGAACGAACCGGCTTCGATCCGGGAAAACCCGGCCAGGGACAGTTGGTCGATCAGGGCGATCTTGTCGACGGTCTCGACCCAGGTCGGCTCGATTTGCAGGCCGTCCCGGGGCGAGACTTCCTGCACGACCAGGGCATCGCAATAGTTTTTCATTGCACCACTCCCGAGGTTTTCAGGCGTTGAATGTCGGCGCCGCTCAGGCCCAGGTCGCCGAGGATTGAATCAGTGTGCTGGCCCAAACTCGGGCCCTGCCAATTCACCGCGCCGGGGGTTTCCGACAGCTTGGGCACGATGCCGGGCATCTTCACCGTGAGGCCGCCGGGCAGCTCGGCACTGAGCAGCATGTCGCGGGCCTGGTAGTGCGGGTCGGCGACGATATCGGCCACTGAATAGATACGCCCCGCCGGTACTTCGGCCGCTTCCAGGGCAATGAGCACCTGGTCGATGGGCAGGCTGCTGGTCCAGTGGGTGATGGCAGCATCCAGCACACCGCTTTTGGCTGCCCGGCCATCGTTGTGGGCAAACTCTGGCGCTTCGGCCAGGTCGGCGCGGCCGATGGCGAGCATCAGGCGCTTGTAGATCGGGTCGCTGTTGCCGGCAATCACCACGTAGGCGCCGTCGGCAGTCAGGTAGGTGTTGGACGGTGCGATGCCCGGCAAGGCGCCGCCGCTGCGTTCACGCACATGGCCGAGCATGTCGTATTCGGGCACCAGGCTTTCCATCAGGTTGAACACGCTTTCGGCCAGGGACACGTCGACAATCTGGCCGTCACCCTGACCGGTCTTGACCCGCAGCAGCGACATCAGCGCACCGATCACGCCGTGCAGCGAGGCCAGGGAATCACCGAGGCTCACGCCCACCCGCGCCGGTGGCGAATCCGGGTTGCCGGTGGTGTAGCGAATGCCGCCCATGGCCTCGCCGATGGCACCAAAGCCCGGGCGGTCGCGGTAAGGGCCGGTCTGGCCGTAGCCCGAGATGCGCACCAACGTCAGCTTGGGATTGAGAGCGTGCAGCACGTCCCAGCCGAGGCCGAGTTTTTCCAGGCCGCCGGGGCGCAGGTTTTCGATCAACACGTCGGCGTCGCCCAGCAGTTGCTTGACCAACTCCAGGCCTTCTGCGGACTTGAGGTCAAGCGCCAGGGACTTCTTGTTACGCGATTGCAGGTACCACCACAGCGAGGTGCCTTCATGCAGCTTTCGCCATTTGCGAAGCGGATCGCCCTGGCCCATGGCTTCGATCTTGATCACCTCGGCGCCAAACTCAGCCATCAGCCGGGCGGCGAATGGCGCTGCAATCAGGGTGCCGATCTCGATCACCTTGATACCGCTCAGGGGAGCCGTCATGGGGTGTACCTCTTGTTCTTGGAATGTGGGGCCAAGGCTAGAGGACAGGGACGGTAGAAATCCAACCGTCAGTTGGCAACGAGCGTTCGCCAAATGCGAAGCCTTGGGGATTTTGGGCGCTCTTTAAATCGCCATCGCGGGCAAGCCCGGCTCCCACAGAGGATCGATTTTTCCCCAAACAACTCGGTCAACTGTGGGAGCCGGGCTTGCCCGCGATGAGGCCAGCAGCATTTCGTTTAGCCCTGCTCCCGACGCAAATAATCGAACAACAACCGGCTCACCGGCGACAGCTGCGCCTCGTCACGCACCACCAGGATCAGGCTGCGATCCGACCAGGCGTCCGTCAGTGGCACCGCATGCAAACCCAACGCCCGGCCAAACAGTTCATAGGCCTTTTGCGGCAGAATGCCGATGCCCATATTGGCCTGGACCATCCGGCACATCGCATCAAAACCCGGTACATGGATACGCAGGCGCAACACCTTGCCCGCCTCACGCGCTGCCGCGTGGGTGCGCATGTTGATCGAGCTGGCGGAGTGCAGCCCTACATAGTCACTGTCCAGAGTCTCGGCAAAGGCCAACGTTTTGCGCGCCGCCAACGGGTGGTCCGCCGGCATCAGCACCACCAGCTTGTCCCGGCGATAGGTCACGCCGGGCAGGCCTTTGGTATCGGTGTCGCTGGAGCAGATTCCCAGGTCCGCAACCCCATCGATCACACCCTGGACCACGCCATTGCTGGGCCGCTCTTCCAGGTCGGCTTTGACCTGTGGGTGCAGCGCGGAAAAGTCGCGCAAGTCTTCCGGCAGGAACTGAATGATCGCCGAGAGATTGGCAAGCATCCGCACATAACCACGCACGCCGTGGCTGTGCTCGCCCAGTTCCAGGCCCATTTTCTCGACGTTGAACAGCATCTGTCGCGCATGGTGCAGCAAGGTCTCGCCGGCGGCCGTGAGCTGCATGCCCTTGGCCTGGCGTACAAACAGGCTTACGCCCAACACGTGTTCCAGCTCCATCAACCGCTTGCTGGCCGCCGAGACCGCGATGGCTTCACGGGCGGCGGCGCGGGTCAGGGTGCCTTCTTCATGCACCGCCACAAACAGTTGCAGGGTGATCAGGTCAAGGCGGCGGACCAGGCTTTTGTGCAGCATCTAGGCGCGCTCGGTGGCCAGGCGATTGATATCGGCCTGCTCTACCACAGCCGACGGGGCGCCGTGCCGGACGGCCGAGAGCATCGCGCGGCCAACGGTTTCCGTGCTCACGACCCAGGCCGGGCGCACATGGCGCAGCAGCGACAACAGCGGGCCGATCACGGTGTAGATGGATTGGTAGAGCGGGGTTTTCGAACGCACGCCATGCAGCGGTTGGATCACGCCGGGGCGGAACAGGTACACCGCCTTGAACGGCAGGCGCAACAAGGCGTTTTCGGTCTTGCCCTTGATCCGCGCCCACATGGTTTTGCCGGCTTCGCTGCTGTCGGTACCGGCGCCGGACACGTAGATGAAGGTCATCTGCGGATTGAGCCGCGCCAGGGTGCTGGCAGCCACCAGCGTCAGGTCGTAGCTCAAATGGGTGTACTTGGCTTCATCCATGCCCACCGAGGACACGCCCAGGCAAAAGAAGCAGGCGTCAAAGCCTTGCAGCAGATGCTCCAGGGGCTGGAAATCGAACATGTCGGCATGCAGCACCTGATGCAGCTTGCCGTGTTCCTGGGTCAGTGCGGTACGGCCTACGGCCACCACTTCCTGCACATCACTGGCCAACAGGCACTCGCGCAACACGCCTTGGCCGACCATGCCGGTGGCGCCGAATAGCAGAACTCTCATCAAAAACTCCCATGAACCTGCTGGTTTTTTCCAAAACGAAAACGGCGCTCTCACGCCTTCTGTACGTCTTCATTAGCAAGTTAACACTTAACCCAAGGACGTGAGTCAATAGGTTCACCAAACCAGACACGGGTATGCGGCTCATAGAGCCTCTGCTGGCGTCTTCGACGGCGATACTGGCAGACATCAGTGAGAACATAAACATAACGTCCAGGTCTTTATCAAAAAAGCAGGAGTTTACACACGCAAAAAATCCCAGCGCGTGCAGGTCATGTAGGAAGCATCTGACTTATCCAAAGATACTTTTCTCGCTAAGGTCTTTGGCCCTAAGCAGAAATGGACACCCAACAATGGAAAACCATCCATACAACAAATTTACCAATTACAAAAAAGTGATTCAGTTAGCAGACAGTGACTGGCAAACAGCAAAATCAGGTCGAATCTGTGAGTTAAACGTCACGGTAAAAAAAGCCAATCTACTCACTGACCAATACGGAAGAGACGTCCATCACTTCTGTACAACATCATACTTGGGACTGGACTACCACCCAGACATCCTTAAAGGTGCGATACGAGGAATACAAGAGGCAGGAACACTACGCATTGCAAACTCAAAAAACCGCTGCAAACTAGCCATTCTTGATCAGTATGAAACAGAGCTGTCTGAACTTTTTGATTCAACGTGCTTAAGCGCTTTATCTTGCAGCGCTGCCACTTCCGGCATACTACCTTTGCTCGCCAGCGGAGCGTTCACTGACGACAATCCACCCATCATGGTATTCGACAAAAAATCGCACTACTCGATGAATCACCTTAAAGCTTCATGCGCAGATGAAACAGAGGTAGTAACCGCCCCCCATAACGACATTTCATTTCTCGAAGATTTATGTAAAAGGCATAAAAAAGTTGTATACGTAGCGGATGGCATTTATAGCATGGGAGGTTTCGCCGACATAGAAAGCCTTCTCTATTTAAAGTCGCGTTATGGTCTATTCCCATACTTGGACGACTCCCATGCACTATCGGCGATTGGGGAGAACGGGAGCGGCCATGTTCGACCACAGCTGTCGCACTTAGATGATCAGATCATAATCGTCGCGTCCTTAGGCAAGTCTTTCGGCGCAAGCGGCGCAGTAGTGATGCTCGGCAACGAGCGCCAAAAGAATTTGATCTATCGCTATGGAGGACCTAACAACTGGTCCCAAAGCTTAAACTCCGCATCGATCGGGGCAGGACTCGCCTCCATTCAACTACACAAATCAGACCAACTACCAGCCCTGCAACAGAACCTTCAATCAAACATCAAACTATTTGACAGCTTAATAAAATCAGATCAATCAGGCGCAAATACACCAATTCGATTAATCACTTGCGCAGGAGCTGAAACAGCAAACAGAGTGGCTATAGGGCTTGCAGAGAAAGGTTTTTTCACCTCAGCAGTATTTTTCCCGGTCGTTCCACAGGGAAAAGCGGCGATACGTATTACGCTACGAGCGGACATGCCCCACTCTCTAATCAAGCTATTTTGTGTAGAGCTTAGAGCCTTGATGATGGAACACGGGAAAGCTAATGATTAGCACCACCCGATAATCTTGTACTCATCTGTAGAAGGATGCCCCACGCTTGAAAAGCACCACCACCCTCGCCATCGCCTGCAGCGCGGCCTTTCTGTCCCAGGTTGGCATCAGCAGTTACCTACCCGCCGTACCGGCGATTGCCCACGCATTGCCTGCTGCCGAGGACCAGGTGGCGCTGGCCCTGGCGGTGTATTTGATCGGCATGGCGTTGCCGATGCTGCTCTGGGGCAGCCTCGGTGAGCGGGTTGGCAGAAAGCCGGTGCTGCTGGCGGCGTTGGCGCTGTATGCCCTGGCCAGTGTGGCGATTCCGTCCGCCTACAACCTCGAATCCTTTCTTGGCCTGCGGCTGGTTCAAGGCCTCGGCGCGGGCGGTGTATCGGTGATGGCGCGGGTGCTGGTTCGCGACAGTTTCAGCGGTGCGCTGTTGGCCAAGGGCCTGTCGTGGCTGGGCATGACGTTCGTGATCGCGTTGGGCATCGGGCAGTTTGTGGGCTCGCTGTTGCAGGTGGCGTTTGGCTGGGAAGCGATCTTTTATGGGCTGGCGATGGCGGCTGTCGGCTTGATGATTGCGCTGCAACGGGTGGTGTTTCCGACACTGGAAAAAGCCGCCGGGCACCTCTCGGCCTGGCGCAACTACAGCACGATCCTGCGCCATCCGGCGTTCCTGCGCCCTGCATTGGCGGGCGGTTTGGGTTACGGGGTGATCATCGCCTTCAACACCTGCGCACCCTTGATCTTGCAGGGCCATTTCCAGTGGAGCGCGGCGCAATATGGCTGGCTCGGCTGGCCGATCAGCGGGGCGTATCTGGCGGGGGCGTTGATGGTCAATCGCCTGGTCGCCCGCACCGGGCGCCTGTCGATGATGAGTTGGGGCGTGGCGTTGGTGATGTGCGCCAGCGCAACGATGTTGCTGGGCAGCCTGTTTGCCAATGGCCTGGCGATTCTATTGTGGTTGCCTTACTGCCTGGCGGTGTTCGGGCAGTCGATGAGCTATCCCATCAGCCTGTCGCTGGCCAATGATGAGTCGCCGGTGAGCGGCTCCTACGCCATGGCCATGAGCGGCTTTATGCATCAGTTGATGGCCGCGGCGATCGGTGGTGTGGCCAGCCTGTTGGCGAGTCAGCAGGCCTGGCCGTTGGCGGTGTTGTGCGTAGTGCTGGCGGGCGGCGCACTGTTGAGCGTCGCCCTGATCAGAGCCGATCAAAACGCGCTGCGAAAGATCTCCTCAATCTGACGTTGATCCGCCCGCCGTGGGTTGGTCAGGCCGCAGGCGTCCTTCAATGCATTGGAGGCCAGCAGCGGGATGTCCTGCAACTTGGCACCCAACTCGCGCAGCCCGGCAGGAATCTCCACATCCTGGGACAGGCTGCGAATTGCCACGATGGCCGCCTGGGCGCCCTCTTCCGCCGTTGTGCCCTTGATATCTGCGCCAAGGGCCCGGGCCACATGGCTCAGGCGTTCGGCGCTGACGCTGGCGTTAAAACTTTGCACATGGGGCAACAGCACCGCATTGCATACGCCGTGGGGCAAGTCGTACAGGCCGCCCAACTGGTGGGCCATGGCGTGCACGAACCCCAGCGAGGCATTGTTGAAGGCCATGCCGGCGAGGAACTGCGCGTAGGCCATGTTCTCCCGCGCGGCCATGTCTTTGCCGTCGCGCACCGCAATCCGCAGGTTGGCGCTGATCAGTTCGATGGCCTTGATCGCGCAGGCATCGGTGATCGGGTTGGCGGCGGTGGACACGTAGGCTTCGATCGCGTGGGTCAGCGCGTCCATGCCGGTGGCGGCGGTCAGCCCCTTGGGCATGCCGACCATCAGCGCCGGGTCGTTGACCGACAGCAGCGGTGTGACGTTGCGGTCCACGATGGCCATTTTCACGTGGCGGGTTTCGTCGGTGATGATGCAGAAACGGGTCATTTCGCTGGCGGTGCCGGCGGTGGTGTTAATGGCCACCAGCGGCAGTTGCGGCTTGGCCGACTGGTCGACGCCTTCGTAGTCGCCGATGTGCCCGCCGTTGGTCGCACACAGGGCAATGCCCTTGGCGCAGTCATGGGGCGAGCCGCCGCCGAGGGACACTACAAAATCGCAGCCACTGTGGTGCAGCAGCGCCAGGCCTTTTTCGACGTTTTCAACATTCGGGTTGGGCTTTGCGCCGTCGTAGATCACCGAGTCGATGTCCTGCATCGCGAGTTTCTCGGCGATCATGCTGGCTACACCCGCCTTGGCCATGCCGGCATCGGTGACGATCAGCGCCTTGTGAAAACCGTAGTTGCGGATGGCCGTCATGGCTTCGTCGAGGCAGTCGATGCCCATGATGTTAACGGCGGGAATGAAGAAGGTGCTGCTCATGGTGGCTAAACCTCTAAAGTCGTTATGCCTACAGCATCGACCCCGTTTACCTGCGGCATCTTGACCAGGATCAACGCCCGCTCGTGATAAAGTCACCGCCCAGCCGATTTTGAGTAGACCCGCCGCAATGAAGGATTCCCAGGATTTTGATGCCCACCTTGAAGACTGGAACGCCTTGCGCAGCAGTACCGCCTTCAGCGGGATCCTGATCGGCAACGGCGCCAGCCGCGCAGTGTGGGAAGACTTTGCCTACGACTCGCTGTTCGAAAACGCCCGCACCGTGGAAGAGAAACCCCTGAGCCAATCCGAGCTGAGTGTGTTTGACGCGATGCAGACCCGCAGCTTTGAGCAGGTGCTGGGCGCGCTGAAAACCACCAGTCGGGTCAACAAGGCCCTGGCGGTCAGTTCGGCGGCGCCGCGTAATCGCTATTACGCGATCAAGGAAGCGCTGATCAATACGATCCACAGCGTGCATATTCCATGGCGTTTGGTGAAGCCTTCGACGCTGGCGACGATTCATCAGGAGTTGGCGAGTTATCCGACGGTGTTCACCAGCAATTACGACCTGCTCAACTACTGGGCGATCCTGCATGCGCCGGGCATCGATGACCTGTTTCGCAGTGCCGATGCGAGTTTTGACTTGCGCAATACGGTTACCGATACCACACGTATTCTGTACCTGCATGGTGGTTTGCACCTGGTGCGTAACCTTGATGGTACGGCGCGTAAACTGCCGACTACCGACAGTACGTTGCTCAGCAGTTTTGCGATCAATAACACGATCAAGACGCTGGATGATGTGCCGTTGTTTGTCAGTGAAGGGAAGGTTGAGGAGAAGCTGAAGACTATTCGCAGTTCTGACTATTTGTCGTTTTGCTATGAGCAGTTGTTGAGCCATGAGGGTGGGTTGTGCATTTTTGGGCATCACCTTGGCGCGCAGGATGTGCATCTGGTGCAGGCGATCCGGCAGGCCAGGGTCAAGACCCTGGCGATTTCGGTGTTTGGCCGCAGTGCGGGGTTTATCCAGCAGCAGAAGCGGCGTTTTGCTGAGTTGTTTGAGGGGGTGGATGTGGAGTTGCGGTTTTTTGATGCGCGTAGTCATGTGCTTGGGACATCGGGGCTTTCGGTGGCGGTAGAGCGGTGATTGGGGTTGGGGTTGGGGTTTTTGGGTTGGGTGCATATCCGTTGCTGCGGTAACGGCCTCCTAGGGTTCCGCTCTTACAGCGGGTCACTTTTGGCAAACGCCCCAAAAGTAACCAAAAGGTCTTTGCCCCACCACTCGGTGCCTCGCTTAGGCTCGGCATGCCCGCAATCAGACCCGTCTCCGCGGGCCGCCGCGACGGGCCATCCATGGCCCGGCGCGGCTAAATCGGCATCCTTGCCGATTTACCCGCTACACCGTGCCTGCTTGCGGCCATCGTGGTTGACGGGGCCTGCAGATCAAGGTCAACAGCAAGAGCACGGCGGCCTGAAAGCCGACCTGAGTGTTAAAAGCAAAAGCAAGGCGTAGGAGCTGGCTTGCCGGCGATGCAGGCAACTCGGTTTTTTCAGATACATCGAGGTGATGCCATCGCCGGCAAGCCAGCTCCTACGGGCATGTTCGCTGTTGATTTGGCTTTTAACACTCAAGCCGGCCTGTAGGCCGCTGTGTTCTTGATCTTGCTTGTGATCTTGATCTGACTGCCCCATTCAGCCCGAGGCCGAACGCAGGGATTGAGGAGCGGGTAAACCGGCAGGACGCCGGTTTAGCCGCGACGGGCCAGGGACGGGCCGTCGCGGCGGCCCGCGGAGCAATGCCGGAGTGAGGGAACACCGAGCCTAAGCGAGGTGCCGACAGGCGGGGCAGAGCGTTTTGGTTACTTTTGCGCTTTTCAAAAGTGACCCGCTGTAAGAGCGGAACCCATCGAAGCCGTTACCTAAATAACGGATATGCCCACAACCCCACAGTCACTCATCGCTGCTGTGCACCACCACCAACAACTGCGCCTGAACCTCCCCCACCGACCGAATCCGGTGGGGCTTCTGCGCATTGAAATGCAGCGCATCCCCGCGGTTCAACACCACCCGCTCACTCATGAAATCCACTTCAACCTGGCCTTCATGCACAAACAAAAACTCCTCACCCAAATGCTCCTTGAAGGTCTTGTCCGTAAACTCCGCCGGCGGATAAATGATGAACGGCAACAAACTACGCTCGCTGACCTGATGCGCCAGCACCGCGTAACCCGGTGACGCATCAGTGCCCGACAACGCCTGCCGCTCATGGCTGCGAACCAGGCTGTAGCTGTCGAGGCTCACGCTGTCTTCACTGAACAGTTCCTCGACCTTCACGTTCAACGCCTTGGCCAGTTTCAACGCTGCGGCAATCGACGGCGTATTCAACCCGCGCTCGACTTTCGACAGGTAGCTCTTGGTCATCCCGGATTTTTCCGCGAGCGACTCCAAGGTCACGCCAAGTTTTTTTCTCAGTATTTTCAAACGGATAGACATGTGCAGCGGTTAATCCATTAAAGAGTCGATGAAGAATACTTGTCAATGACACTTTGTGTCATATAGTCTCTTTCGTGTCATTTGCTACGAACAAGGACACAGACATGGCCAAGACATTAGCACTCCCGAAAGACCAACTGGTCAAGCAAGCACTGACCCAGATGCAAAACACCCTGGCGGATAATACGTGGACCGACCGGCAAAAGCTGGCGCTCACCTGCCGGATTCTGTTCGAGAACGGCCATGACTCCGGCCTGGCCGGGCAGATCACCGCACGCGGCCCGACCCCGGGCACTTATTACACCCAACAACTGGGCCTGGGTTTCGATGAAATCACCGCCAGCAATCTGCTGCTGGTCAACGAAGATTTGGAAGTACTGGAAGGCCACGGCATGCCCAACCCGGCCAACCGTTTTCACAGTTGGGTGTACCGCGCTCGCCCGGATGTGAACTGCATCATCCACACTCACCCGACTCACATCGCCGCGTTGTCGATGCTCGAAGTGCCGCTGCAGGTGTCCCACATGGACCTGTGCCCGCTGTACGAAGACTGCGCGTTCCTCCAAGCCTGGCCCGGCGTGCCGGTGGGCAACGAAGAAGGTGAAATCATCACCGCTGCACTGGGCGACAAGCGCGCGATATTGCTTTCCCACCACGGCCAATTGTCCACCGGGGCGAGCATTGAGGAAGCCTGCGTGATCGCGCAGTTGATCGAGCGCGCGGCCAAGTTGCAGCTGCTGGCGATGGCCGCCGGCACGATCAAGCCGATCCTGCCGGAACTGGGCCGCGAAGCCCATGAGTGGATTTCCAAGCCCAAGCGCCATGGCGCCGCGTTCAACTACTACGCTCGGCAGAACCTGCGTCAACACGCCGATTGCCTGAACTGAAACCCTTTTTTCGACAGGAGACTTTTCCATGTCCAGCCCTTCTATTCACGGCATTATCGGCTACACCATCACCCCGTTCAGTGCAGACGGCCAGCACCTGGACCTGGACGCCTTCGGACGCTCCATCGACCGCCTGATCGACAGCGGCGTACACGCCATCGCGCCGCTGGGCAGCACCGGCGAAGGCGCCTACCTCAGCGATGCCGAGTGGGATGAAGTCGCCGCCTACAGCCTCCAGAAGGTCGGCAAACGCGTACCGGCCATCGTCAGCGTCTCCGACCTGACCACCGCCAAGGCCGTACGCCGCGCACAGTTTGCCGAAGCCCACGGTGCGGACGTAGTGATGGTATTGCCGGCCTCGTACTGGAAACTCAGCGAGGCGGAAATCCTCGCTCACTATGCCGCCATCGGTGACAGCATCGGCGTGCCGATCATGCTCTATAACAACCCGGCCACCAGCGGCACCGATATGTCGGTGGACTTGATCCTGCGCATCGTCAACAGCGTCGACAACGTGACCATGGTCAAGGAAAGCACCGGGGATATTCAGCGCATGCACCAGTTGCACCGGCGCAGCGAGGGCCAGGTGCCGTTCTACAACGGCTGCAATCCGCTGGCGCTGGAAGCGTTTGCGGCTGGGGCGAAGGGCTGGTGCACGGCAGCGCCGAACCTGATCCCGCAGCTCAATCTGGATTTGTATGAAGCCGTTCTGAGCAATGACCTGACGAAAGCGCGAGCGCTGTTTTATCGCCAGTTGCCGTTGCTGGACTTCATCCTCAAAGGTGGCTTGCCGGCGACGATCAAGGCCGGTTTGCGGCTCACGGGGCTGGAGTGCGGGGACCCACGCTTGCCGGTGTTCCCGCTGGGTGAGGCTCGCCGGGTTCAGCTTCAAGAACTGCTGACCACATTGCGGTGACCCCCTGTGGGAGCTGGCTTGCCTGCGATGGCATCACCTCGGTATTCCTGACAAACCGAGGTGCCTGCATCGCAGGCAAGCCAGCTCCCACACTGATGCGTATATTTCAATAGAGACAAATGACAATAATTCTCGATATCATTCGCGACTTTTCTACGTCGTGCTTCGTCAAGAAGGATATCCATGTCTCGTCCCAAGCCCGACCCGCTGTCGGCCGATGCCTTTCGCGGGTTCTATGCAGATATCCTGCATTTCCTGCGCAAACGCACGGACAACGCCAGCGACGCGGCAGACATGACCCAGGATGTCTTCACCCAATGGCTGGACTACCGCGACCGGGCACAGGTTGCGCAGCCACGGGCGTTTCTGTTCCAGATGGCGCGCAACCTGCTGCGCGATCACTGGCGTAAACAGAAGGTGCGGCACACCGTCCACCAGCAACAGGCCGAGCTGGATGCCGAACCTGTCAGCGACTCGCGAGACGATCCCATGGCCGCCGCGCAACGCCTGCAACGCCTGGAACAGTTGAAAGAAGTCCTCGCTGAACTCTCGCCCAGAAGACGAGAAGCCCTTATGCTGCACCGCTTCGAAGGCCTGAGCCAGGCCCAGATCGCCGAGCGCATGGGCGTTTCGATCAGCATGGTGGAAAAGCACATCGCTTTTGCCTTGCTGCATTGCAAGCAGCGACTTCAACAAGAACAGGGCAAGGAGCAGCCAGAATGACCCGCCTGAGCGACATCGACACCTGTGGCATCGAGGCCAGCGACTCGATCGATGCCCAGGCCGCCAGCTGGTTTGCGCGCAACCGCAATGACGCGGGCCGCGCCGACCGCAAGGCGTTTGCCGCCTGGCAGTCGGAGCCGGCCAATGCTCGCGCCTATGCCGAATTCGAACAGCTGTGGGCCGACCTGGCCCAGTTGCAGCAACTGAACAAACCGACACCGCTACCCGTACGCAAACAGCCCGTGTGGCGCCCCGCCCTGGCGGTGGCGGCCGCGTTGGTGTGTGCCCTGCTGGCGAACAATCTCGGTGCCCCGCGCGAGCTGTTCCACACCCAGGTGGCGGCTCATGCCAAGGGTATGCGCACCATGCAACTGCCCGACGGCAGCACCTTGTACGTCAACGCCAACACGCGCCTGCGAGTGGACTTCACCAGCCACCAGCGCGTCGTGCATCTGGATCAAGGCCAGTTGTATATCGAGGTTGCCGCCGACAAGGAACGCCCGCTGTTCGTGCAGGCCGGCGAAGCCAACGTACGGGTGGTCGGCACCGGCTTTGATGTGCGGCGCAGCAAACAACAACTGGTGGTCAGCGTGGCTCACGGCCAAGTGGCGTTCGATGCCGATGCCAGGGTGCCTGCCACGTTGCTTGGCGCCCAACAGCGCGCCACGTTCAGTTATGCCAAAGGCACCCTGCAACAACAAACCCTCACCGCCGACGAAATCGCCGATTGGCGCGGTGGGCACGTATCGTTTCGCAATCGCGAGCTGGCCAGCTTGATGGACGAGTTGAGCCTGTACCGCCCCCAGGCACCGTTGCTGGTGGACGGCGCAGTGGCGCAGTTGAAGGTCTCGGGCAACCTGGATGTGAATGATCCGGACGCCCTGCTCAACGCCCTGCCCGCCCTGCTGCCGGTAAAAACCGTGGCCCTGGCCGATGGCAATATCAGGATCGAACCGCGCAAGTAATCCTGCAAAATTCTTGTTTGAGAATATTTTGCATTCGCATGTGAGGATTATTTTTTCTGCCGCGTCTTCCTCCGGTCTGCGTTTGATACGCACACCTTTTTGGCCATTTGGCTACTCCGGGGGATTTCATGTTTCGCGCGCCTTGCCACGTTCAGCACTTGTTTGTTCGACCCACCGCCCTTGCCGCCTGCCTGGCCTTCAGCCTGAATGCCCAGGCCGAGTCGTTCAAACTGCAATTGCCGGCCCAGCCCCTGGCCACGTCCCTGAGCCAGGTGGCGCAGCAGGCGAAAATCCAGCTGCTGTTCGATGAAGCGTTGCTGAAAAATATCCAGGCGCCGGCCCTCAATGGCGACTTCACCCCGGAAGTGGCGATTCGTACCCTGCTCAAAGACGGCGAGTTCGTGTTGCTCAAGGTCGGCAGCACCTACGTGGTACGGCCCGAAGAAGGCAAGACCACCAACAGCAGCGCGATTCAGCTGGAAGCCCTGAGCGTGATCGGCACCGGCAACGAGGTCGACTCCACCACCGTCGGCCGCTCCACCCTGAGCCAGGCCGACATCGACCGTTACCAGTCCAATAACATCCCCAGCCTGCTGCAAACCCTGCCCGGCATCAGCCAGGGCGGCTCGCTGAAGCCCGGCGGGCAGACCATCAACATCCGTGGTTTCGGTGACGCCGAAGACGTGCCGCTGACCGTCGATGGCGCCACCAAAAGCGGCTTTGAGCGTTACCAGCAGGGCACCGTGTTTATCGAGCCCGAGCTGATCAAGAGCATTGAAGTAGAGAAAGGTCCCAACTCGGCCTTCAGTGGCAACGGCGGCTTTGGCGGTACGGTCAACATGACCACCAAGGATGCCCCGGACCTGCTCAAGGACGGGCGCAACAGCGGCGCCATGCTCAAATACGGTTACTCCAGCAACGACCATGAACAGGTCTACAGCAGCGCGGTTTACGGGCGCACCGATGACGGGCGCTTCGATGCCCTGGCCTACCTGACCCAGCGCGACGGCGGCGACATGAAGCTGGCCGCCACCCTGCCCAACGATAACAACCAGTACCCGATCAACCCCAAGCGCCTGCCCAACAGCGCGCAGAACGTGGACGGCAAGCTGTTCAAGGTGAATGCACACTTTACCGATGAGCACAGCCTTGGCCTGTCGTATTCACGCTCTAACAGCCAGCGCTGGACGCCCTTCTCTGCCGCCAGCTACCCGACGCCGCCGACCCAGGCCAACATCGACCGCTATGGCTACGAAGCCGCGCTGAAACGCTTCCTGGCCAACCGCAACACCGTCGACACCACCTGGTCCGGCAAGTACGAATACCAGCCGATGAATAACCCGCTGGTGGACTTGACCATCAAGTATTCAGAATCCAACACCGACCAGACCGACGAGCGTGACGCCACGGCGTTTTTCCAGCTCGCGACCGGCGGGCGCAAGATGGACACCTCCTACAACGACAAGAACCTAGACGTACGCAACGTCAGCCTGTTTTCCACCGGCGTGTTGCAGCATGCGGTGACCACCGGGGTGCAAATCCGCAAACACGCCCGGGAAACCGAAATGTGGATGCCCGGCGCCACCTACAACACCCCAAAATATAACTACGGGCACTTCCAGCCGGGGTTCATGCCCCATGGCAAGGTCGACACCAACAGCTTCTTTATCCAGGACGCGGTGACGCTGGGCGACGTGACCATCACCCCCTCGATGCGCTATGACCATGTGCGCAACCGCGGCGAGGCCAACGACGCGCCGTACTACAGCAACCCGGACCCGGCCATCGGCCACGACTACAGCGACCGCACCTACACCGGCTGGTCGCCCCGCCTTGCGGCGTACTGGACCATCACCCCGAACGTGGCGATGTTTGCCAACTGGAGCCGCACCTGGCGTGCCCCGGTGATCGACGAGCAGTATGAGGTCCAGGGCCTGGGCAGCCGCACCGCCACCAGCGTCGACCTGGACCCGGAGCGCATCACCTCGATCACCCTCGGTAACGTCACCCGCTTCGCCGACGTGTTCACCCACGGCGACAACCTGCAACTGCGGACCACGCTGTTCCACAACAAGGTCGAAGACGAGATCTTCAAGGCCACGGGCGTGGGCTGCCAGAACCAGGCGGTCAACGGCGGGACCATTTCCAGTGCCTGCCCGCCGGGGGCGATGTCCAACTACCGCAACATCGGCGGCATGACCATCAAGGGTTTCGAGGCCGAGAGTTTCTATGACTCCACCTACGTGTTCGGCTCGGTATCGTTCGCCTACACCACCGGCAAACACGAAGGCGCCTACACCAACCCATGGGGGCCGGACGTCTGGGCGCGGGATATTCCGCCGACCAAATGGGTGGTGGTACTGGGCACCAAGATCCCGAGCCTGGATATGCAGGTGGGCTGGCAAGGACAATTCATCGGCGCCACCAGCCGTTTGCCGAGCGACAAGTATTCCGGTGGCCCGGGCAGCAGCATCGGCGACCTGTTCTACGATCAGTACGGCAACAAGCGCTACAACACCCAAGGCCTGTTCGCCAGCTGGAAGCCGCAGCAGGCTTATCTGAAGGGCACCGAGGTGAACTTCACCGTGGACAACCTGTTCAACAACAACTTCCGCCCGGCCCTGAGCGGCGACCGCGCCTACACCAAGGGCCGCGATGCCAAGATCAGCGTGACGCAGTTCTTCTGACCCTTCACCAGCATTCGGCCTGGAAACCCGATCAGTGTGGGAGCTGGCTTGCCTGCGATGCGGGCGACTCGGTCAGCCAGTTAAACCGAGGCGATGTCATCGCGGGCAAGCCCGGCTCCCACATTGAACGAGTTGCCACATTTAGATCTTCTGCGTGCCACTTCTGGGATTAACAAGGCCGAGGCCTGGGGCGTGAACCCGCTGCTTGCTCAGATACCGCGTGCAACTCACCCGCAGGAACGAAGCAAAATTCACCACTTCGCCGCGGTAGTCCATCACCTCTTCATACAGCTTGGTGATCAGTTGATTGGTGGTCATGCCATCCACCTCGGCGATTTCGCTGAGGATGTCCCAGAACTGGTTTTCCAGGCGTACGGTGGTCACCACGCCGCAGATGCGCAGGGAGCGCGAGCGGGATTCATACAGAATCGGGTCGGCCTTGACGTACAGTTCGCACATGGTGATGACCTCCGGTTTACAGGGTGATCCGAGTACCCAGCAGGCCAAGGAAACCCGCCAGCCAGCCAGGGTGCGCCGGCCAGGCCGGGGCAGTCACCAGATTGCCTTGAACATGGCTGTCGGTCACCGGGATATCGATGAACGTACCGCCCGCCAGTCGCACTTCCGGCCCGCACGCCGGGTAGGCGCTGCACTCGCGGCCTCCCAGAATGCCGGCGGCCGCCAGCAGTTGCGCACCATGGCACACGGCGGCGATAGGTTTGCCGGCCTGGTCGAACGCCTTGACCAGTTGCAGGACTTTTTCGTTCAGGCGCAGGTACTCGGGTGCACGACCACCGGGCACCAGCAGCGCGTCGTAGTCAGCGGCGTTCACCTTGGCAAAATCCGCATTCAGGGCGAACAGGTGCCCGGGCTTTTCGCTGTAGGTCTGGTCGCCTTCGAAGTCGTGGATTGCCGTGCGCACGGTCTGGCCGGCGGTCTTGTCCGGGCACACGGCGTGTACGGTATGCCCCACCATCAGCAGCGCCTGGAACGGCACCATCACTTCATAGTCTTCGACGTAATCGCCGACCAGCATCAGGATTTTTTTCGCGGCCATGGGGCATTCCTCCGGTTGAACGGTTGGGCAGACAAGAGTAGCCAAGATAGACCCGCAGGCTTGATCCGGGTAATGGCCCGCTACTACATCAGCACCCCGGCTTGTGTGGGAGCCGGGCTTGCCCGCGATGCAGGCACCTCGGCCTGACAGGTAAACTGTGTTGACCCCAATGCAGCCTCGCCAAGGCTCGACAGCTCCCACATGAACCGAGTCGCCCGTTCAAAACTGTACGGCTCAATCTGCACCCAGCTGTAAGCCCGTGTTTGCGGGGCTTTGTGGCTAGATGAACGTCCACTTCCGGCCCATTCGATTCTGGTTCCTTCCATGAGCTCCCGCGAAAATACCGGCATGGCCCTCGGCCTGCTGGGCGTCGTCATCTTCAGCCTCACCCTGCCCTTCACCCGTATCGTGGTGCAGGAAATCCACCCGCTGCTCAATGGCCTGGGCCGGGCGTTGTTTGCGGCGGTGCCGGCGGCGGCGTTGTTGCTGTGGCGCCGTGAGCGCTGGCCTACCTGGCGCCAGGTGCGCGGGCTGACGCTGGTGATTGCCGGGGTAATCCTGGGGTTTCCGGTGTTGTCAGCCTGGGCCATGCAAACCTTGCCGGCGTCTCATGGTGCGTTGGTCAACGGTTTGCAGCCGCTGTGCGTGGCGCTGTATGCGGCGTGGTTGTCCCATGAGCGGCCATCGAAGGCGTTCTGGGCCTGCGCGGCGCTGGGCAGTGCGCTGGTGCTCAGTTATGCGCTGATCACCGGCGCTGGCAGTATCCAGGCGGGTGATCTGTTGATGCTCGGGGCAATTGCCGTGGGTGGCCTGGGTTACGCAGAGGGCGGCCGGTTGGCCAAGGAGATGGGCGGCTGGCAGGTGATCTGCTGGGCGCTGGTGCTGTCGACGCCGGTGTTGATCGGGCCGGTGGCGTACCTGGCGCTGCAACACGAAGGGCCGATTTCGCCGCGCACCTGGTGGGCGTTTGGCTATGTCTCGCTGTTTTCGCAGTTCTTCGGCTTCTTTGCGTGGTATGCCGGGCTGGCCATGGGCGGCATCGCGCGGGTGAGCCAGATTCAGCTGTTGCAGATCTTTTTCACCATCGCGTTTTCGGCACTGTTTTTTGGTGAGCACATCGAGCCGATTACCTGGCTGTTTGCCTGCGGGGTGATTGCGACGGTGATGTTGGGGCGCAAGACAGCGGTGCAGCCTGCACCGGTCTCCAAGGCGAGCACGATCTAATGTGGGAGCTGGCTTGCCTGCGATAGCATCACCTCGCTTTACCTGATACACCGAGGTGCCTGCATCGCAGGCAAGCCAGCTCCCACATTTTGATTTGCGTCGTACTCAGGCCAGGTAACCATCTGCTCGCAGCAGGGTTTCCAGGCAGTGCTCGGTGATGGTGTAGAACGCTTTCAGCTCCTGGATTTTCACCAGGAGTTGAGCGTTATCCACCGGCTCGGCGCGCTTCACGGCGAGGATCATCTTGTTCTTGTTGGTGTGTTCCAACGAGATGAACTCAAACACCTTGGTCTCATAGCCGCACGCTTCAAGGAACAACGCACGCAGGCTGTCGGTCACCATTTCCGCCTGTTGGCCCAGGTGCAAACCGTACTGCAGCATCGGCTTGAGCAGCGCCGGGCTCTGGATCTGCAAACGAATCTGCTTATGGCAGCACGGCGAGCACATGATGATCGACGCACCGGAGCGGATGCCGGTGTGAATCGCGTAGTCGGTGGCGATGTCGCAGGCATGCAGGGCGATCATCACGTCCAGCTCGCTGGGCGCCACGCTGCGCACATCCCCGCATTTGAACACCAGCCCCGGGTGGTCCAGGCGGGCGGCGGCGTTGTTGCACAGGGTCACCATGTCTTCACGCAGTTCTACGCCGGTCACTTCGCCTTCGGCGTTGAGGGTGTTGCGCAGGTAGTCGTGGATGGCAAACGTCAGGTAGCCCTTGCCCGAACCAAAGTCTGCGACGCGCACCGGCTGGTCGAGCTTCAGCGGTGAAGTGGTCAGCGCATGGCTGAACACTTCGATGAACTTGTTGATCTGCTTCCATTTGCGCGACATCGCGGGGATCAGCTCGTGCTTGGCGTTGGTCACGCCAAGGTCAGCGAGGAATGGCCGGGTCAGGTCCAGGAAGCGATTTTTCTCGCGGTTGTGCTCGGCAGAGGGTGCCTCGCGCAGTTGTTGCGGCTTGCTTTTGAACAGCGAGCTTTTGTTCTTCTTGCTGTATTCCAACTGGGCTTCGTCGGTCACCGAGAGCAGGTGCGCGTTCTTGAACGAGGCCGGCAACAGCTCGGCAATCGCCGCTACGCCGTCTTCCAGCGAGAAGTTCTTGGTGATGTCGCGGGTCTTGTAGCGGTAGACGAAGGACAGGCAAGGCTGATCCTTGACGGTCAACTGCTTGATGATCAGCTTCTGAAGATCAGGCTCGGTGCCGACGTACTTGGCCAGCACCAGCTTGATAAAGGCGTTTTGCTCAAGGCTCGCGTTCAGCAGTTCAAGGAACTGCGCGTGATGATCCGGCGCGGGGCTGGCAGGTTTAGCGGTGGCAGACATGAACAAAAACGCCTCGGGCAGGGAATGCCGGGAATTTTACACTACTCCAACACCACCAACCGATTCGGCAACTCATTGCGCGCATGAGTCACCGGCACATGCGCCTTGAGCAACTCCCCACAGGCATCAATGCAGCTGATAAACCCGGCCAACGTCTGCCCCTGCTTCACCTGACGGGTGAATTCCTTGACGATCACATCCCAACTGCTGTCATCCAGTCGACTGGAAATACCCTTGTCCACCAGGATTTCCACATACCGCTCGGCCTCACTGACAAAAATCAGCACCCCGGTACTGCCCAGCGTGTGGTGCAGGTGCTGCTCCAGAAACTGCCGCCGCGCCAGGTTGGACGCGCGCCAGTGGCGCACCGAGCGCGGGATCAGCCGTGTGGTGACCTTGGGCAGACGGAACACCAGGCACAGCACCACAAACGTGCCCCACTGCGCCAGCAGCAAGGTGTACATGCTCAACCAGCCAGACAAATAGTGAACGATCCCCGGCACCACCAACGCCAACAGGCTGGCCCACAACAGCGGAATGTAGGCGTAGTCGTCGGCGCGGGCCGCGAGCACAGTCACCAGTTCGGCGTCGGTCTGTTGCTCGACCCTGGCGATCGCCTCGGCGACCTGGCGTTGCTCGTGTTGACTCAGTAGTGCCATGGTTGTTGATGCTCTCTAGTTATTGTCATTACCAGCCGCCCGAGGCGCCACCGCCGCCGAAACCACCGCCGCCGCCCCGGAAGCCACCGCCACCGCCGCCTCCCCCGCCGCCACGGCCACTGCTGCTGAGAATCGCCAGCAGGATAGCGCCAACGGGCAGGCCCATGCGATTGCACAGCCACAATACCGCCAGCAGCAGGATAAACAGGCCGAAGGAGATGCCGGGGTTTTGCTTGGCGAAGTTGGCTTCAGACACATGCGCCGGCACGGCCAGCGGATCGCCGCCCACCACTTGCAGCATCGCCGCCACGCCGTCACTGATGCCCTTGCTGTAGTTGCCCGCCTTGAACGCCGGGGCGATCACCTGGTTGATGATCACCCAGGACTGCGCGTCCGTGAGTACGCCTTCGAGGCCATAACCCACTTCGATACGGATCTTGCGCTCATCCCGGGCGACGATCAGCAGTGCGCCGTTGTCCTTGCCCTTCTGGCCGATGCCCCAGGCGCGGCCCAGTTGATAACCGAAGTCTTCAATGGGCACGCCTTGCAGGTCAGGCACGGTGACCACCACGATCTGGTCGCCGCTGGTCTGCTCCAGCGCCTGCAATTGCTGGGTCAGTTGCGCGCGCACAGCCGGGTCGATCATCTGCGCATTGTCGACAACCCGTCCGGTCAACGCCGGGAAATTCAGGGCGGCCTGGGCGGTCAGGCTAAAGGCCAGCAGCACCGCCGCCAGCAGCCAAGCGCGCTTGCCCATCAGAATTTCACTTGCGGCGCTTTATCGGCATCGGCACTGGTGGCCTCGAAGTTGGCGCGGATCGGCAAGTCGCTGTACATCACGCTGTGCCACAGGCGGCCGGGGAAGGTACGGATTTCAGTGTTGTAGGCCTGTACCGCCTGGATAAAGTCGCGACGGGCCACGGCGATGCGGTTTTCGGTGCCTTCAAGTTGCGATTGCAGGGCCAGGAAGTTCTGGTTGGCTTTCAGATCCGGGTAGCGCTCGGACACCACCATCAAGCGGCTGAGTGCACCGCTCAAACCGTCCTGGGCCTGCTGGAACTGTTTGAGCTTTTCCGGGTTGTCCAGGGTGCTGGCGTCTACCTGGATCGAGGTGGCCTTGGCCCGCGCCTCGATCACAGCGGTCAGGGTGTCCTGTTCATGGGCGGCGTAGCCCTTGACCACTTCCACCAGGTTGGGGATCAGGTCGGCGCGCCGCTGGTACTGGTTCTGCACCTGGGCCCAGGCCGCCTTGGCCTGCTCGTCCAGGGTCGGGATCTTGTTGATGCCGCAACCGCTCAACACGGTGCTCACCAATATCAATGCCACGGCCTTCCAGCCCCAACGGTAACCTTGTGCTGCTTGCATGGTGTTTCTCCTGCCAAACCTATGAAATTTACCGACTGACGCGTTAGCTACGGGCTTAGGGCATAATCCGCCACCACCCACTGGATTGCATCGTGCCAATCAGCTAAAAGATGCCCAGCGCCAATAAGAGTTCAGAAGTGTGCTGCATTTATCTGAACAACACCCGAACAACAATAGACGCTCTCCGGTCCCAAGGCTGCGAGAAAGGATTTTCATGAAGAAGCTGTGTTTGCTGGGCCTTGTTGTCAGTTTGGCCACTCATTCCGTATTAGCCGAAACAAAGCCCGCAGTACTCAAGGACAAGGACGCCTTCGTCAGCGATCTGCTCAAGCAAATGACCCTCGATGAAAAGATCGGCCAGTTGCGCCTGATCAGCATCGGCCCCGAAATGCCCCGCGAGCTGATCCGCAAGGAAATCGCCGCCGGCCGCATCGGCGGCACCTTCAACTCGATCACCCGCCCGGAAAACCGTCCGATGCAGGACGCGGCCATGCGCAGCCGGTTGAAGATCCCGATGTTCTTCGCCTATGACGTGATCCACGGCCATCGCACGATTTTCCCGATCAGCCTGGCCCTGGCGTCCAGCTGGGACATGGACGCCATCGGCCACTCCGGGCGCATCGCTGCCCAGGAAGCCGCCGCCGACAGCCTCGACATCACCTTTGCACCGATGGTCGACATCTCGCGCGACCCGCGCTGGGGCCGCACCTCCGAAGGCTTCGGCGAAGACACCTACCTGACCTCGCGCATTGCCGAAGTGATGGTCAAGGCCTTCCAGGGCACCAGCCCCGCCAAGGCCGACAGCATCATGGCCAGCGTCAAGCACTTCGCCCTGTACGGCGCGGTGGAAGGCGGTCGCGACTACAACGTGGTCGACATGAGCCCGGTCAAGATGTACCAGGACTACCTGCCGCCCTACCACGCCGCGATCAAGGCCGGTGCCGGCGGCGTGATGGTTGCGCTGAACTCGATCAACGGCGTACCCGCCACTGCCAACACCTGGCTGATGAACGACCTGCTGCGCAAGGACTGGGGCTTCAAGGGCCTGGCGGTCAGCGACCACGGCGCGATCTTCGAGCTGATCAAGCACGGCGTGGCCAAAGACGGGCGTGAAGCCGCCAAGCTGGCGATCAAGGCCGGCATCGACATGAGCATGAACGACTCGCTCTACGGCAAGGAACTGCCCGGCCTGTTGAAGTCCGGCGAGATCGAACAGAGCGACATCGACAACGCCGTGCGCGAAGTGCTCGGCGCCAAGTACGACATGGGCCTGTTCGCCGACCCGTACCTGCGCATCGGCAAGGCCGAGGATGACCCGGCCGACACCTACGCCGAAAGCCGCCTGCACCGCGCCGACGCGCGTGATGTAGCGCGCCGCAGCCAAGTGTTGCTGAAAAACCAGAACAACACCCTGCCGCTGAAAAAGACCGCGACCATCGCCCTGGTCGGCCCGCTGGCCAAGGCGCCGATCGACATGATGGGCAGTTGGGCCGCGGCCGGTAAACCGGCGCAATCGGTAACCCTGCTGGACGGCATGAATGCGGTGATCGGCGAAAAGGGCAAGGTGATCTATGCCCGTGGCGCCAACATCACCAACGACAAGAAAGTGGTCGACTACCTCAACTTCCTGAACTTCGATGCCCCGGAAGTGGTGGATGACCCGCGCTCGTCCCAGGCGATGATCGACGAAGCGGTCAAGGCTGCCAAAGACGCCGACGTAGTCGTGGCAGCCGTGGGCGAATCCCGTGGCATGTCTCACGAGTCGTCGAGCCGCACCGACCTGAACATCCCGCAAAGCCAGCGCGACCTGATAAAGGCCCTGAAAGCCACCGGCAAACCGCTGGTGCTGGTGTTGATGAACGGCCGCCCGCTGTCGATTGTCGACGAGAACGAACAGGCTGACGCGATCCTGGAAACCTGGTTCGCCGGTACCGAAGGCGGCAACGCAATCGCCGACGTTTTGTTCGGCGATTACAACCCGTCGGGCAAGCTGCCGATCACCTTCCCGCGTTCGGTGGGGCAGATTCCGACCTACTACAACCACCTGAGCATTGGCCGCCCGTTCACCCCGGGCAAGCCGGGCAACTACACCTCGCAGTACTTCGATGACACCACAGGGCCCTTGTTTGCGTTCGGTTATGGCTTGAGCTACACCAGTTTCAGCCTGTCGGACATGGCGCTGTCGTCCACCACCCTGAACAAGACCGGCAAGCTCGACGCCACTGTGATGGTGAAAAACACCGGCAAGGTCGATGGCGAAACCGTGGTGCAGCTGTACATCCAGGACGTGGCCGGCTCGATGATCCGCCCGGTGAAGGAGTTGAAGAACTTCCAGAAGATCATGCTCAAGGCCGGTGAGGAGCGCGCGGTGCACTTCACCATCACCGAGGATGACTTGAAGTTCTACAACACCCAGCTCAAATTTGCGGCAGAACCGGGCGAGTTCAATGTGCAGATTGGCTTGGATTCGCAGGATGTGAAGCAGCAGAGCTTCGAACTGCTCTGATCTAAAGCTGTAAACACGGTCAGTGTGGGAGCTGGCTTGTGTAGGAGCCGGGCTTGTGTGGGAGCCGGGCTTGCCCGCGATTGCATCACCTCGGTGCATCTGAAGTACCGAGGTGCCTGCATCGCAGGCAAGCCAGCGCCCACATTTGATCTCAGCGTTCTGGCTAGCCGCGTCGGTCCAGCAGGTTGACCACCAACCGATCAATCCAGCCCCACACCCGTTGCTTCACCCGTCGCCACAATGGCCGCGATTGCCATGCCTCCAGGCTCACCGCCTGGCTCTTCGCAAAATCCCGCTCGAAACTCCCCGCCACCGCCAACGTCAGCTCCGGGTCCAACGCTTCCAGGTTCGCCTCCAGGTTGAAGCGCAGGTTCCAGTGGTCGAAGTTGCACGAACCAATGCTCACCCAGTCGTCCACCAGCACCATTTTCAGGTGCAGGAAGCACGGCTGGTATTCAAAAATCTGCACCCCGGCCTTGAGCAAACGCGGGTAATAACGGTGCCCGGCATAGCGCACCGACGGGTGATCGGTACGCGGCCCGGTGAGCAGCAAACGCACATCCACCCCGCGCCCCGCTGCCCGGCGCAGTGCTCGCCGTACGCTCCAGGTCGGCAGAAAATACGGCGTGGCCAACCAGATACGTTGGTGCCCGCTGTTCAGCGCACGGATCAGCGACTGCAGGATATCGCGGTGTTGGCGGGCATCGGCATACGCCACACGCCCCAACCCCGGCCCTGTCGCCGGCAGCTTGGGCAAGCGTGGCAGGCCAAAATGCATGGCCGGCTTCCACGCACGACGATCGTCGTTGGCCAGCCATTGACGATCAAACAACGCCTGCCAATCCAGCACCAGCGGACCACGGATTTGCACCATCACTTCGTGCCAGTCGGCGGTGTCTTCTGCGGGTGTCCAGAATTCATCCGTCACGCCGGTGCCACCGACCACGGCGATGGTCTGGTCGACCAGCAACACCTTGCGGTGGTCGCGGTAGAGGTTGCGCATCCAGCGGCGCCAGTTCAGGCGATTGTAGAAACGCAGGTCCACCCCGGCGTCGATCAACCGTCGACGCAAGCCCAGGGTAAACGCCAGGCTGCCGTAGTCATCGAACAGGCAACGCACGCGCACCCCACGTTCGGCGGCGGCCACCAGGGCCTGAACCATCGCCTCGGCACACGCGCCCGCCTCCACCAGGTACAACTCCAGCGCAACCTGTTGCTCGGCCTGGGCGATGCCTTCCAGCATGCGCGGAAAGAAGCTTGGGCCGTCGATCATCAGCTCGAAACGGTTGGCGCTGCGCCACGGGAACACTGCGCCGCTCATGTCAGCGCGCCGTGAAAATCAGGACCGCACCCACCGGCACCGACAGGCTGATCTGCGACAGCCCGGCGGCCTTGCGCAACGCGGCCACGCCCGGCAGCAAATCGAAATCCTCGGCATGCACCACCAACGGTTCCAGGGTGACCACCTGAAAGCGCCGGTCATCCAGACGGGTCGCCAGCAGCTCGGCGCTATAGGTTTGCGTCTTGCCGTGCAGCGTCACCGACAGCGGCAGGCGCAGCTCATATTGCGCGCCGGGAGCCAGGTCGTTGATCGGTTGCAGGTTGATCTGCGCATTGATCACGGCATCGGGGAAGGTCTTGATCTCGAACAGCTCATTGCGCATGCGCTCGTCGCGCAGCGGGATGCCGCTGTTGATCGACTCCAGTTCAACTTCCAACTGCGCCGCGCCTTTGCTGTCGACCTTGCCGTGCAGCACCAGGAAGCGCTGTACTTCGGCGAAGTCAGTGTTTTTGGTGGTGACGAACGACAGGCGCGAGGACTCGTTGTCCAGGTACCAGTCGGCGTGGGCAGGCACGGCGGCAGCGGCCAGCAGCAGGAAGGCCATGGGTTTGAACAGGGACATAAAGACTCGTGGGGCAAAAAACCTGAACGAACAGTAACAAAGACCTCCTGTAGGAGCGAGCTTGCTCGCGAAGATTGCCAACGATGACGCGGGCATTCTGAATGAATGCGGTGCCTGTGAGTTCTTCGCGAGCAAGCTCGCTCCTACAGGGGAACGGTAGTCAGGCCAACGCCTGCTGCACATCGCGAATGGTCGACTCAAGGCTGGCCAGGTGCAAGCTCAACACCCGCTCCACCGGCGCCTGATCCATCGGCCAATGCAGCGCCATGCTTCCCACCAACCGCCCGTTGGCCCGCACCGGCAACGCTACCGCGCGAATCAGGAACGGCAGGCGCACCGGATATTCCCAGTAACCTTCGGTGCGCTGGCCAAAACCCTGGTGCTGGGATTGTTCACACGCCCGGTATTGGTCGTCTTCCGCCACCCGTTCACGGCCGGCCAGGCGCTGCACTTCATCTGCCGACAATTGCGACAGGCACGCCTTGCCCATGGCCGAGTGAAACAGGCTGGCGTGCTGGCCGACGATCTGGCAGTTGTTCGGGTAGAGCTTGCGCAGCACCGTGGGAATCGCGCTTTCCATCACTTCCAGGCGTTCGCCGTCGAAGCTCGACAAGTCCACCACCAGGCCGGTGCGCTCGCTGAGGTCGAGCAGCCACGGCGCGGCGCTTTCCACCAGTTGGCGCTTGAAGCGCTGCTGGGTGTCACCGAACAGGCGTCGGGCCCGCAGGCGGTAACGCCGGTCACTGAGGCCGCGGTAGATCCAGCCCTGCTCCTGCAAGGTCAGCAGCATCCGCGACACCGTGGCCTTGGGTAGGTGAGTCAGGTAATGCAACTCTTCCAGCCCCAGCGCCTGATGCTCGCCGAGCAATTCGATGATCGCCAGTGCTCGCCCCACTGAGCGTACGGTTCCCGTCTCGGCGTCGCTGCCCATGTGTCGATCTCCTTGATGCCGATGGATGATCTGATTCTCACAGCAAGATACAGGCCCGTCGCGGCTCAACCGGTCGAGCCGAGGCAAGTGGGCGGTCGTCGCTGCACCCAGCGGGTCAGTTGTTCGTGGGCATACGCCAGTTGCAACACCGCCCTGTCTGCCTGGGCCGGGCCGATGATTTGCAGGCCCATAGGCAAGCCCCGGGGGTTGAAACCCACCGGCACGTTCATGCTCGGCAGACCGGCCAGCGTAGGTCCGATCACCACTTCCATCCAGCGGTGGTAGGTGTCCATCTCACGCCCTGCGACGATGCGCGGCCAGGGTTGTTGTGCATCGAAAGGGAACACTTGGGCGGTGGGCAACAACAGAAAATCGTAACGTTCGAACAGTTTGCCGAGGGCGCGGTACCAGTCGCTGCGGCTGACCGAAGCCTGGTAGACGTCTGCCGCACTCAACTGCAAGCCACCCTGCACTTCCCATTGGGCTTCGGGCTTGAGCAGCGCGCGTTTTTGCGGGTCGGCATACGCCGCGCCGAGTGAGCCCTGGATCAGCCAATGACGGTGCACCAGCCAGGTCTGCCACAGGCGCTCCAGAGAGAAATCCGGCTGGCAGTGCTCGACCTCGCAGCCCAGCGCAGTGAAGTCCTTGAGGGCCGATTCGCACAGGCTCATCACGCCGTCTTCCATCGGCAGGTAGCCGTTGTAATCCCCTAGCCAGCCGAGGCGTGCGCCCTTGAAGTCGCGCTGCAACGGTTCACCCAACACCGCCGGATCTTCCTTCAGTGACAGCGGTACGCGAGGGTCGTAGCCGGCTTGCACACTCAGCAACCGCGCCACGTCCGCCACACTGCGGCCCATCGGGCCTTCGGTGCCCAGTTGCTGGATGAACAGTTCCGGCGTCGGCCCATAAGGCACGCGGCCGAAGGAGGGGCGCAGGCCAAACACGTTATTGAACGCCGCCGGGTTTCGCAGCGAGCCCATCATGTCGCTGCCATCGGCCACCGGCAGCATGCGCAGTGCCAACGCCACAGCCGCCCCGCCGCTGCTGCCACCCGCCACAAGGCGTGGGTCGTAGGCGTTGCCGGTGGTGCCGAACACGCTGTTGTACGTCTGCGAGCCCAGGCCGAATTCCGGCACGTTGGTCTTGCCAATGATGATCGCGCCGCTGGCCCGAACCCGCGCCACGCTGATCGCATCGTATTGAGGAATGTGCTCGGCAAACAACGGCGAACCCAGGGTAGTGCGCAAGCCTTGGGTGGCCGCCAGATCCTTGATCGCCTGGGGCATGCCGTGCATCCAGCCACGGGACCGGCCCTGGTCCAGCTCTCGGTCGCGCTGCACCGCTTCGGCCAGCACGTCCTCATCGGAGCGCAGCGAGACCAGCGCATTCACCGCCGGATTAAAGCGCTCGACCTGCGCCAGATACGCCTGCATCACTTCATGGCAGGACACCTGCCGCGCGTGGATCGCCCGTGACAGTTCGATGGCGTCCAGCCCAACAATACTCAAGGTTTCACCTCGCTGGAAAACGGCGCCGGTCGTTTCGCCCGGGGCGCCTCATGCATGCAGTAAGTGCCCAGCAGCGTCAGGACGCAAGCGAACAGCACATAAAACGCCGGGGCCACCGGCGTGCCCAGCACCTTACTGAGCCAGGTGACGATCAACGGCGCAAAACCGCCGAACACCATCACCGACACGTTGTAGGCCACCGACACGCCAGTGGAACGTACCTCGATGGGAAACTGCTCGGCCAAAGCCGTCGGCGCCGGGCCGAAAAAACCACCGATGGCGGTGCACAGCATCACCTGCATCACCAGCAAACGCTCGATGGACGGCGCGGCTGCGACCCACACATACAGCGGGTACACCATCACAAAAAACGCCAGGGTGAACGCCATCAACACAGGCCGCCGACCCAGCCTGTCCGACAGCAGGCCGGACAACGGAATCACCACGGTCATCAGCGCCACCGCGAACATCTGCACCATCAACACCTGGTCCAGTGGCAGGCCGAGGTTCTTGTGGGCGAAGGTCGGCATATTCACCAGCACCACGTAGAACGACACCGTCGCCCCACACGCCAGGCCCATCGATACCAAGATGCTGCGGCGGTGATCGCGAATGACCTCCATCAAGCTCGGCGCCGCGCCTTTTGCCTGTTTGCGCGCTTCGATAAATTCCTCGGGATCTTCCATGTGCCGACGGATCCACAAGCCCACCGGACCGATCAGCAAGCCGAAGATGAACGGCAGGCGCCAGCCCCACAGCTCCAGGGTTTGCGGTTCGAAAAAGTGCGTGACCAACGCCACCATCGCTGCGCCGCCAAACACCGCCAGGCACTGCCCCACCAACTGCCAGGAACCGTACAACCCCTTGCGATGGGCCGGTGCGCTTTCCACCAGAAACGCCGTGGCACTGGCGTATTCGCCGCCGGTGGCAAAGCCCTGGAGCATGCGCGCCACCACAATCAGCATCGGCGCGCCCATGCCGATGGCGGCGTAGCTGGGGGCAAAAGCGATCAAGGCGATGGAGATGGTCATCAGCCGGATGATCAACTGCATCGCAGCCTTGCGGCCTTTGCGGTCCGAATACATGCCGAGCAGAATCCCGCCCACCGGGCGCATGAAGAACCCGACGCCAAACGTCGCCAACGCCATCAGCAGCGAGGCGTATTCATCCTCCGAGGGGAAAAACTGCCGGGCGATGATGCTGGCGAGAAAGCCATAAACGATGAAGTCATACCATTCCAGCGCATTGCCGATCACCGCCGCGACCACCTGGCGGGTGCGCGATACACCGTGTTTTGTAGCCTGCATGGGAACACTCCATTCAACCTGTTGGGAAAGGGTCCAGCGGCAGAAAAAAGTGCTCGTCAGGCGGGCTTGAGCCAGCTCTCGGCCAACGCGCCCCAGTAGGCGGCGCCGGTCAACAGGATGTCGTCGTTGAAGTCATAGGCGGGGTTGTGGACCATCGGCCGCGAGACGCCGTTGCCGATAAACAGGTAGCTGCCGGGGCAGCGTTGCAGCATCCAGGCGAAGTCTTCGCTGCCCATCAGCTTGGTGGTGTTGCCATCGACGGCGTCTTCACCGAGCAGGGCGACGCCGACCTGGCGGGCGAATTCGGTTTCATCCGCGTGGTTGACCAGCACCGGGTAGGCCGGGCGATGTTCGATCTGTGCGGTGCAGCCGAAGCTCGCGGCCTGGGTCTGGATGATCGCCTTGACCCGCTCCAGCATCAGTTCACGCACGCTCGCATCCAGGGCGCGCAGGCTCAGGCGCAACAACGCTTGCTGGGGAATCACGTTGGCGGCCTGGCCGGCTTGCAGGGCACCGACGGTGACGACTGCGGCTTCCTGGGCATTGATATTGCGCGCCACCACGGTCTGCAAGGCCATGACCATACTGGCGGCGGCCACCAACGGGTCGACTGTGAGGTGCGGCATGGAACCGTGGCCGCCGACACCTTCGAGGGTCACGGTGATCAAGTCCTGGGAGGCCATCATCGGTCCAACGCGAAGGCCAAGATGGCCGGCGGGCAAGCCCGGCATGTTGTGCATGCCGAACAGTGCATCGCAGGGGAAACGCTCCAGCAAGCCCTCGGCGAGCATGGCTTCGGCGCCGCCCTGGCCTTCTTCGGCGGGCTGGAAAATCAGGTTCAGGGTGCCGTCGAACTGGCGGGTCGCGGCCAGGTAACGGGCGGCGCCCAGCAGCATGGTGGTGTGGCCGTCATGGCCGCAGGCGTGCATGCAGCCGGCGTGTTGGCTGGTATAGGCGGCGCCGGTGTTTTCGATGATCGGCAACGCGTCCATGTCGGCGCGGATACCGAGCTTGCGTGAGCTGCTGCCATTGCGCAGCACACCGACCACGCCGGTCTGGCCGATGCCGGTGTGCACTTCATAGCCCCAATTTCGCAGGGATTGCGCCACGAGGGCGGCGGTGCGGTTTTCTTCAAAGCCCAGTTCGGGGTGGGCGTGAATGTCCTGGCGCACGGCGTGCAGGTCGCTGGCAACATCGCTCAGCCAATCCAGGATGTGCTGGTGTGGGCTCATGGTGATTCTCCTCGCAGGCGGGTGTTCCCGTTCTTTTTCGTTGCACACCGCCAGATAACCGCGATGTGCGCAGGAGGACAATCAAAGGTGGTTCCACCCTGTGGAACCTCAGCCACAGGGTGGGTGTTATCGCTCAGGGTGTGAGGCGGCAGCCTTCGCGCTGGCCCAGCCATTGGGCGCTGTGGGTGCGGCCCAGGCCGCTGGCGGTGACCCGGTGTATTTCCGGGTTGTCGCTGAAGGTGCTGGTGGGCACGTATTGCTTCACATAACCCATGCAATAGTCGGCGGGATTGCCTTCCACGTACCGGCAGGAGCAGTACTCCTTGGCGGTGTAGGCCGCGATGATGTCGGGGAAGGCTTGCAGGTTGACCCGCTCGTGCCAGCCCCAGCCGAGCAGTGCGAGTAGCAGCAAAACCAGCAGGCTGCTGAAGGGGCGACGGCGGATCACGGTTGCACCGCCGCGAGGACGCGCTTGAGCAGTTCATTGTGGCGATAGCTGCCGTCGCGGTCGTCGCCGTAGCGCACGATCACCAGCTGTTTTTCGGGCATCACGAAGAGCGCCTGGCCCCAGTGCCCGAGGGCGGCGAAGGTATCGGCAGGAGCATCCGGCCAGGGTTTGGGGGCGCCCTGCACTTCGCGGTTGAGCCACCATTGGCCGCCGGGGACGGCTTCGTCCTGGCCTGCTTTGTACTTGTCGAAAGGTCGACGGTTGAAGTCGACCCATTCTTTGGGCAATAACTGTTGCTCGCCCCAACGACCGTCCCGCGCCATCAGCAGGCCGACACGTGCCAAATCCCGGGCGGTGAGGTAGGCGTATGACGAGGCGACGAAGGTTTCGTTGGCGTCGCTTTCCCAGGTGGCGTTGCGGATACCCAGTGGCTGGAACAGGGCGGTCCACGGATAGTCGACGTAGGCCTTGTGGCCGAGCATGCCTTTGAGGGTGGCGGACAAAATATTGCTGTCGCCGCTGGAGTAGCGGAAGGCCTGGCCGGGGGCGCTGAAGGTGGCGGTGTCGGCGGTGAACTCGGCCATGTCGTGACGGCCTCGGGTGTAGAGCATTGCGACCACTGAGGACTTCAGTGGGGCGTATTCGTAGTCCTCCTGCCAGTCGAGGCCCGAGGCCCAGTGCAGGAGGTCGGCCATGGTCACGCTGGGGTGTTGTTTCATCGGCGGGTAAAAGCGTGCGGCGGGGTCGGTGAGTTTGAAGCGGTTTTCGCTGAATGCGACGCCCAGGACGGTGGCCATCAGGCTTTTGCTGATGGACCAGGTCAGGTGCGGGGTGCTGGCGGTGGTGGGGGTGGCGTAGCGTTCGTAGATGATTTGGCCGTCGCGGATGACCAGCAGGGCGTCGGTGCGGATGCCTTTGCGGGTGGTGTCGTCGCGGGGTGGGAAGGCGTAGTCATCCAGGGCCTGGGCGGCCGGGCCTGTTAGTTGCTGGCCTTGGGACCAGTCCTTCTGCGGCCAGGTTTCGGCGTGGGCAGTCAGGGTGAACAGCAACGCGGCGTAGAGCAGGCCTTTGAACATGGACTTGGACTCGGGGGGCATTCGAGCCCGCGAGCCTAGCCCAGGGGAATGACGGTTTTGTTACTGGGCCTTCGAGTGGGTACATATCCGTTATTGAGTGATGGCCGCTATGGGTTCCGCTCTTACAGCGGGTCACTTTTGGCAAACGCCCCAAAAGTAACCAAAAGGTCTTTGCCCCACCACTCGGTGCCTCGCTTAGGCTCGGCATGCCCGCAATCAGACCCGTCTCCGCGGGCCGCCGCGACGGGCCATCCATGGCCCGGCGCGGCTAAATCGGCATCCTTGCCGATTTACCCGCTCCACCGTGCCTGCTTGCGGCCATCGTGGTTGACGGGGCCTGCAGATCAAGGTCAACAGCAAGAGCACGGCGGCCTGAAAGCCGACCTGAGTGTTAAAAGCAAAAGCAAGGCGTAGGAGCTGGCTTGCCGGCGATGCAGGCAACTCGGTTTTTCAGATGCACCGAGGTGATGCCATCGCCGGCAAGCCAGCTCCTACGGGCGTGCTCGCTGTTGATTTTGCTTTTAACACTCAAGCCGGCCTGTAGGCCGCTGTGTTCTTGATCTTGCTTTTGATCTGACTGCCCCATTCAGCCCGAGGCCGAACGCAGGGATTGAGGAGCGGGTAAACCGGCAGGACGCCGGTTTAGCCGCGACGGGCCAGGGACGGGCCGTCGCGGCGGCCCGCGGAGCAATGCCGGAGTGAGGGCACACCGAGCCTAAGCGAGGTGCCGACAGGCGGGGCAGAGCGTTTTGGTTACTTTTGCGCTTTTCAAAAGTGACCCGCTGTAAGAGCGGAACCCATAGCGGCCATCACCCAAATAACGGATATACACCCAATCCCCCGCAAACCACCCCCGACACCTGTCATCCAAGCGTCACCGTAACTTCATGGAGATGACACCCACCCTACATAGCCTGACATGGCACTAACAAGTCGACCGGCCGCAACCCTGGCCGGCACTCGGAGACTCGCCATGACTCAGATCGCCCGCATCAGCGACACCGGCAATGAACGCCGCCTGCAAGCCGAACGCCTGATCGGCGCCCAAGCCTTGCAGGAAGCCCAAGCCCTGCGGTTCAACGTATTCAGCGGCGAATTCAACGCCAAGCTGAAAGGCGCCGAACTGGGCCTGGACATGGATGACTATGATGTTCACTGCAGCCACATCGGCGTGCGGGACTTGAACAGCGGTCGACTCGTCGCCACCACCCGTTTGCTCGACCACCAGGCCGCCAGCACCCTGGGCCGCTTCTACAGCGAAGAAGAATTCAGCCTCCACGGCCTGCTCCACCTCAAAGGCCCAATCCTGGAAATCGGCCGCACCTGCGTCGACCCCGCCTACCGTAATGGCGGCACCATCGCCGTGTTGTGGGGCGAGTTGGCCGAAGTACTCAACCAGGGCGGCTACAGCTACCTGATGGGTTGCGCGAGCATCCCGATGCACGACGGCGGCATCCAGGCCCACGCGATCATGCAGCGTTTGCGCGAGCGCTACCTGTGCAACGAACACCTGCGGGCCGAACCGAAAAAGCCGCTGCCGGCACTGGACCTGCCGACCAACGTCATCGCCGAAATGCCGCCCCTGCTCAAGGCCTATATGCGCCTGGGCGCAAAAATTTGCGGCGAGCCATGCTGGGACGAAGACTTCCAGGTGGCCGACGTCTTTATCCTGCTCAAACGCGACGAGTTGTGCCCGCGCTATGCCCGCCACTTCAAGGCAGCCATGTGATGAGCCGCCTTCGGGTGTACGGGCGGATTGCCCGCGTGCTGGTAGTCGTGGCCCTGGGCTTGACCATGGCCGCTGTGTTTGGGGTGTTTGAACGCGTGGGGGTCGCCAATTCGATGGTGCGCCGACAGCGCTGGTCGCGTTTTTTCATGGCACGGCTGACCAACGCCCTGCCCTTTCGCGTGACCGTGCACGGTGAGCTGCCGCAGCAGTCGATGTTGTGGGTCAGCAACCATGTGTCATGGACCGATATCCCATTGCTGGGGATGGTGGCGCCGATGTCGTTCCTGTCCAAGGCCGAGGTGCGAACCTGGCCGGTGGCGGGCTGGCTGGCAGCCAAGGCCGGCAGCCTGTTTATCCGCCGGGGCTCGGGTGACAGCCAACTGATCCGCAAACAGATGACCCGCCACCTGGAGCAACAACACCCGCTGTTGATGTTCCCGGAAGGCACCACCACCGATGGCCGCGCCCTGCGTACATTCCACGGCCGGTTATTGGCCAGTGCGATCGATGCCGACGTGTCGCTGCAACCGGTGGCGATTCGTTACCGGCGTGACGGCAACATCGACCCGCTGGCACCGTTCATTGGCGACGATGATTTGCTCTCGCACCTGATGCGTTTGTTTGGCAATGACCAGGGCGATGTGGAAATCCACCTGCTCAAGCCGATTGCCTGCGCCGGGCAGGAGCGTGCGGCGTTGGCGTTCCAGGCGCAGCAAGCGGTGCAGAAGGCGTTGTTCGGCGCGCTTCCTGAGGCCGAGCAAATGCCAACCCGGCCAGCATTCGCGGCTTAAAGCGAGCACATTTAAAGTTGTGCTGCCAACTGGCTGTTTGAGAACTGCTGCAACTGCGGGTAAAACACCCGGAAGTCCTCGCTCAACGGCTCGTACAGCGCCCGCAACTCCTGCATGGCATGGCCCAGCTCCTCGGGCCGTGTCAGGCGCCGGCCGATGCCCCGCAGTACCTGCTCCATCACCTCGAACTCGCGGTATGAACCCAACCAGTCATCCGCCGCCATATACGGCGCAATCTGCGCCAGCCGCCCCGGCAGCGCCGGTTCTTCAGCGAGCACCCGGTAAACCCGGGAGGTAAACCGCTCCAGCGGCTGGTCGGCGTACAACGCCCAATCCCGCGCCAGGCAGTGGTCGAAAAACACATCGAGGACGATCCCGGCGTAGCGGCGTCGGGTGAGGGTGAAGCGCGACAACGCCTCCCCTATCAGCGGGTGGCTGTCGGTGTAGCGATCGATCGAGCGGTGCAACTGAATCGCCGACTCGATTTGCGGGCTGAACTCGCCTTGCAGGCGCCCTTTAACAAAGTCGCCATACAGGCTGCCGAGCAATTGAGCAGGAAGTTCGCCGCCCAGGTGCAGATGTGCGAGATAATTCATGGCGCGCAGTCTAACACTGCCGTCAACGTATCGTTATAACCCGATATATCGATTTAATCTGGCTTAAGACCAAAATCATATTGGTATATCGGAATACAACGATTTAAAGTTCGCCTCATCGCGATATAACGTTTTACAAACCCGAGCATCACTGCCATGTCCATCGACCTCGACGAAATAATAAAAGCCCTGGCGCACCCAGTACGGCGAGACATCCTCAACTGGCTGAAAGACCCGAAAACCCAATTCCCCGATCAGATCCACCACCACGAGCACGGCATTTGCGCCGGGCAGATCGACCAGCGCTGTGGCCTGTCCCAGTCCACCGTGTCGGCGCACCTGGCCAACCTGCAACGCGCAGGGCTGATCAGCAGCCAAAAGGCCGGCCAATGGCACTTTTTCAAACGCAATGAGGATGTGATCCAAGCCTTCCTCAAAGCGCTCACCGAAGAACTCAGCACACCGCTGTAACAAGGACCCAACAATGCCTCTCTCGCTACTCATCCTGGCCTTAAGCGCCTTCGCCATCGGTACCACCGAGTTCGTCATCATGGGCCTGTTGCCCGATGTGGCGGCCGACCTCGGTGTCTCGATTCCCGGCGCCGGCTGGCTGGTGACCGGTTACGCCCTGGGCGTAGCCATCGGTGCGCCGTTCATGGCACTGGCCACCGCCAAGCTGCCGCGCAAGGCCGCCCTGGTAGCGTTGATGGGCATCTTCATCATCGGCAACCTGCTCTGCGCCCTGGCGAGTGACTACAACGTGCTGATGTTTGCCCGTGTGGTCACCGCGCTCTGCCACGGGGCCTTCTTCGGTATCGGTTCGGTGGTTGCTGCCAACCTGGTGCCGGCCAACAAGCGTGCTTCGGCTGTGGCGCTGATGTTCACCGGCTTGACCCTGGCCAACGTGCTCGGCGTGCCGCTGGGTACTGCGCTGGGCCAGGAAGCCGGCTGGCGCTCGACCTTCTGGGCAGTGACCGTGATTGGTGTGATCGCCTTGATCGGCCTGATCCGCTTCCTGCCGGCCAAGCGTGACGAGGAAAAACTCGACATGCGCGCCGAACTCAGAGCACTAAAGGGCGCCGGCATCTGGCTCTCCCTGAGCATGACCGCACTGTTCGCGGCCTCGATGTTCACCCTCTTCACTTATGTCGCGCCGTTGTTGGGTGACGTAACTGGCGTCTCGCCCAAAGGCGTGACCTGGACCCTGCTGCTGATCGGCCTGGGCCTGACCGTCGGCAACATCATCGGCGGCAAGCTGGCAGACAAGCGCCTGGCCGCCACCCTGATCGGCGTATTCATCAGCATGGCGGTGGTATCCACGGTACTGACCTGGACCAGCGTGGCCGTGATCCCGACCGAAATCACCCTGTTCCTCTGGGCCACCGCCTCGTTTGCCGCCGTACCGGCGCTGCAAATCAACGTGGTGACCTTTGGCAAGGCCGCTCCGAACCTGGTGTCCACCTTGAACATCGGCGCCTTCAACGTCGGCAACGCCCTCGGCGCCTGGGTGGGCGGCAGCGTGATTGCCCATGGCTTCGGCCTGACCAGCGTGCCCCTGGCCGCTGCTGCCCTGGCGGTGCTCGCGCTGCTGGTAACCCTGATTACTTTCCGTCAGAGCGGCGATGCCGACCTGGCCCCCGCGACTAACTGATCAACTAAAGAGAAGGGTGTATCCCATGACGACTATTTTCGATCCAATCAAGCTCGGCGACCTGGAACTGTCGAACCGCATCATCATGGCGCCACTGACCCGCTGCCGTGCCGACGCCGGTCGCGTGCCCAATGCGCTGATGGCTGAATACTACGTACAACGCGCTTCCGCCGGCCTGATCCTCAGCGAAGCGACTTCCGTGACGCCAATGGGCGTGGGCTACCCGGACACCCCCGGCATCTGGTCCAACGACCAGGTTCGCGGCTGGGCCAATGTGACCAAGGCCGTACACGGCGCGGGCGGCAAGATCTTCCTGCAACTGTGGCACGTTGGCCGCATCTCCCATGAGTCGTACCTGGACGGCGAAACCCCGGTCGCGCCAAGTGCCATCCAACCTAAGGGCCACGTCAGCCTGGTGCGCCCACTGGCCGACTACCCAACGCCACGCGCCCTGGAAACCGCTGAAATCGCCGACATCGTCGACGCTTACCGTGTAGGCGCCGAAAACGCCAAGGCTGCCGGTTTTGACGGTGTGGAAGTTCACGGCGCAAACGGCTACCTGCTTGACCAGTTCCTGCAAAGCAGCACCAACCAGCGTACCGACAACTATGGTGGTTCCCTGGAAAACCGTGCCCGCCTGATGCTCGAAGTGACTGACGCGGTGATTGAAGTCTGGGGCGCCGGCCGTGTGGGTGTGCACCTCGCACCGCGCGCCGACTCCCATGACATGGGCGACACCAACCTGTCGGAAACCTTCACCTACGTCGCCAAAGAGCTGGGCAAGCGTGGCATCGCGTTCATCTGCTCCCGTGAAAAGGAAGCGGGCGACAGCCTCGGCCCACAACTCAAAGCAGCCTTCGGTGGCCCGTACATCGCCAACGAGCGCTTCACCAAGGACAGCGCCAACGCCTGGCTGGCCTCGGGCAAGGCGGACGCGGTGGCATTCGGCGTGCCATTTATCGCCAACCCGGACCTGCCAGCTCGCCTGAGGGCCGATGCGCCGCTGAACGAAGCCCATCCAGAGACGTTCTACGCCAAAGGCCCGGTCGGCTACATCGACTATCCAACCCTGGCACTGTGATCTGCTGAAACGAAAAAGCCCCGGCTTGCGAGAGCCGGGGCTTTTTTATGCACGGCGGGAAACATTCCTTCACAGCCTTGCAACAATATCGCTACAAAATACTTAGCCAACTACCTATCAACCGCCCGCCAGCCCGTATATAAAGTCACCCCACAAAATCAGCGAAAAGGCTGATTGACCACCCTGGGTCTTTATTGTTGACACAACTGGTCGCAATTACCCATTTTGTCTCAATTGCGCAGGCCAGGGCTCAAGCGCAGCATGTCCAACGCGATATCGACCCAGCGCTCTGCGTCTTGGGCCAGCTGGAAACTGTCGGGTACCAGCAGCCATTGGCCGAGAACTCCGTTGATATAAGCGTGCATGCACACGGCGGCACGTACGCAATCGAGATTCTCCGGAAGCTGCCCGCGATGGACCGCGTTACGCAAGGTCAGCCCGATGCGCAGGTTGCATTCAAGGCTGGCGGTCTGGCGCTGACGGCGCAGATCACACATTTCATCGGTGAATTCGCACTTATGAAACAAAATCTCATTGATGCGCCGGGTCTTCGGGTCCAGGGCTACTTGATGGAACAGATGAATCAGCAGCTTGCGCATGCAACCCAGCGGATCGACCTCGTCCTCGCTCTCACTGGCCCTGGCCAATTCATCCAGCGGCTCGTGCAGCGTATCGAGCATCGCCTGCACCAGGTCGGCCTTGTTGCTGAAATGCCAATAGATAGCACCGCGCGTCACGCCTGCCAACGCGGCGATGTCCGCCAGCGTGGTACGCGCAACCCCACGCTCGTAAAAGGCTTGCTCGGCCGCTTCAAGGATCTGGCTGCGCGTTTCCTGAGCTTCCTCTTTGGTACGACGAACCATGGCAGTAGAACCTCAATCAGAAGGCTTGGGGTGATCGGTAACGCAGACTCAACCTGCGTTAACGACCATCTGAATAATTGTGGGACGACGCCTTCAAGGGCGCCGAACGTACTAGAATCGAGGCTTTGGGCAGTGCTTTGTCTACATTGCGCGAAGCCTGTCAAGAGTTTACAAACAACCATGAACGTAAGTATATTGCGTAGCAAGCTACTTATCTACTCAGTGCCTGTTTTTTACCCTTCCACACTTCTTGTGCGCACCCTGCGCGCCTGACCCGAGGATCTTCATGCAACTTAAGCCAGCTGTTACCGCCCTGGTTACTGCCGTCGCCCTGGCATCGCTGCTCAGCGGATGTAAAAAGGAAGAGGCGGCTCCGCCCGCTCAAACCCCTCAGGTCGGCGTGGTCACTATTCAACCTCAAGCCTTTACCCTGACATCCGAGCTGCCAGGCCGTACCACGGCCTTCCGCATTGCCGAGGTTCGCCCTCAGGTCAACGGCATCATTCTCAAGCGCCTGTTCAAGGAAGGCGGTGACGTGAAGGAAGGGCAACAGCTCTACCAGATCGACCCGTCGGTGTATGACGCCACCTTGAAAAGCGCACAGGCGAGCCTGACCCAGACCAAGTCGATCACCGACCGCTACAAGCAGTTGGTCGACGAACAAGCTGTCAGCCGTCAGGAATACGACACTGCCGTCGCCAACCGCATGACCGCCGAAGCAAACGTTCAAACCGCCCAGATCAACGTGCGCTACACCAAAGTGTTCGCGCCGATCTCCGGGCGTATTGGCCGTTCCTCGGTCACCGAAGGCGCACTGGTCAGCAATGGCCAGACCGATGCCATGGCCGTGATCCAGCAACTGGACCCGATCTATGTCGACGTAACCCAGTCCTCGGCTGAAATGCTGAAACTGCGCCGCGACCTGGCAAGCGGCCAGTTGGAAAAAGCCGGCGAAAACGCGGCCAAGGTCAAGCTGACCCTGGAAGACGGCACGCCTTACGGCCAGGACGGCAAGCTGGAGTTCTCCGAAGTGTCGGTCAACCAGACCACCGGTTCCGTGACCCTGCGCGCCGTGTTCCCGAACCCTGACCACACCCTGCTGCCGGGCATGTTCGTACACGCCCAACTGCAAGCCGGTGTGAACAGCAAGGCGATCCTGGCTCCGCAGCAAGGCGTGACCCGTGACCTCAAGGGCGTCCCGACTGCATTGATCGTGAACAAGGACAACAAGGTCGAGCAACGTGTACTGGTTGCCAACCGCACCTCCGGCGCCTACTGGCTGGTGGAAAAGGGCCTGGACGCCGGTGACCGCGTGATCACCGAAGGCCTGCAATTCATCAAGCCGGGCATCGAAGTCAAGGTCAAGGACGCTGACAACGCTAAACCCGCCGGCACTGCTGCAGCGCCTGCTGCCGATGCTGGTAAAGGGGAGTAATCCATGTCGAAATTTTTTATCGACCGTCCCATTTTCGCCTGGGTAATTGCCCTGGTGATCATGCTGGTCGGGGCACTGTCGATCCTGAAGTTGCCCATCAACCAATACCCGGCCATCGCGCCGACCGCCATCGACATCCAGGTGACCTACCCGGGCGCGTCCGCACAAACCGTGCAGGACACCGTGGTGCAGGTCATCGAGCAACAGCTCAACGGTATCGACAACCTGCGTTATGTCGCCTCGGACAGTAACTCCGACGGCAGCATGACCATCACCGCGACGTTCAACCAGGGTACCAACCCGGATATCGCCCAGGTTCAGGTGCAGAACAAACTGAACCTGGCGACCCCACTGCTGCCGCAAGAAGTGCAACAGCAGGGTATTCGCGTGACCAAGTCGGTGAAGAACTTCCTGATGGTGATCGGTCTGGTGTCGGAAGACGGCAGCATGACCAAGGACGACCTGTCCAACTACATCGTGTCCAACATCCAGGATCCGATTTCCCGCACGGCTGGCGTAGGTGACTTCCAGGTCTTCGGTTCGCAGTACGCCATGCGTATCTGGCTAGACCCGGCCAAGCTGAACAACTACCAGTTGACGCCGGTTGACGTCAGCGCTGCCATCTCGGCCCAGAACGTTCAGGTGGCCACCGGCCAATTGGGCGGCCTGCCTGCCCTGCCCGGCACCCAGCTGAACGCCACCATCATCGGCAAGACGCGTCTGCAATCGGCTGATGAGTTCGGCAAGATCCTGATGAAGGTCAACACCGACGGCTCGCAGGTTCGCCTGCGTGACGTTGCGCGGATCGAACTGGGCGGCCAGAACTACAGCATCAGTGCGCAGTTTAACGGTAAGCCGGCTTCCGGCATGGCGATCAAGCTGGCCGCCGGCGCCAACGCCCTGGACACCGGCAAGGCCATCCGCGCCACCGTGGCATCCCTGGAACCGTTTTTCCCGCCAGGCATGAAGGCTGTGGTGCCGTATGACACCACGCCGGTAGTGACCGAATCGATCTCCGGTGTTGTTGACACCCTGGTCGAGGCGATCGTGCTGGTGTTCCTGGTAATGTTCCTGTTCCTGCAGAACTTCCGCGCCACCATCATCACCACCATGACCGTACCGGTGGTATTGCTGGGTACCTTCGGGATCCTGGCGGCGTTCGGTTTCACCATCAACACCCTGACCATGTTCGGCATGATCCTGGCCATCGGCTTGCTGGTGGATGACGCCATCGTCGTGGTGGAAAACGTCGAACGGGTGATGGCCGAGGAGCATCTGTCGCCAAAAGAAGCAACGATCAAGTCCATGGGCCAGATCCAGGGCGCCCTGGTGGGTATTGCGCTGGTACTGTCGGCGGTACTGTTGCCGATGGCGTTCTTCGGTGGTTCAACCGGTGTGATCTACCGGCAGTTCTCCATCACCATTGTTTCGGCGATGGCGTTGTCGGTACTGGTTGCCCTGATCTTCACCCCGGCCCTGTGCGCCACCATGCTCAAGCCGATCGACCCGGAAAAACACGGCCAGCCCAAGCGCGGCTTTTTCGGCTGGTTCAACCGCACCTTCGACAGCGGCGTACTGAAGTACGAGCGCGGCGTGGGCGCGATGATCAAGCACAAGATTCCAGCGTTCCTGGTCTATGCGTTGATCCTTGCCGGCATGATCTGGATGTTCACCCGTATTCCAAGCGCGTTCCTGCCTGAGGAAGACCAGGGTGTGATCTTTGCCCAAGTGCAGACGCCGGTCGGTTCTTCGGCTGAACGTACGCAAAAAGTCATCGACGACATGCGTGCCTTCCTGCTGCATGACAAGGAAGGCGAGCCAGGCGAAGGCAAGGCCGTGAAGTCGGTGTTTACCGTCAACGGCTTCAACTTCGCCGGTCGTGGCCAGAGTTCGGGCCTCGCGTTTGTGATGCTCAAGCCGTGGGGCGAGCGTGATTCGACCCAATCGGTATTTGAAGTGGCCAAGCGTGCCCAGGGTTATTTCTTCGGAGCCTTCAAGGACGCCATGGTATTTGCCATCGTGCCGCCTTCGGTTCTGGAGTTGGGTAACGCCACCGGCTTCGACGTGTTCCTGCAAGACCAGGGTGGTGTCGGCCACGACAAGCTGATGGCTGCACGTAACCAGTTCCTCGGTGCGGCAGCGCAAAGCAAGGTCCTGGCGGGCGTGCGCCCCAACGGCGTGAACGATGAGCCGCAGTACGAGCTGACCGTTGACGACGAGAAGGCCAGTGCCCAGGGCATCAGCCTGGCGGACATCCAGCAAACCCTGGCGATTGCCTTGGGTGGCAGCTACGTCAACGACTTCATCGACCGCGGTCGTGTGAAGAAGGTGTATGTACAAGGCGACGCCGCCAGCCGTATGTCTCCGGAAGACCTGGACAAATGGTACGTGCGCAGCACCTCCGGCAAGATGGTGCCCCTGTCGGCCATCTCCTCGGGCAAGTGGATCTTCGGTTCGCCGAAACTCTCGCGCTATAACGGTGTAGCGGCGATGGAAATCCTCGGTACCCCGGCACCTGGTTACAGTACCGGTGATGCAATGGCGGAAGTCGAACGCATTGCCAAGGACCTGCCAGCCGGCGTTGGTTACTCCTGGACCGGCCTGTCGTACGAAGAACGCCTGTCTGGCTCCCAGGCACCTGCGCTGTACGCCCTGTCGCTGCTGGTAGTGTTCCTGTGCCTCGCGGCACTGTACGAAAGCTGGTCGATCCCGATTGCGGTGATTCTGGTTGTACCGCTGGGTGTGATCGGTGCGCTGATCGCCACCAGCCTGCGGGGACTGTCCAACGACGTGTTCTTCCAGGTGGGCCTGTTGGTCACGGTGGGCCTGGCGGCGAAAAACGCCATCCTGATCGTGGAGTTCGCCAAAGAGCTTCACGAGCAAGGCAAAGGCATTGTCGAGGCGGCAATCGAGGCATCCCGTATGCGTCTGCGCCCGATTATCATGACCTCCATGGCGTTCATGCTCGGCGTACTGCCACTGGCGATCTCCACGGGCGCGGGTTCAGGCAGCCAGCATGCGATCGGTACCGGCGTAATTGGCGGTATGATCACGGCCACCGTCCTGGCGATCTTCTGGGTGCCACTGTTCTATGCAACCGTGTCCTCCGCCGGCGAGCGTAAAAAGACTGAAACCAAGCAAACTCCTAAAGAGGCTGGCCAATGAGCAAGTCGCTACTTTCCCTAGCCGTCACGGCATTCGTGCTCAGTGGCTGCTCGCTGATCCCGGACTACCAGCGCCCTGAAGCGCCGGTAGCCGCGCAGTTCCCGCAGGGGCCGGCGTATTCGTCGGCCCAGGCGCCGGGCCAGGCCGCTGCCGAGCAAGGCTGGAAGCAGTTTTTCCATGACCCTGCCCTGCAACAGCTGATCCAGACTGCATTGGTGAACAACCGCGACCTGCGTGTCGCGGCCCTGAATATCGACGCGTATGCCGCGCAGTATCAGATCCAGCGTGCCGACCTGTTCCCTGCCATTTCGGCCACAGGTAGCGGCAGCCGTTCGCGCACCCCGGCCAAACTGTCACAGACCGGCGAAGCGGGCATCTCCAGTCAATACTCCGCTGGCCTCGGGATCAGCTCTTATGAGCTGGACCTGTTCGGCCGGGTTCGCAGCCTGAGCGAGCAAGCGCTGCAACAATACTTCGCCACCGAAGAAGCGCGCCGCAGCACCCAGATCAGCCTGGTGGCCAGCGTGGCCAACGCCTACCTGACCTGGCAGGCCGACAAGGAACTGCTCAAGCTCACCCAGGACACCCTCGGTGCGTTCGAACAGAGCTACAAGCTCACCTCGCGCAGCAACGAAGTTGGCGTGGCGTCGGCCCTGGACCTGAGCCAGGCCCGTACCTCGGTGGAAAACGCCCGGGTGCAACTGGCGCGTTACACCCGCCAGGTGGCCCAGGACGAAAACAGCCTGACCCTGCTGCTGGGCACCGGCTTGCCGGCGAACATCGTCAGCCAGCCATTGGCTGACAACCTGTTGAGCGAAGTACCGGCCGGCCTGCCGTCGGACCTGCTGCAACGTCGTCCCGACATCCTGCAAGCCGAGTACAACCTCAAGGCGGCCAACGCCAACATCGGTGCGGCACGGGCTGCGTTCTTCCCGAGCATCACCCTGACCGCCAGCGCCGGCACCGCGAGCCCGACCCTGGGCGGCCTGTTCAAGGGCGGCTCGGGTACCTGGTCGTTCGCGCCGCAAATCAACATCCCGATCTTCAACGCCGGCAGCCTGCGCGCCAGCCTGGATTACTCCAAAATCCAGAAAGAGATCAACGTCGCCAACTACGAGAAAGCGATCCAGACCGGCTTCCAGGAAGTCTCCGACGGCCTTGCCGCACGTGAGACCTACAAGGAGCAACTGGACGCCCAACGTGGCTTCGTCGCGGCCAACCAGGATTACTACCGCCTGGCCGAGCGTCGCTACCGCATTGGTGTCGACAGCAACCTGACGTTCCTGGATGCCCAGCGCCAACTGTTCAGTGCCCAGCAATCGCTGATCACTGACCGCCTGGCGCAACTCAACAGCGAGGTCAACCTGTACAAGGCCCTCGGTGGTGGCTGGAACGAGCAGACCGCGAAGAACGAGCCGTTGAAAGAAGAAGCACCGGCGCTGAAGTTGTTCTGATAACGCCGTAGCAAAAAGAAACCGCTTCCCTCACAGGAAGCGGTTTTTTTATGCCCATGACTTTACGTTCGATCATCGCCCACAACCCGCTCTCCCCCACTTTCATCGCCCCATACCGCCCCGCACCATGGCCCGCACCTGCATAACCCCAATAACAACAGGTCCAACGCCATGAGCATCGTTCATCCGCGCCAGCTATTGCTGGCGGCCGCTGTTGCCAGCCTCGCCTTTCCCGTCCTCGCCGAAGAACACGGCTTCCTGGAAGACGCCAGCGCCAACCTCAACCTGCGCAACTTCTTCTTCAACCGTAACTACACCAACCCGGCCAAGGCCCAGGGCGGCGCCCAGGAGTGGACCCAAAGTTTCATTCTCGACGCCAGGTCCGGCTTTACCCAAGGCACCGTCGGGTTCGGCATGGACGTACTGGGTTTGTATGCGCAGAAGCTCGATGGTGGTCGCGGTACCGGCGGCACCCAACTCCTGCCGCTGGACCGTGATGGCGAGCCCGCCGATAACTTCGGGCGCCTCGGTGTTGCGTTCAAGGCGCGAATTTCCAAGACCGAAGTAAAGGTCGGCGAATGGATGCCGGTGCTGCCTATCCTGCGTTCGGACGATGGCCGCTCCTTGCCGCAAACCCTGCGCGGCGGGCAAATCACCTCCCGGGAAATCGCCGGCCTGACCCTCTATGGCGGCCAGTTCCGCGCCAACAGCCCGCGGGACGACAGCAGCATGACTGACATGTCGATGTTCGGAAAAGCCGCGTTCACCTCCGACCGGTTCAACTTCCAGGGTGGCGAATATGCGTTCAACAACAAACACACCCAAGTGGGCGTGTGGAACGCCCAACTCAAGGACATCTACAGCCAGCAATACCTCAACCTGATCCACAGCCAGCCTGTGGGCGACTGGACGCTGGGCGCCAACCTTGGATTCTTCTATGGCAAGGACGACGGCAGCGCCCGCGCCGGAGACCTCGACAACAAGACCTGGTCCGGACTGTTCTCGGCCCGGTACGGCGGTAACACCTTCTACCTCGGCCTGCAAAAGCTCACAGGCAAGAGCGCCTGGATGCGCGTCAATGGCACCAGCGGCGGTACCCTGGCCAACGACAGCTACAACGCCAGCTACGACAACGCCCGGGAAAAATCCTGGCAGGTACGCCATGACTACAACTTTGCCGCCCTGGGTATTGCGGGCCTGACGTTGATGAACCGCTATATCAGCGGCAGCAACGTACACAGCGGCACCGTGACCGATGGCAGGGAATGGGGACGGGAAAGCGAAGTGGCCTACGTGGTACAGAGCGGAACGCTGAAGGATCTCAATCTGCGCTGGCGCAACTCCAGCATGCGCAGGGACTACAGCAACAACGAGTTTGATGAAAACCGGTTGATCGTCAGTTACCCGATAAGCCTGCTGTAAAGCCTCGACAGACTTGCTGTATGGTGCGCGCGTGTCATGGATGACCCGACCCCGCAGCCAACGTCTTTCGAGTCCGCCATGAAACACTTCGCCACCGTATCGGCCGTATTGGCCCTGGCCCTGACGCTCAGCGGCTGCATCGGCCCGCCCTTGGCGCTCACACCGCAAACCGAACAACGCCTGCAAACCGAAGCGCCGATCCGTTTTTTACTGACCTTCGATGATGGCCCCAGCGCATCGGGTTTTATGAACCCCAGCCGTTCGGTAATGGCGGACCTGGCGAAAAACCCGATACAACCGGGGATCAAGGCAGTGTTCTTCCTGCAGACCGAGGCGCCCCGCTCTGGCGGCAACCCGCGTGGCTACAAGACCATGGAGCGCGAATACGCGGCCGGTCATATCCTGGGTTTCCATACCGCGACTCCGTGGCACAGTAATCATCGCTCGCAAAATCCGGTTGAACTGGAGCACTACCTCAGCCTGGGTTCGTCGACACTCCAATCCATCACTGGCCAACCGCCCACGCTGGTACGTCCACCGTTCTGGAACTACGACAAGCGCACCTTCGCCGCCTATCAACAGCATGGCATGCATGTGCTGCTCACCGACCTGAGTGCAAACGATGGGGTGATCTGGGTGTTCAATGGCAGCCCGCGACGACGAGAAAACCTGATCCGCCAACTGTCGGTGGTGCGCGAGCGCATTGCGCGGGGTGAATTACCGACGGTGGACGGCGTGATCCCGGTGGTGGTGACCTTCCACGATATCAACCGCTACACCGCCTGGCACTTGAAGGAATACCTGCAAATCCTGCTGGACAGCGCCCATATCAATGGCGTGCCCCTCGCCACACAGCCTTTCTACACCGACCGGGCAACCTTGCAGCGAGCCGCCATGGCCCGCACGGTAAAAAGCGCCGACGAAGTCGTGCATCTGCCCGGCGTGTGGAATTGGGTATGGGACGCTGACTCGCACTAGGCGCGCGACTCTACCCCCAACTCATCCCACACCGACTCGGCCAAGTGAAACGTCGCATTCGCCGCCGGAATGCCGCAATAGATCGCGCTCTGCATCAGCACTTCCTTGATCTCGGCGCGGGTCACACCGTTGCTCGCGGCGGCGCGCAGGTGCAGCTTCAGCTCTTCGCTGCGGTTCATGCCGATGAGCATGGCGATGGTGATCAGGCTGCGGGTATGCCGCGGCAGCCCCGGGCGGGTCCAGATATCACCCCAGGCGTGGCGGGTGATCATTTCCTGGAACTCGCTGTTGAACTCGGTCAGGGCGTTGAGGCTGCGGTCGACGTGGGCATCGCCCAGCACTTCGCGGCGCACTTGCAGGCCGTCGGCATAACGTTGTTTCTCGTCCACAAAACGCTCCTCATGCAACGGTGACGACAGGCACATACCTGTGGCGAGGGAGCTTGCTCCCGTTGGGTCGCGCAGCGACCCCAGTGAGGCCGCTGCAGGGTTTTACAAATAGTTGGGTTGCGGCTGCTCAGGGGCTGCTACGCAGCCCAACGGGAGCAAGCTCCCTCGCCACAGGGTTCAGCGATACTCAGCGCGATAGCAGAAATTCCAGCACACGGTCGCTGAACACCGCACCGGCTTGCACGTTGGACAGGTGCGCGGCGTAGAACTCGGCGTACTCGGCGCCCTTCACGTGTTCCTGGATAAAGTGCCCACCGGAAGGCGGCGTGACTGCATCTTCGCTGCCGGCAATCACCAGGGTCGGCACCTTGATGGACGACAGTTGCTCACGCAAATCCGCATCGCGCACGGCCGCGCAATTTGCGGCATAACCTTCGGGGTTGGTTGCTGCCAGCATGTCGGTGATTAGCTTGGCCTGGTCAGGATGTGCCTCGGCAAAGTCGGCGGTGAACCAGCGTGCGATCGACGCGTCACGCAGGGCAACCATCGCTGCCGCCCCATCGCGCAGGACCATCTCGATCCGTGGATTCCAGATATCGGGCGTGCCGATTTTCGCTGCTGTGTTGCATACCACCAGCCGGAGCAAACGCTCACCCGCATGGATCCCCAGCCACTGACCGATCAGGCCGCCCATGGACAGCCCGCAGAAATGCGCACGTTCGACCCGCAAAGCATCCAGCAACGCCAACACGTCACCGCCCAATTGCTCGATGCTGTAGGGGCCTTCGGTAACCAGGGATTTGCCGTGGCCACGGGTATCAAAACGCAGTACCCGAAAGTGTTGCGTGAACGCCTCGATCTGGCTGTCCCACATGTGCAGGTCGGTGCCCAGGGAGTTGGACAGCACCAACACTGGTGCGTCTTCGGGGCCATCGAGTTGGTAGTTCAGTTCGCCATCGGCGAGTTGTACAAATCCCACAGCAGCCTCCTCAGGCAGTCAAAGCAAAATGTTCGGCCACGGCTCGGGTAACCCAGGTTTGCGCCTGGCCGAGGTAGTGCGCCGGGTCCAGCAGGCGGTCCAGTTCGGCGGCCGAAAGCTCGGCGGTTACTTGCGGTTCATCGCCCAGCACCACCCGCAGGTGACGGTGCTCGGAGACGGCACGCTTGCAGCATTGTTCCAGCAGATGGTGCGCGGTTTCGCGGCCCAGGCGTTGGGCGAGGACGATGCTGACCGCCTCGGCCAGTACCAGGCCCTGGGTCAAGTCGAGATTCTGCGCCATGCGCTCGCGGTCGACTTCCAGCCCTTCACTCACCAGTAGCGCCTGGTGCAACGCACCGGACACCAGCCGGCAAATCTCTGGCAAGGTTTCCCATTCGGCGTGCCACAGGCCCAGGCTGCGTTCGTGCTCCTGGGGCATGGCGCTGAACATCGTGGCCACCAGGCCCGGCACGCGGGTTGCGGCACTGATCAGCACGGCGGCGCCCACCGGGTTGCGCTTGTGGGGCATGGTCGAGGAGCCGCCTTTGCCGGGGGCCGACGGCTCGAAGACTTCCGCCGCTTCAGTCTGCATCAGCAGGCTGATGTCGCGGCCCAGTTTGCCAAGGCTGCCGGCGATCAGGCCGAGTAGCGAGGCAAACTCCACCAGGCGGTCGCGCTGGGTGTGCCAGGGTTGCTCCGGCAGGCCCAGTTGCAACTCGGCGGCCAGCGCTTGCGCCACCGGCATCGCCTGTTCGCCCAGGGCCGCCAGGGTGCCGGACGCACCACCAAATTGCAGCACCAGCAACCGCGGCTTGAGTTCGCCCAGGCGCTGGCGATTGCGAGTGACTGCGCCGAGCCAGCCGGCGATCTTCATGCCCAGCGTGACCGGCGTTGCATGCTGCAGCCAGGTGCGGCCAGCCAATGGAGTAGTTGCATATCGCTGCGCCTGTGCGGCAAGGATACCGCCCAGGCGCGCCAAATCATGCTCGATCAGCTCGACCGCGCTGCGCAGTTGCAGCACCAGGCCAGTGTCCATCACATCCTGGCTGGTAGCACCCAAATGCACATAACGTTCCGCGCCGGCATCTTCGCTGGCGATCAACTTGCCGAGGGCCTTGACCAACGGAATCGCCGAGTTGCCCGCCGTGGCAATCGCCTCGCCGAGGGCATCGACATCGTAGAGGGAAGCGAGGCAAGCCTGGGCAATCGGCGCGACGGCCGCTTGCGGGATCAACCCGACCTGGGCCTCGGCCCGGGCCAGCGCGGCTTCGAAATCCAGCATGCCCTGCAAGCGCCCTTGGTCGCAGAACACTTCGGCCATGCTGTTGGCGGTGAAATAGGCGTCGAACAGTTGGTTGCTCGTGCGCATCGTCATAACACATCCCTAGGTGGCGCATACCCGGCAACGGGCATGCGCCAGCCGGTTACAGATCGTGGTGCAAGTACGCCGCCTCTTTGGGCAGGCGCAAGCTGAACAGAAACGCCACCGCCATCATCGCCGTGACGTACCAGTAAAAGGTGTTTTCCATGCCCATGGACTTGAGACCCAAGGCCACATACTCCGCTGAACCACCGAAGATCGCGTTCGCCACCGCATACGCCAGGCCCACGCCCAGTGCGCGCACTTGTGGCGGGAACATTTCGGCCTTCACCAGGCCGCTGATGGAGGTGTAGAAGCTCACGATGGCCAGCGCCAGGGTGATCAACACAAAGGCCAGGAACGGGCTACTGACGGTTTTCAGGGTGAGCAGGATCGGCACCGTGCACAGCGTGCCCAGGGCGCCGAACCACAGCATCGAGTTACGGCGGCCAATCTTGTCCGCCAGCATGCCGAACAGCGGCTGCATGCACATGTAGAAGAACAGCGCGCCGGTCATGATGTAGCTGGCGGTCTTGGCGTGCATCCCGGCGGTGTTCACCAGGTACTTCTGCATGTAGGTGGTGAACGTGTAGAAAATCAGCGAGCCGCCGGCGGTATAGCCGAGTACGGTGATAAACGCCGCCTTGTGATCGCGGAACAGCGCGGCAATGCTGCCGGCGTCCTTGTCCTCACGCATTTCCTTGCTGGTGGTTTCTTTCAGGGTGCGGCGCAGCAACAGCGAGATCACTGCCGCAATGGCGCCGATCACAAACGGAATCCGCCAGCCCCAGGCGCGCAATTCGTCTTCGGTGAGGATCTGTTGCAGGATCACCACCACCAACACCGCCAGCAGTTGCCCGCCGATCAGGGTCACGTACTGGAACGAGGCGAAGAAGCCGCGCTGGCCCTTGAGCGCGACTTCACTCATGTAGGTGGCGGTGGTGCCGTATTCGCCACCTACCGACAGGCCCTGGAACAGCCGGGCGACCAGCAGCAAGGCCGGGGCCCAGGCGCCGATATCTTTATAGGTGGGCAAAAAGGCGATGACCAGGGAGCCGGCGCACATCATCAGCACCGAGATCATCATGGAATTCTTGCGTCCGTGTTTATCCGCCACCCGGCCGAACAGCCAGCCGCCGATAGGGCGCATCAGGAAGCCGGCGGCGAACACGCCAGCGGTATTCAAGAGTTGCACGGTGGGGTTTTCCGACGGGAAAAACGCCGGGGCGAAGTAGATGGCGCAGAAGGCATAGACGTAGAAGTCGAACCATTCGACAAGGTTGCCGGAGGAGGCACCGACAATCGCAAAGATCCTTTTGCTGCGTTCTTCTCCGGTGTAGTGACTGGTTTTTGTTGTCATGGTTTTTCACTCAATGGGAACGGTTATAGCCTAGACATACTTTGCAACAACCCTGTTCCGCAAGCAGACTTTTGGATATTTGTTGCCTGGGCCGGCCTCATCGCGGGCAAGCCCGGCTCCCACATTTGGAATGCATTCCCCTGTGGGAGCTGGCTTGCCTGCGATAAATCCGCAGCCAACTCAATAATCGAAGAACACCGTCTCCTCGTCTGTGCCCTGCAAAATCACATTCCACTGATACACACCCGCTGCATCCGCCTTGGCGATCAACGTGCGCCGCCGCTCCTGCGGTACACACGCCAGCAGCGCGTCATCCCCATTCGCCGCCTCACCGTCAAAATAAATCCGCGTCAGCAGGTGCTTCACCAGCCCTCGGGCAAACACCAGCACCACCAGGTGCGGCGCCTGGGTGGTGCCCTTCAACCCCGGCACACTGCCCGGCTTGATCGTGGTAAAGCGAAAACGCCCTTCGGCATCCACCGGCACCCGGCCAAAACCTTCAAAGTTCGGGTCCACCGGTTTGTCCTGCTCATCTTCAGGATGGTCGTACTTGCCGGCCGCATTGGCCTGCCAGACTTCCAGCATGGCGTCGTTGACCACATCACCGTTGCCATCCACCACCCGGCCGGTGATCGCCACGCGCTCGCCGAGGGTGGCGGCGACGGTCAGGTCTTCGCGGTTCAGCCAGGTGAGGCCGATGTGGTAATACGGCCCTACGGTGTGGGAAGTCGTCGCGTTGAGGCTCATCTCATTTCTCCATCGGCGTGGCGTCGCGGCCGCGCAGGACGATGTCCCAGCGGTAGCCGAGGGCATACT